>JAISWZ010000721.1 GCA_031270945.1 Clostridiales bacterium | reverse complement strand
GGGAGCAACTGAAAAAATCAACAACAACCTCCGCCCAAGCAAAAGCAAATGGCTGAAAGGTTTGCCCATTGTTTTGGACATTTGACAAAGCCTTGATTTTATGGACTTGACGGAGCTCTTGCCGTAAAATCATTAGTGTAATTTAATCGAGATTACAATAGGATCATAGGATAGCTAGAACAAAAAGTCAAGTTGATCAAAGCCTTGCCATTTGGCCTTGATGGAGTTCTCGCATTGCAACCATAGGATGTGATCGCCGTAATGGATTTGTAGCAAATTGCTTTTCCGAAGCATCTTATATAACAGAGAGCGAAGCGCCTGGGCCCGCTAAGAGCATATGCCAATTAAAGTTTGGGATATGCACTAAGGGGGGATAAGCTTGGATCCAAAGATTTATTCAGAGGCGGACTTTCCGGTTGACGAAGCGCTGCCAACGGAAGGCCAGATCATGTCCATGAACCGCTTGCTTTTTCTTTTCATAATCCTTTTTGGCTTCACGGCAACGTTGAGGGCCTTTTTCGCGTTTAGCGGGCCTTCTGGAGAGATTGCGCAAAATGCGCTAGGCATGGCTCTCGTTGCCCAGCTTCTTCTGCTCCTCGTTTCGTGGGTGGTGGTGCTGGTTTTGCCAGGCAAGAAAGGATAGCAAGTCACAGCGGATGATTAAAGCGATTATGCGGAGGCCCGCTTGGCGCGCGACTCACAGGGCCTAGTGCATATCCCAAAATTCCGAAATGGCACCGGAAAAATCCTGGCGAATGCTTCAACGCCGGATTTTTCCGGTGCCTTGGATATAATTTTGGGATATGCACTTGCGCGATTCTAGCGTAGGGCGAGCGACCGACTGGCGCCAAGAGGCGCAAGGGCGGCCGCTCTAAAAAGAGTGGACAAGCTTTGAGCGGCATGGTGCCGGCGCCTTAAAATTTAAATTGGGATATGCTTTAAAAGTTGCCTAAATTTTTTGAAAATGGCGTTTATTCAAGCTTTTTATATAAAGACGAGTTAGGAAATGCCCTAATATTTTTTTGTTATTGCAGAAATTTTGCTTGCGCTGGGTTAGATTATAGTATAGAATGATTATATATATTTTCTGTTTTTAATTATATCGGTGAGCGAAAACGAACGCGCTATCGGTTAGCGAAAGGGGCGGATTATCAACAAAAATAAGGACAGAGCATAACAAATGTATCGGCGCGTAAACGCAAGTGACAACTGTTTTTGAAACTTGACAAAACATGCAAAGACAAGAGCTATAGATCTGATATGCGGTCGAAAAATGACTTATACGGATTGAAAAGCGCTTTATACATATACTAGTGGAATAAGAGCATAGGCGCGGAAACAACCCGCAAGCCGCTTTCATCTGGATAATATTGGAGCATGCGCGTTGACGCGATCTGATTGCAAGTTTTCGTGTTTTTTGTTATCATTAATCACACCATTGCCATTAGCGGTTGCAATTAGCATACGCGATTCGGGATATGCTCGTTAAATTTAGGCATTATGCCCAATGGCAGTTGTGAGCCTTACCTATTGGGAGGCATATAAGCTCCTACAATAGGAGGCACATAAATTGAAAGGGGAAAAAAAGAGAATGAAAAAAGCATTGGCAATACTCTTTGCCCTGGCATTGCTTGTTGGCTGCAGAGCGAAAACAGAGCCTGTTGCAACCAATACGCCAGCCACAGCAGCGCCTAGTCAAGAAACAGTTGCGCCAGCTGAATCTGTGGACGAACCAGAAGCAGAAGTGGAAGCAGCGCCTGTTGAAGAAAAAGACTGGGAAGAAATGACGAGAGATGAGCTCATAGCTAAAGCAAGCGCTCTTCCCGCCGCTTCAGGCTCAATAGTCAGAGGATCTACTACAGACGTTGACGTATATATGCTAAACGGATGGACGAACAGCTCATCCAACGCCGACATCAAGGAACTTATTCATGGCGGGCTAGGAGGATACAGCACAATCGTCTGGACGCAAGACGGAAGATTTATTGTAAACCCCATATCTGTGGAAGAATTCACGACAGCTGACAACGCTGACGGCTCAAAGACCTTCACTTTCAAGATTTACAAGGATCTAGTCTATAACGACGGAACAGCCATCTCAGCCAAGGATTATGTGTTTACAAACCTTCTTGGATTCTCCAGCGAGTTCCAAGAACTTGAAGGCTTCAATACTGGGGCAGAGATGTACCCAGGCGGAGAGGAGTACTCAGCCGGCGAGTCCAATAGATTGCCAGGATTTAGGCTGATTGACGACTACACTTTCTCAGTGACATTGGTGGCTGAAGAGCTTCCAAACCACTACGAGCTTGCAAGCACTGCGGTTGGCCCGCTGCCTTTGCAAGTGATAGCTCCTGGATGCGATGTCAAGGATGATGGAGTTGGCACATACATTGACGGGCCTTGGAGCGTTGACCTTATCCGAGAGACTCTTTTGAACGAGCAGACAGGATACGCCTACAACCCGAAAGTCACAAGCGGAGCTTACCAGTTTGACAGCTACGACTTGAGCACAAAGACTGCGATACTTTCCGCCAATCCCAAGTTCCTGTCAACCCATGACGGATACAAGCCGCAAATAGAGAAAATCATCCTCAAGAAGACCGTTTCCGCCACCCAGCTTGAAGAGCTTGAGGCTGGAGAGGTTGACCTGCTTGACGGAAACGCGACAGGCAGCGAGATTGAAAAAGGACTCACCCTTGTTGACAACGGAAAGGCTGACTATTTCAACTATCCAAGAAACGGGTTTGGCCATATCACATTCAAGTGCGACATCGGCCCAACACAGTTCGCAGAAGTCCGCAAAGCTTTGATATACAGCCTTGACCGCGAAGAGTTCGCTATGCTGTTCGCCAAAGGGTACGCGGAAGTGGTTGACGGGTACTATGGCCTTTCATCGCCTGAGTACCAGTATTCCAAAGACGAGATGGAATCCCTCATAACCCACTATACCTACAACCTTGAGAAAGCCGAGGAAAGCTTGGTTTCTGGCGGCTGGACATTGGGCGAGGACGGAAGCGCCTATACCAGCGGAGTCAGGTACAAAAAGCTTGATGACGGCACTCTCATGCCTTTGATAATCGAATGGCTTTCATCTGAGAACAACGAAGTGTCTGACCACATCACGACGCTTCTTCTTCCAGCCGCTGAAAGCATAGGCATCAAGATCAACAAGACCCAGGTTGATTTCGCAACCCTTCTCACTCACTTGTATCGTGACGGCGTTGAGCCTTTTTACCACATGTTCAACCTGGCTGTTGGCTTCACGGAAGCGAATGAGTATTGGTACGTCTTCAGCTCTGAGGAAGAATACCTGGATCAGTGGAACAGCACGAACATCATTGATGAAGAGCTCGAAAGCACAGCAAAGGGCATGAAGAGCATCCCCGCTGACGATTGGGAAAGCTGGGTAGACAGCTGGGTAAAGATGCAGGTTCGCTGGAACGAGCTTGTTCCCATGATACCGCTGTACTCAAACGATTACCACGACTTCTTTAACCTGAAGCTTAAAGGCTATGATGTCAGCCCCACTTGGGACTGGGCGCATTCAATCATCAGGTGCTATATCGGATAAGCCTTCATTTGCGAGGCGCGGAGAACTGGGGAGGGGCTTGCCCCTCCCCAGTATTTGTATTTGTTTTTTTGTTTTTTTATTTTTTAAATAAAAGAACAATCGATTTCTTAAGCATAGTTTTATTAGGCGTTTTTTTAAATTAAAATTTCCTGATGTTTCGCTCTCAAGTATTAAAAAGGGGGTGCTGGCATGGCGAGGTATATACTCAGGCGCCTCGGATACATTGTATTCACGCTTCTGATAGTTTCAGTCATATTGTTTTCGATATCAAAGATTATGCCTGGCGATCCAGCTTTGATGCTGGTAGACGGCCGAAAGCTGCGGCCTGAGCAGTTTGAGATCGCGTACAAGGCGGCCAGGGAGAAGCTTGGGCTTGACGAGCCGGTTGTGGTTCAATATTTCAGCTGGCTTAGGACCATGGTCACAGGAGATTTTGGATGGTCCACAGTGACAAGGCTGCCTGTGGCGCAAATGGCGGCGGCGCCTTTGGGAAACACTGTGAAGCTTAACATATTCGGGCTGATATTCACATTTATCATTACAATACCCTTGGGGATCGCCACTGCGGTAAGAAAAGGCAAAGTTTTTGACCAGGCTGTGCAAGTCGTGACCATTATAGGCTACAGCCTTCCTACATTCATATTTGGCCTTTTGTTCATATGCCTGTTCGGAGTGATAATCCCTATATTCCCCATAAGCGGATCAGGATCCATAGACACGACGCTAACGGGCTGGGCCAAGACTTGGGCTGACTACAGGTACATGGCCTTGCCTTTGATAGTCTATGTTTTCTCTTCATTGGGAGGCATAACCAGGTACGTGAGAGCCGCAATGATTGACGCCTTGAGGATGGATTACATCAGGACAGCCAGGGCAAAGGGCTTGAAGGAGAAGGTTGTCATATACTCCCACGCGTTCCGGAACTCGCTTATACCCTTCGTGACGATATTTACGGGATGGTTCATAAGCATATTCGGAGGATCTGTGATAATCGAGAGAACATTCAACTGGAACGGGATCGGAAACGTTTTGATCTCAAGCCTCATGCAGCAGGATTACGCGGTTGTGCTGGCCTTTTACTCTTTCTACGCGGTATTGAGCCTAGCGGGAAATTTGATCATGGACATAGGGTACTGCCTGGTGGATCCTAGGGTCAGGCTGTCATAAAAAGAGAGGGGGGTAGAACAATGAGCGGCTTGGGAAAGCGCAAACCCTCTTTCTTGCTAACGCTTAGAGCCATGTTTCTAGGGGGCTCAAAGAGCGCCTTGGAGGAAGAGATGGTTCAAAGCCCGTCATTGACGGCTCTAATGAACTTCTGCTCCAAGAAGCTGGCAGTGGCTGGAGTTGCGATATTCGCGCTGATAGTGCTGGCCTGCGTGATTCTTCCTGCGGTTTACCCGCTTGATATCAACTTCATGGACACCACGCAATCCAACATAGCGCCAGGCTTTTTCTTCCTGGATGTGCCAAAGGAGCTTCAAGGCAAGGCGGCCATGATAGACACAGGCGCCTCTTTTGGCGCGGCTTTGGATCAGGACGGAAACGTGTACCAATGGGGCAAGCTGGCAGGAAACCTGGTGCAAGAGAAGCTGTACCGCAGGCCTGAGGGGATGGGTGCGCTTAAGTCCATATCCTGCGGGCAAGATCACATTCTGGCATTAGGGCAGGACGGCAAGATCTACACCTGGGGCAACGACCGAATGAACCTGACCAAGATCCCCAAGATCCCCAAAGGGGTAAACATAGTGGAAGTCAAGGCTGGCATCCAGATCTCAGCGGCGCTGGGGGATGACGGCAAGCTTTACATTTGGGGAAACGAAAACCTGATAAAAATTTCGCCAAGGCTGGCCGGAAACAAAAAGATCCTATCGTTTGACTTGAATCCCTACACTGCCATAGCCCTTCTTGAAGACAACACTGTAAAGGTCATGACCAACAATGAGCTGAGCATAAGCAAAGTGCCCGAAGAGCTGCAAGGCAAGGCTATCCAGGTGGCGGCCTCCAAGGAGAGCGCAGCCGGGGTCTCGACAGACGGAAAAGTTTACGTATGGGGAAGCAAGGAGTACGGGCTGCAAGACATTCCTGAGGATATCCAAGGGCATGTAAAGTCAGTGTCCGCAGGAAGGTACCACTACTCTGTCCTTCTTGACGACGGATCTCTTAGAAGCTGGGGCATGGGCAACTTTGGGCAGGACAGCGCGCCTGAGACAACCAACGCGGTTTCTGTCTCGAGCGACTACTTTTCAAGCGCCGCCATCCTGTCAAACGGAAACGTTGTCACATGGGGCATGAAGGGCTATCTCTTGGGATCTGACCAGTATGGCCGCGACATGTTTCGCCGCCTCATCTCCGGAGGCCGCATCACTCTTTCTGTAGGAGCGATATCTGTTGTAATCGCTGGAATCATTGGGATACTCCTTGGCGGGATCTCCGGCTTTTACGGCGGCAGAACCGACATGCTTCTCATGAGGTTCGCGGAAATTGTCAACGCCATACCGTTTCTTCCCTTGGCAATTATACTATCGTCCATAATAGGCAACAGGATTTCAGAGGACACGCGAATTGTAATGATAATGCTGATACTTGGGCTTCTAAGCTGGCCAGGCCTGGCTAGGCTTACGAGAGCCCAGATATTGGCTGAAAGAGAGAACGAGTTTGTGACGGCGGCCAAAGCCATGGGCGTCAAAGAGACAAACATCATATTCCGGCACATACTGCCTAACGTCTTGGCTGTGGTTCTTGTAAACCTGACACTGAACCTGGCCACATGCATGCTCATAGAGGCTACCCTGTCGTACCTGGGCTTTGGAGTGCTGGAGCCTAGGGCCACTTGGGGCAACATGCTCTACGCATGCAATGATTCAACCGTGATAACCAAGTTCTGGTGGCGATGGGTGTTCCCGTCGGCAGCGTTGGGGCTTGCGACAATCAGCGTCAACATAGTTGGAGACAGCCTTAGGGACGCGATTGATCCGAAGTCCAACGACAGATAGGAGGGATAGCGATGCCGGTTCTTGAGATGCGTTCCCTCCACACCTACTTCAACACCAAGAGGGGGATCATAAAGGCCGTCAATGGCGTCTCGTACAGTGTTGAGCCCGGGCGGACGCTTGGAGTCGTGGGGGAGAGCGGATCCGGCAAAAGCGTTGCCGCAATGAGCATCCTAAGGCTTCTGGACGAGAACGGATTTATCAAAAGCGGCGAAATTTTGCTGGAAGGGCGAGACATCTTAAAAATGCCCATGTCGGAAGTTTACAAGATAAGGGGGAACAAGGTAAGCGTCATCTTCCAGGAGCCCATGACCAGCCTTAACCCTGTCTTCACAGTGGAGAGGCAGATAGGCGAGTCGTTCCAGGTTCACCAAGGCATGAGCAAGAAAGCGGCAAGACGGGAAGCCTGCAAGATACTCTCGGATGTAAGGATCCCAAACCCTGAAACAGTCGCGAAGCAATACCCGTTCCAGCTCTCCGGCGGAATGAGGCAAAGGGTCATGATAGCCATGGCGCTTGCCTGCAAGCCAAG
Organism: Clostridiales bacterium; assembly: GCA_031270945.1. Lineage (GTDB taxonomy): Bacteria > Bacillota > Clostridia > Lachnospirales > WQUN01 > JAISWZ01. Next base: position 32,821 of record JAISWZ010000721.1, on the reverse strand, counting down.
CCTGCTTATAGCAGACGAGCCGACAACAGCGCTGGACGTGACCATACAGGCCCAAATACTGAAGCTCATGAATGAGCTCAAAGCAGAAAAGGGCGCATCCATCCTTTTCATAACGCATGATCTCGGAGTCATAAACGAAATGGCTGATGACGTGACAGTCATGTACTGCGGGGAGGTAGTGGAGATGGCGCCTGTCAGAACCATCTTCTCAGACACTAAATACTCCCATCCCTACACGGAAAGGCTCATGCTGTCAATACCCAGGCTTGACACCCCTGCTGGGGTCAAGCTTGAAGCCATACCAGGAGCTGTGCCGCATCCGCTTGACCTGCCTGTCGGGTGCAAGTTCGCCCCCAGATGCAAGCATGCGACCAGCCTTTGCGTCAAGCAGGAACCTGAGTTGACGCCCGTGTCGCCCACCCAGTTGGTGAGGTGCCATTACCCCGGCAAGGAGGCGCGAAATGCTTGATAGCCAAACGCCTTTAATCAAGATCAGGGGCCTTAAGCAGCACTTCCCTGTAAGGGGAAAGAAGGGGCTGTTTGTCAAAGCCAATGACGGCATAGACCTGGATATCTTTCCTGGCGAAACTTTCGGGCTTGTTGGCGAAAGCGGGTGCGGAAAGTCAACATTGGGCCGGGTTTTGCTCCAGCTCTACCATCCAACCGCCGGAACCGCCATCTACTATGGAAGAACCCTGGATGAGACAGCCCCGTCCTATGTTGAAGAAACCCTGAAACACCTGCCAAGGCTTTTCGAATCCTGGAAAAGCGGCGGCCCCAAGTCCCAAAGCGCGTACATGGAAATGGTTCCCTTGCTAGGCGGGCTCTTGGTATCGGACAACATTGAAGAAGCGCAAACACTTGCACTAGCCAGGCATGAAGCGTCAAAAAAGAAAGCGAAAGCCCTGGAGCAACTGAGGGAAGCGCAAATGTCTGAGTCAGCCGCCAGGATCAAAGAAGCCGAAGCCAAGGTAAGCAAGTCGGATAAAGACACCCAAGAGGCGGAAGCAAGCCTTGAAGACTTAAGAAAAAAGCTCGAAACCCACAAAGATTTCCAAACCCATGAAAAGCTCAGAGAAACCGGCATATCTTTGGAAAAGCTCAAATATTCCGAAATGAGAAAGCTCCGCCGGGATCTCCAGCTGATCTTCCAAGATCCATACTCATCCCTGAACCCCCGCATGACCGTTGGACAGATAATATCCGAGGGGATCAAGACCCATAAGCTCTATGGCCAGAACGACGAAAGGCAACAGGAGTACATCTTCAAGGTAATGGAAGACTGCGGGCTCTCCAACTACATGATCCATAGATACCCCCACCAGTTTTCCGGAGGGCAGAGGCAAAGGATAGGAATCGCCAGGTCAGTCGCGGTCAAGCCTAAATTCATAGTATGCGATGAAGCGGTCTCAGCGCTTGACGTCTCAATCCAGTCCCAGATCCTGAACCTCCTGCAGGAGCTGAAGGAAAAGGAAAACCTGACCTACCTGTTCATATCGCATGACCTGTCTGTCATAAAGTACGTCTCAGACCGCATCGGGGTCATGTACCTTGGCAACATCGTGGAATTGTCAAAAGCGGAGGACCTGTTCAGAAACCCCATCCATCCCTACACTGAAGCCCTGCTCTCGGCAATCCCTACCACTGATCTTGACAAGAAAGAGGCGATCATCCTTGAAGGGGATATCCCAAGCCCGATAAACCCGCCAAAAGGATGCAAGTTCCATACCCGCTGCAGGTACTGCGAAGACATATGCAAAGAAGCCGAGCCTGAATACCTGGAGTATGAGCCAGGCCACTTTGCGGCCTGCCATGTGAGGATGCGCGGACATGTTCAAGAAAAGGCTTGACAAGCTCATAGACGTCAATGAAACCGAGCAAAAGGCCGAGACCATCAAAGACGAGCTGGAAAAAGGCGACCTGCCAGCCATACTCCTGGCCGCGTTCCTAACGCTGTGGCCTTGCATCATATTCGCGATAGGGATGCTGCTCCTGCTTTACTTCTTTGTGCTGTCCCGGGCTTGAAACAAGACCAAAGCAAGACCAAAAGGCTATGCGCCCCAGCGCATAGCCTTTTGGTGCATATCCCAAAATTCCGTTAAGGTGCCAGATAGTGTTTGCCCAACTTTTCTGGCACCTCGGATATAATTTTGGGATATGCTCTTAGCCCCTCCGCGCCGCAGGCGCGGAGGGGCGCTCTTTCGCAGTTGGGGTTTGACGCGCGAAAATTTGATTGCTGGCGGGAGCCCGGCATTATCTCATCCCGCCTTTATAGCCAGGCCCTCGATGTCTAACCCCGCATTTGTAGCCAAGCACTCCGTCCCATTCTCCAGTTTATATGCATCTTTTATATTTTTTGAATGTGTACTTGCGTACACATTCTTGATTATTGACATAGGGATTCGAAACAGAGACAATATGACTAAAGCGAGCGCAAGAAATCTTGATTCAGGCAGCAACAATGCTTCAAGAGATCTGGCGCTCCGATTAGCGCTCTACTCTTTTAACTCTTTTAACTCTTTTAACTTTTTTAACTATCTTAACTTTTTTAACTCTTTTAACTATCTTAACTCTCTTAAAAGCAACAAAAAAACCTTGGGAGGAATTAATGCCTTAATGTCTACTATGTTGATTGACGCCAATACGGTTAAAGGAAGGATCAACCGCAACATATACGGCCATTTTTCCGAGCATCTGGGGCGCTGCGTTTATGAAGGGCTGTTCGTTGGAGCGGACAGTGACATTCCGAATACAAACGGGATCAGGGATGATGCCGTGGCGGCGCTAAAAGGGATCAAAATCCCGGTTTTGAGATGGCCAGGAGGATGCTTTGCGGATGAGTACCACTGGCAAGACGGGATAGGGCAAAACCGAAAGAAAATGGTCAACACTCATTGGGGCGGGGACGTGGAGGACAATAGCTTCGGAACCCATGAGTTTATGGAGCTGTGCAGACAGCTGGAATGCGAGCCTTACATATGCGGAAACCTGGGAAGCGGCACTGTGCGGGAGATGTCTGAATGGGTCGAGTACATCACTTGCGAAGGCAGCTCTCCAATGGCAGAGCTGAGGGCGGAAAACGGCAGAAAAGAGGCTTGGAGGCTCAAGTACTTTGGGGTAGGCAACGAGAATTGGGGATGCGGAGGGAATATGCTGGCGGATTACTATGCCAATGAGTATCGCCGCTACCAGACCTATTGCCGAAGCTACGGAGGAAACAAGCTTTACAAGATAGCATGCGGATCTGGAACAGAGGATTATGAGTGGACCGAAATTTTGATGCGCAAGTGCGCCCGGTTCATGGACGCCATGTCCATACACTACTACACAGTCCCGGGAACGTGGGATGAAAAAGGCAGCGCCACGGAATTCAGCGATGAAAAGTATTACCTTACCCTGGCCCAGGCAAGAAAGATTGGAAAGATAATAGACGCGCACCTGGCGGTGATGGATCGGCATGATCCAGGCCACAAAGTTGATCTGGTAGTGGATGAATGGGGCACCTGGTTTGACGTTGAGAAGGGAACCCATCCGGGCTATCTCTACCAGCAAAACACAATGCGGGACGCGCTGGTTGCGGCCATCTCGCTTGACATTTTCAACGCCAGATGCGACAGGATCCAGATGGCGAACATTGCCCAAGTGGCAAACGTTCTTCAGTCGGTTATCCTGACTGAGGGCAAGAAGCTGATATTGACTCCAACAGGCCATGTCTACGATCTCTACAAGCGGCACCATGACGCAGAGTGCCTGGGAATGTTCTTGGAAGGCGCAAGCCTTTCGGCTACAGCTTCGAGGCTGGGCGAAGAGCTGACCCTTACGATCTCAAACGCCTCCCTGGACAAGAGTGAAGAGTTGGAAATCCGGATCCTGGGGGCGAAAGCTGGAACCGTTTCAGCCAGGATCCTGACCGGAAAGGCCAACGCGCACAACACTTTCGAAGAGCCCAATGCTGTCACGCCAGCAAAGCTTGAAGCCAGGATCGAAAACGGGCTGGTTAGGCTTGAGCTGCCGCCTTGCTCAGTTGCGGAGGCGGTGGTTGGGATAAGATAAAGTTTATAATTTAAATAAATTTAAGAAAATATAGATAAATAAAAATATTTAACACAGAAATCTTAAGCTTTAAGCTCTTGACAAGACAAGCGAAAAGCGGTGAAAAAAGTGAACAAGACAGCAACGCGGGAGGACGTGGCCAAGGCCGCCGGGGTTTCGGTGGCGTCGGTCAGCCGTGCCGTCAATAATTCTGGCTACGTTAAGAAAGAGGTGAAGGAGAAGATACTGGATGTGGCCAGAAGCCTTGGCTACAACCCAAATCCCATCGCCTTGTCCTTGCAAAGCCGAAAAACCAAGCAGCTTATTTTGTACCAAAACGAGATCACAGCGCCTTACAACATCCAGTTTTTCAATGGCGCCACGAGAGTGGCGTACAAGCGGGGATATTCAATATTTCTGGATATCCATTGCGATTTCGAGAAGATAAAAAGCCATCTGGTTGACGGTGTCATGTTCTCGCTTGACGTGCTGGCTGAAACATACATCAATTCCGTAGGCGCCAATTATCTATTGCCGGTGGTCGTGGCAACAAACGATGCCAGCCTGGCCTTTGCCAGGCCTGTCCACAACGTTATAATAGACAATCCGAAAGTTGTAAACATGGCCATTGACTACCTGATGTCAAAAGGCCATAGGCGCATAGGCATGGTAATCCCTGAAAGAGGAAGGCATAGCGCGATACGATACCAGCTATGGAAAACCAGGATGGAGCAGGAAGCCCAGAACTTCAGGGGGAAGATGAGCATCCAGGAGCTGGTGGTTAGAGCTGAAATCGGGGACACGGATAACGTCCTGGCCAAGCGGGTGGATCCTCCGCTTATCATGCAGCCCTCCGATGACAACTTTGCCAATTACTCATCGTTTAACATCGGCAAGCGGGCGGCGCACAAGTACCTGGAAGGGCATAGCCCGGCCACGGCATTGCTGTGCTTCAATGATGACATAGCGTACGGCTTCATGAGCGTATTGAAGGACAATAACGTCAGGGTTCCCGAAGACATTTCAATCATGGGCATAGACGGCATATACCTGAGGGAATGGTTTGACAAGAAAGTGACCACGGTTTCAATAGAAGTGGAAAATCTAGGCGCCGTGGCGGCTGACGTCATGATAGACATACTGGAAGGGAACAAGCCAAAGTATATGAATTGGACAACGCCAAAACTGCTTGAGGGTGACACTGTTAGAGATGTTAATTAAATATTTAATAAATAAATAAATAAATAAATAAATAAATAAATAAATAAGTAATTAATTAATTAAATTAAATAAAAAAATAAACAAATAAAATAAATAAAATAAATATTAATAAAATAAAAAATAAAGGGGGAACTGGTGTGGGGAAAGCGAGAAAAGCTCAAGGCTACAAAGAGTTTCTGCTGATTCTTCCGTTTATCGCGCTCGTTGCCGTATTCGCCTATTTCCCGCTATACGGATGGATTTACTCCTTCTTTGACTACCAGCCTCCGCTGCCTTTCTCCTGGGACTCCTTTGTGGGGCTGAAGTGGTTCAAGCTTTTGTTTCAAAACCAGTCCTATGTCAACCAGACCCTGCAGGTTCTCAGGAACACTTTCGCCATGAGCGGCATAGCCCTCCTGTTCTCCTGGCTTCCCATGTTTTTTGCCATCCTGCTTAATGAGCTCAGGAACGCGCCATTCAAGAAGTTTGTCCAGACAGCGGCCACCATCCCGAACTTCATCAGCTGGGTGCTGGTTTATTCAGTGGCGTTCCTGCTAATGGGAAACAACGGGATGATAAACTCGGTCTTGAAGGATTGGGGGCTTATAGCCAGGCCAATAGACTTCATGAAGGACAGCTCCCATCTTTGGCTTAAGATGTGGCTCTGGCTGACATGGAAAAACCTAGGCTGGGCCGCCATAATGTATGTCGCGGCCATAAGCGGCATAGACGAGGGGATGTACGAGGCGGCAAAGATAGACGGCGCCGCCAGATGGCAGTGCATCTGGAGCATAACAATTCCGTCTCTCCTTCCCACTTTCTTTGTGCTAATGCTCTTGAACATCTCCAACATGCTCAACAACGGGATGGAGCAGTACTATGTTTTCCAAAACTCCTGGAACCGGGAGTATATACAGGTTCTGGACTTGTACGTCTACAACCTTTCCACAAGCAAGCCGCCAGTGTACTCCATCTCAACAGCGCTAAGCATGCTGAAAAGCGTGGTGAGCCTTGCGCTCCTGTTCGCGGCGAACGGGCTTTCCATAGGGGTTAGGCGAGAGAGCATTTTGTGATTCTGGCTAGAACTAGCCAATATCTTGTTTTTAAAGTCTTGTTTTACTATAAAAGGGGGTGACGGATTGAAAGCATCCAGCTCCATAGGAGATCGGGTAATGGATGTGTTCGCGGTAGTCTTCTTCTCATTGTTCTCCTTCGCATGCGTCTACCCGTTTTATTACATCTTCATCAATACCATAAGCGACAACAAGCTAAGCGAGCGCGGCGCGGTCACATGGTTTCCGAAAGGGATCCATTTCCAGAATTATATTGACGCCTTCAGGATCCCTGGAATAGCGAACGCCGCATTCATCTCGGTCTCCCGGACGGTTGTGGGCACAGTTCTTGTGGTGCTGTCTTCAGCCTTCCTTGGATACATGTTCACAAGCGATACAATGTGGAAGAAAAAGTTCTGGTATCGGTTTGTCGTAATAACAATGTACTTCAACGCAGGGATCATCCCCTGGTACCTGACGATGATGAACCTGAAGCTGACCAACAACTTCCTTGGATACATACTTCCCGCCATAGTTTCTCCGTTTTACATCATTCTCACGAAAACCTACGTTGAATCCATTTCCAAGGAACTGAGGGAAGCGGCCCAGGTGGACGGGGCTGGAACGCTGAGGGTGTTCTTTCAGATAATACTGCCAGTCTCGAAGCCGATACTCTCAACCATAGCCATCTTTTCCGCTGTAGGGCAGTGGAACTCTTTCCAGGATACCCTGCTTCTGATGACAAGGGAAAGCCTCTTCACCCTTCAGTTCATCCTCTACAGGTACCTCCAGTCCTCAAGCTCCCTGTCAGCCATTGTAAACGCCTCTTCAAGCTCCGCCGCCGCGATGGTAGCCCAGGCTCAGACGCAGACATCAATACGAATGACTGTGACGATCATTGTAGCCCTGCCAATCTTGCTGGTGTATCCATTTTTCCAGCGTTACTTTGTAAAGGGAATTATGATCGGGGCAGTGAAGGGTTAGATTTAAGCTTGGATCTGAAAAAAAGCATCTCTAAAGCTTAGATTTGCTAGAAAAAGCATTTTATTGGATCGGCCATGCAAGAAATCTAAAGGAGGATCTAAAATGAAAAGCTGCAAAAAGAGCAAGAAATCGATTTTCCTGGCGCTGGCATTCGCGGCGCTGATAGCCATGTCGCTCTCCGCCTGCGGCGGAGGCGCAAGCCCGGCAACTCAGGCGCCTGCGGCGCCAACAACGGCGCCAGCCGCCAAGACAGACGCTCCCGCGCCTGACAGCGCCCCTGAAGCGAACGCGCCCGCGGAGCTTCCGCCTATGACGCTTGAAGTCTACTCCCAGCCCGCCAACTTCCAAGGCGAGCAGTCCGGATGGACCGCCAAGATCTTGAAAGACAAGTTTAACATAACGCTTAGCATCATAGCGCCGCAAGCGGCTGGAGGGGACATATTCGCCGCCAGATCCGCCTCAGGATTCCTGGGCGACATCGTAGTCCTGGATAACGCTGACATCCAGTCTTGCATCAAGTCAGGGCTTATCACAGACTTTACTGCCGAGATGCAGACACTGCAGTCATTCAACGAATATAAGCCCCAGCTGGATTACTACAACTCATCTCTTGAAGGAGCAGGGCCTGGGAAGTACTTTGCTTGGCCTACAGAACTGACAAACACCAGCCCGGTTTCATTCTCTCCGACCATCCCGGGAGTGGCGCCGACAGTGCCTTGGGACTATTACAGGGAGATTGGAGCGCCTGAAGTTAAAAACTTGACTGACCTTGTCTCGGCACTCAAGGCAATGCAGGATAAGTATCCAACAAATTCCGCTGGAGATCCCAGCTACGGCATTACGCTTTGGCCCGACTGGGATGGAACTTCAATAGAGAATGTAAATCAGCTTACAAAATGGTATGGACAGGAAGTAAACGGCTCGATCCTCATTGACACCAAAGGAAACATGGCAGAATTGGTAGATGACGCTGGAGCGTACAAGAGAATACTTCAGTTCTACTTTGACGCAAACCAAGCGGGAGTTGTGGATCCAGACTCAGGAACCCAGAACTGGGATTCTGTCAACAGCAAGTTTACCTCAAAAAGAGCTTTTCTCATATGGAATGACTGGCAGCAAGGGTTCTGGAACACCTCTACCAGAGGCGAGGCTGGAGAAAACTATATGATGCTTCCTATTGGAGACATGCTGATTTACCAGCCCTCTGACTCGTACTATGGAAGCGGCAGAGCCTTTGCCGTGGGAACTTCTGACCCAGAGAAGAAAGAGCGGGTTAGGCTTCTCTTTGACTGGATGTCATCCCCAGAAGGGCTTGACGCGATGCATGGAGGCATTTACGGCTTTATCTTTGAAGACGATCCAAACGGAAAAGGCTATGTCCTGACTGACATAGGAGAGTACGCCCTTATGGATAACTCCCCAGTGCCAGATGAATTCGGCGGCGGGCTCTACGCTGACGGAATGATGCAGATCAACCAGTGGATGCTTGCTGGAGCGGCGATCAACCCCAAGACAAAAGCTCCATTTGCTGAAGAGTATTGGCCTACGACTCTTGAAAAGCGCCAGACCCTCACCACGAAGGAATGGTCCGAGCGTTTCGGAGCGGAAGATCCCATGGCCTACCTGGAGAAGAATAACCAGGTCGGTGTAGTCCCGTTTGTCAATGTCAGCTTGAACCCGGATCCATCGGACATCTCGGTTATCCGCACGAGCTGCGGCCCGCTGGTTTGCGACGCCTCATGGAAGATGATATTTGCCAAGGACCAAGCGGAGTTTGACAGGCTGTGGAATACGCTTAAAACTGACTTGCAGGGCTTTGATTGGGCGAAGCTTGTCCAGTTTGACAAGGATAAGTACAAAGCGCTTGTGGATGAGAGAGCCAGAGCGCTGGCGGCGAATTAGGGCAAAAACTAAAAGCAAAACCAAAGCAAAAAGAAAAAAAACAAAAAGCAAAACCAAAAACAAAAAGCAAAAAGCGATGCAGAAATGCATCGCTTTTTGCGTGTGGCGGCATAGGCGGAAAGGGCGGGACTTTTCCGATAGCATGGTTGGCGTATCAGGTTATTGTTAAATGTCCTTAAATATTCTATAATAGCGTACAAACGACCGAAACACGCATTGAACAGGCTTGCGAGCGCTTGAGCGAAACGATATTTCATCTCATATAGCTATAAAAGGGGAACAGGACTATGCCAACCATTGTCGACGCCGCGAAATACATGCTTCACAAAAAAGGCTCATGCACAACTATGAAGTTGCAAAAGCTTTGCTATTACTCCAACGCTTGGGCGCTTGCAAGAATGAAAAGGCCTCTGTTTGGCGAAGACTTTAGGGCTTGGGCAAGCGGGCCTGTGTGCGTGGAATTCTTTAAGATGCACAAGGATGTTTATGTTTTGAAAGACGGAGATCTGGGCGAGCATGATCCTGATGCCTTTAGCAGCGCCGAGAAAACGATTCTAGACGACGTGCTGGAGGATTACGGATTACTCGCGCCTTGTCAGATCACTAAGCTTGCGCTTTCAGAAGATCCTTGGATCAAAGCGAGGGGAGATACCGAGCCGGGGTTGAAATGCAATGCTATTATCAAAAAGAAAGCGATGGCAAAATTTTATAAAGCACAGCTTGCCGATGATTTTGTGGAGAAGCGGGATGTGATGAAAGAGGCTAAGAAAGAGGCTAAGAAAGCGAAAACAAATAAAAAGGACGATAAAAGAAAGAAACTTATGAAATCGAAAGGCAAAAAAGGCAAAAAAGGCAAAATAAGTCTTGGGGCGAAAGCCACTAATAAAACCCCAACCCTCACGACCATATTCGATGTAGCCAAGCACATCATTCACAAAAAGGGAAGCGTAACGCCAATGCTCCTGAACAAGCTTTGCTATTTGTCCAACGCAAGCGCGTTGGCTTCGAGGGAAGTCCCTCTTTTTGACAATGACTTTCTGGCCAGGAATAACGGGCCCGTATGCCTAGAGCTTCTTCAATCATTCGAAAAAGCCCGCGAGATTGTTCTATATGAAGGGGATATTGGCGAATATGATGAAAACGCCTTGGCTGATGACCAGAAAAAGTGCGTTGACCTTATCATCGAGGATTACGGAGATTGCTTTCCGCCTGACTTGACAGCCATTTTATGCGGGGAGAGGCCTTGGCTGGAGGCAAGGGCGAAATGCATATCAGGAGACTGCATGAATGCCAAGATTTCCAAGCTTGACATGTATGAGTATCACGCAGGGACGCTGGACTAGCGAGCGAAAATCAGGATAATCAACTCCGTCTAGCTGATATGATTTAGGCGTTTGCACCGGCGCGAGCCCCTAACCCGCTTGACGGCAAAACCAGGATATGCTATACTTGAACCTAAAACATCTGACATTCCGGGTTGAAATATTAGCTTGCGTTAAACTAAAACCAACGATTTAGCTGCAGTTCTTTTCGCTCCTTAGTGCATATCCCAAAATTCCGAAATGGCGCCGGATAGCGTTTGCCCAATGTTCAAGGGCAAATCGCCAAAATCCTGGCGAATGCTTCTACGCCGGATTTTTCCGGCGCCTCGGATAAAATTTTGGGATATGCTCTTGCGCAAGCTTTAGAATATGCATGCGCACCTATAGAATGGAGGTTTTGACTTTTATGAAAGCGGGCAGACTGCTGGCCGCTGCCGGGCTGGCAGTGGTGATGCTATGCTCATGCGCCGCCGCCGAATACCATAAGATAACAGCGGAAGAAGCCAAGGAGATCATTGATGAGGGCGGGGATGACACCGTCCTGCTGGATGTGCGCACAGAGGAGGAGTTTCAGGAAAACCGGATAGAAGGAGCTGTCCTGTTGCCTGACAATGAGATTGGGGAAAGGGCACTTGATGAATTGCCAGACAAGAACGCCAGGATACTGGTGTATTGCCGATCTGGAGTCAGAAGCAAGAAAGCGGCAAATGAGCTGGTCGAGATGGGGTACAAAAGAGTCTATGACTTTGGCGGGATACTGGATTGGCCTTATGAAACAGTAAATAGCGAGAATTAGCGGTATTTCTAAAATGCGATTGCGATATGCCTAAGAGTTAAAATGAAATCATGCTAAAACTTCTTTTGAATTCATTGCGTAAAAGAGGGATGCAATGGTTGAGATCAGGAATGGATCCATAGTCTATGAGTACGATTCAGAAGTGCTGGCAGTCGAGGCGTGGGGGCAGAACGCCCTGCGCGTCAGGGCTACAAAGTCAAGCGCCTTGCCAGAGGAAGATTGGGCGCTAACTGAAAGGCCTGAGGGATCTCCTGAGCCGTTAATAAAAAGCGATGGAAGCGCCTCCATAAAAAACGGCAAAATCGAAGCCCGGATAACCAGGACAGGAAAGCTCTCGTTCTTTAACAGCGAGGGGAAGCTTTTGCTTGAAGAGCAAGTCAGAACCAGAAGAGAGTACGGATCCGAGTCATTCAGCTCTCTTGAGGTGGAAGCTAGGAAGTTTAGGCCTATCATAGGCGGAGACTACCAGCTAACCATGAGGTTTGAGTCAAACCCTGACGAGAAGATATATGGGATGGGGCAGTACCAGCAAACGAACATGAATCTCAAGGGCTGTGACCTGGAACTGGCGCATAGGAACTCCCAGGCAAGCGTCCCGTTCATGCTCTCGACTCTAGGATACGGCCTTTTGTGGAACAATCCCGCAGTAGGGCGAGCTGTATTCGGCAGCAACGTGACCACATGGGAGGCAAGATCAACAAAAGCTCTGGATTACTGGATAACTGCCGGAGACACTCCTGCTGAGATCGAAGAGGCTTACTCATCCGTAACAGGCAAAGTCCCTATGATGCCAGACTTCGCAATGGGATTCTGGCAGTGCAAGCTCAGATACCAAACCCAGGACGAGCTTCTGGAAGTGGCAAGGGAATACGTGAAAAGAAAGCTTCCCATTTCAGTTATCGTCGTTGACTTCTTCCATTGGCCCCTGCAGGGGGAGTGGAAGTTTGATCCTACCTATTGGCCTGACCCAGACGCCATGATAGCAGAGCTGAAGTCCCTTGGCATAGAGCTTATGGTGTCCATCTGGCCTACAGTAGACTTTAGGAGCGAAAACTTCTCCGAGATGAGGGAAAAGGGATTTCTTGTAAGAACCGAAAGAGGCTTTCGCATCTGCACTGACTTCCAGGGCAACACTGTCTACTACGATCCCACGAACCCCAAAGCAAGAGATTATGTTTGGCAAAAGGCAAAAAAGAACTATTATGACAAAGGCGTCAAGATCTTTTGGCTTGACGAGGCAGAGCCGGAATTCGCGGTCTATGACTTTGACAACTACAGGTACCACCTTGGCCCAGACATCCAGGTAGGAAACGTCTATCCAGCCATGTACGCCAAGACCTTTTTTGACGGGATGAAGGCAGAAGGGCAACCCAACATCATAAACCTCCTTCGCTGCGCCTGGGCTGGAAGCCAAAGGTACGGCGCATTGGTCTGGAGCGGGGACATACATTCCAGCTTCGACTCCTTTAGAAGACAGATAGTTGCAGGGCTCCATATGGGCATAGCTGGAATACCCTGGTGGACAACAGACATCGGAGGGTTTCATGGCGGAAACATCAACGATCCCAACTTTCACGAACTGCTTGTCCGCTGGTTCCAGTATGGCGCTTTCTGCCCAGTCATGCGTCTGCATGGAGACAGGGAGCCCCATAAGCCCCAGTTTGGCACTACTGGCGGCGCTACCTGCCTCTCCGGAGCTGACAATGAAGTCTGGAGCTATGGCGAGGATGTCTATAAAATCTGCAAGCGGTACATGGATCTCAGAGAGCTCCTGAAGCCCTACGTAAAAGCCCAAATGGCCCTCGCTCACGAAAAGGGAATCCCGGTCATGCGCCCTCTGTTCTTTGACTTTTATCAAGACCAGAATTCTTATGAAGCGGAATACGCCTATCTCTTCGGCCCCGACTTGCTGGTCGCCCCAATAGTCTACGCAAAGAGCGAATCAAGAGAAGTCTATCTGCCAAGCCAAGCTGAATGGACACACCTTTGGAGCGGAGAATCCTACGCAGGAGGCCAGACCGTGCTGATCCAAGCGCCGCTTGAAGAGATCCCGGTGTTCATAAAAAATGGATCTGACATTCTCAACGACCTAATCAGCTGGAAAAACGGGCTAGAGGAATAGAGCGCTTGACAACAAGATTTAGTGAGAATATACTGATTTTGACACATTAAAGGGGATCCTGCGGATCGCGAATTACAGAAACCTGGATTTAAGAGCAGATCGCAAAATCCCCCTTGACGCTAAGATAGGCTTATGCTATACTAATGAGCGAAAAGAACTGCACGTTCAACTCGAACCGATGGCTATCCAAGAGCGATAACAAAGAAGAAAACTATCATATGTTTTTGCCCTGGAAAAATATCAAAGTCTGGGAAAAATAGGGATAACGCTAAAATCAAACAGCGCAAATATATGTTCGCAAGTTTACGCTCTTTTTTGCGCTAAACTCATACACTTCTGTCGTGGCGGAATCCGCTTGTGAAGAACAAAGGGAGGATAATCTGATGAGCAAGAAAACAGCATTGATCTTGGTGGTGACTATCATCTCCGTCTTAGCGGTAGTGATAGTGCTTTTGGCCAACAAGAATGGCACTGAAGGGGCTCGCCAAGCGTGGGAATCGCTGAAAGCCCGTCTGCCCAAAAAGGAAAAGGAAGTTGTTGAGAGCGAAGCCGTATAGGGGCAACCTGCAATCAAAGGAAAAGGAAGTTGTTGAGAGCGAAGCCGTATAGGGCGCATCCTACAATTCGGGATTTAAGAGCAAGCGCGAGCAAACTTGCGCGGCTTTTCCTGAGCCATAAGTTAAATTTGGGATATGCGCTCACGAGGCTTGCCTCGTAGTGAAAAGAACTGCGATTAGGTTGGCTGATGCCTGACTGCATAGGGGCATGCCTCGAAAGGGACATGCCCTGTTCTTTATTGAGTTTTTGGTCGTAAAGTTGTTCCCTGAAAGGGGTTTGCAAGAGCGGCAGCGTTTTCGCTGTCGCTTTCATTGTTGGTTTTGTGGGGATTGAGTGTTGTTTATATGCGGGTAGCGTGTTGGCTTTATGAGAACCGTATGCTTGCCATGCATTTGGATTCTGGATTTGCCATGGCAGATCGGTCGATAACTGTTGTGGATATATATTATGCCCGCCTCAAACCAGTCGGGCCGCTCCTTTAAATCATACCGTCAGCATAATTGGATTTATAAGTAAATGAATTGGCAAATTAAAGAGACTCTTGCCATGGATCTTACCCTTGGCATAAAACGTTAATCAACGCATACTGGGAGGAGAGTTTGTGTCTTTTAAGCCTTTTTTGGCTGCGGCTGCGTCATTCGCTGCCGCTATAGCGGTTTTCGCTTTGCTGTACGCATTTGCCAAGCCGCCTGGCATGCCTGAGAGCGGGGCGATGGAGCCGCTAAACAATGGAGGGATGTTCGTTGAATATGGAGATAACGTATATTACTGGGAATGCAGTGGTGATAGCTGGGAGAGGGAAAGCTTAAACATGCGAGCCTTCAGCCCTGTCCGAGAAACCGTTAACCGTTTGACCAAGCTTAAGCCTGGAGGGGCGAAAACAGTTCTGTACGAGGGGGCAGGCAGCGGAGGAATCAGCATTATCGGGGATCGCGCTTACTTTGAGCTATTCGAGCTAATAGGGGATGATTGGATAGTTGCCATTCATTCGATAACCTTAGGCGGCGGAGGGCCGGTAAGGCTTGGAGATGGCGAAATACTGGGGACAGACGGCAGGCGGCTTATCTTTTCAAGATCAGGCAATCGTGAAATATGGGCCTATGACTCAAGGAGCAATGAATCGCTTTCTATTTGCGAAGGACTAAACGAGCTGACTTTCATAGCTGCTGAAGATGAGACGATTTACTACGCTGAGCTCAAAAAGACCGAGGATGGGTTCAAGCAGTTATTTCGCTCGGTCAGCATCTATGGGGATAGCTCGAAAATCCTGTTTGAGCCTCCGGCAGTAGAGGGAGCGCCTGTTATCAGAGCCCAGATTTACGGAGAGAGCATATTTTCTTCGTATGGGTATTACGGGGGATCTGAAGGGTTATACAACGGGGGCGTCATTTTGATGTTTGACAAGCATACAGGCAAAGGCGGCATAGTTGCGGGAAAAAGCGAGGCGTTCACAAGCGGATCCTTGCCGGTTGATCAAGCGTTTTACCTGAGGAAGGAAAAAGAGGCGACTTTCTTGTATTGGCATGAATCCGGGCTTAAACTGGAGAAGTGGAGCTGGGACAATCCTGCTGTAAGAATGAACATTTTAACTGGCGAGACCTCAAGGGCCAAATTTATTGCGGAAGGCGTAAACAGGCCATTCATAGTTGACGGCAAGTACTATGTCTATCTGGATGACAGCGGAGAAATGGTTCCATTGATAGACGCCAATGGAGAAAACGGGCTGAACACGGTTTTGGCCATAGCGGGGGACTGGGTTTACTTCAAGGATGAAGAGGTCAACCGCAAGCCGGAAGATGACATCGGCTGGAGAGAAATGTATGAGAGGCAATATGCGGACATCTGCAGGACAAATATTGTTTCAGGGGAAACGGAGACGCTTTTCGAATATTAGGGCAAAGATAAGAGCAAAGCCAGGAGGATGCGCGGAAACCGCGCATCCTCCTGGCTTTGGCTGTTTTGCCTATAAACTTAAATCGGACAAACTTGCCTCTCTAATAATAAATTGCACACTTGTCCTACCCTTGGATCTCCACTAGCGTAAACCTGAACTTCTGGTATATTGAATTGTCGGGATCGTTTATGATCAAGTGAGAGCAGTCTTCAACGGCATGATCCTGCACGTCTACATATTTGCCGCTGATTCTGGAGATGATGTTGTAAAATCCGTCAGAAGTCGGGCTGAGAATCCACTGCTGGTTTTCCTGCCCGTCATGGGTCCATTCTGACCCCCACTGCACAAGGGATATGCCTGAATCCATTGCGCCGTTAGGAACATCGAAAGATTTTTGCGACATGATGTTTTCAATTCTGTAAAACCCGTTGTCAAGGTACGTCAGCTGGAACTGCTGGTTAACGAAGCTGTGCTTGGTGAACAGCATAGCCCTGGTGCCATCGATAAGGCTTCCGTTGGCTGAATCGACAACCATTTCCTCATTGACAGCGGAGCTGATGAAGTATGCGCCGTCGCTTATGGACTGCTCCCCTGCCGTATCTGGATGGTAATTTAGCCTGAAGCTGTATTCGCTGTTTGACCATTGGGTTGAAGCTTCGATCTCAAAGCAATACTTGCCTGGGTTGATTTTTATAGGATATAGCCAAAACCTTGTCTCGTCGCCAGTTTTATTTTCTTGGATCAATGGGGTTTCAGGGTCGGTGACATCGAAAATCTTGTATTTCCAGAAGCGCTCCCCTGATGGAATAAAGTCGGTAAACACGTCAACGCCCAGAAATCCAGGGTTGCTTACCTCAAATACATATAGGTCTTTTTCTCCGCTTTCAACATAGCCGTTAATGATGCCATATACAGAGGTGTTAAGCTCAATGCTGTTGGCCTCAGCCAAGCTGTTGTTGATTTCTGCCTCTCTCATAGCCGTTGCTTCATATGGATCGCTTAAAAGGCGGGGGTTTCCCCAAAAAGCCCAGTGCGTTCCGTCAGCGCCGGCGTTAAGCTGAACTTCAAGCCTAAGCGTTTTTCCGGCGCTGCTGTTATGTAATGGAATCCAAATATCAAGGCCTGTCAAGCTTTCGGCAAATGGCTTGGAAAACTTCTCAACGTCGTCAACATAAACCTTATACACTGCCGTCCCGTATTCGCTAGAAGCGTTATGGTTCTTGTCTAGCGCTATGGACGCCTTGAAGAAGGCGAAGTCAAAGGGGATTACGTATTCAACCCACGCTAAGCCAGATTCGTTGCCATTGTCAGACTGCATTCCAATCCCGCCAAAGTTGTTGAAAGCGAGATCGACAAACCGCTCTGTTGGATCAGTGATGGGCCATTGGCCGAAATAGACATGGCCGCTCTGGCTCTTGAGCTGCGCCTGGTCATCTGAAAGAAGGTAATGCGCTGGCGTTATGGCCGGCGGGTCGGGCTCTACAGGATTGCTGGTCTCATTAAAAGCTTCTTGAGGCGTGGATGTTGTTTCCGGCGATTCCGTCTTGGCTGCAGAGGTGGCTGCAGGGGTAGCGGCAGGAGGCTCGGTTGGGTCGCTGCTGGAGCTTGCGGGCAGGTTCGCCCCGATTATCGCTGTTATTGTTAAAGCAAAGACTAAAACCGCGCATAGCGCCATGGAAATGACTAGGCCTTTCTTTTTCTTGGCTTTTGGCTCGACCGGAGGCTGGGAGGCTAGAGGCTCAGGCTTGTCCTTTGCCTCTACTTTAACCGAAGGCGACTTTTGCTCCGAAGGCTCTTTCGTTTCCAAAGGCTCTGTCGTTTTCAAAGGCTCTGTCGTTCCCGAAGGCTTTTCATCTGGCAACACCGGGTTTGGCTTTGCTGGCGGTGCCAAGACCGGCTCTTGTTGTTTTGCGTCAGAAGAGCTTGGCTCTGGCTGAACAGGCGCCTCTTTTATCTTAGGCGCCTCTTTTAGCTCAGGCGAATTGTCTAGCACAGTCGCTTCCAGCACAGTCTCCTCTAAGGGTTCATCAGGCGGAGGCACTGGCAGCGTCATGGTAAAAGTAACAGGCTCAATGCCGCAATTCTCAAGCGCGTTTCTCATCTCCGCAGCCGACTTGTACCTGCCGTCGCGATCATAAGCGCAAGCCTTGAGTATTATGGCGGCCAGGTTTGGAGACGCGAACGCCGGAGGCGGAAGAGGCTCTCCCCTCATGCGGCTGGCAAGAGCCGTGTCTCTGGTGGACTGGCTAAATGTTTCCGCGTAAGCGGAGATGAAAGGCATCCTTCGGTTGTTCAAAAGCCAGTACATCACAAGCCCCAGGGAGTAAAAGTCTATTGAATTGCCGTATGGCCGCCCTTTGTAGACCTCAGGCGCCATGTAGGAATGGGTTCCTTTCAGGGACATGCCCGAATTCGTCCGGTCAATCTGCCTGGCTATTCCAAAGTCGCCTAGCTTGCAGTCCCCGTGCTTTGACAGCAATATGTTGTCTGGCTTCACGTCCCTGTGGACTGTGTTGTTCTTTGCCAAAAGCTCAAGGGCGCGGCAGATGTCGATGCCGACTTTCACAGCCTCCCCTTCGCTTAAGGATCTGGAAATGCTTATGTGCTCCAGGCTTTCAAGAAGCTCCATGCGAATGAGGATCAGGTAGCCGGGCTCTCCCTCCTTGGGCAGTATCGTATGATCCTCATAGCTTACAATGTTTGATGTTCCCCGGAATTCATGCACGAACTTAATTTCTGTTACTATGTTTCCTACCATTTCGCCTATGTACGCCTGAAGTGAGTTTCCTTCCAGGCCTTCAGCCCTTAGGTGCGTTATGTCAGAGCTTGTATGCGGCACAGGAATGACTTTTAGCGCCGCGAAGACTTTGAGGCCAAATTCCTCGCGGGAGATTTTGTAGACCTTGCCAAAAGAGCCTTCGCCTATTTGCGACTCTATTCGCCACCTGCCAGAGTCGTAACTCTCTATGAAAGACAACCAAACATCCCCCTTCCTGGTTCGGCATTGCGAGAGCGTCTAGATTTGGAAATCGATTGGTTAGGCTGGAATACTTGTGGGCACCCGTAAAGTTGGCAAAACGCTTTCGTTGCGAAAGCGTTTTGCCTTGACTTGAGAGCGAAAACATTTGATAATTTTATTCTCAGTTTTCGCTCATTGGCATCACCGATTATATCATAATTTTGTGCAATAGTACAGTGCTTTTGACTGTGAGTGCATATCCCAAAATTCCGATATGGCGCCGGAAAAATCCTGGCGAATGCTTCAACGCCGGATTTTTCCGACGCCTCGGATAAAATTTTGGGATATGCTCTAAGCGAAAACGGGAGGATAGGAATTAATGTAAATTTGGATAGGGGATATGGGCACGGTTTGATCACAGAGGCAACGATAAGAAGAATGATAGAGCCGCAGGCCGAATTTTGGGAATAGACGCTTGATGGCTTGACATGATTGAGATAAAACATCAGGAAAATGAGGTGCTTGATTTGTAAAAAAATCAGCTGATATCCTCAGTGCTATGTCCAGATTTAAAACATCGAAAAGCGCGGATCAATGATCCGCGCTTTTTTAGTCATAAACGTCCTACTTCTTGCCAGCGTCAGCTGCGGCAACCTCTTCCTTGAAGATGAGGGAGGCTATCGCGCATATGCAAAAACCCGCAGAGAAGCCAGCCAAAACATCCGAAGGATTGTGGACACCCAGATAGATGCGGCTAAATCCGACAGTTGCTATAAAAGCCAAAGACAAGCCTATCATTGCCTTTTTTCCTGCCACTGTCTTGCAGCGGCGCGACAAGAGAACCGCGCAGATGCCAATGAAGGCCGAGCTGTTCATTGAGTGGCCGCTGGGGAAAGAGTATCCGGTTATGGATATCAGCCGGTGCGCATCCGGCCTTGGAACGGCGAACGCCGCTTTCAGTATTGTGTTCATGAGTGATGAAGCCGTAAGGGTGATAAGCACTGGCAAGCCCACAGTGCGCCTTGTGGGCGGAAATATCAAAAGCGCTGAGGCTATTGCTATAAACGAGTACCAATCCCCCAGACGGGATATGTTTACCATGATGAAAGTTAGTATGCTCGATTCGAGGGATTGGACCACGCGAGCCACAAGCACGTCAAACCCATGGGTTAAGCCTGTAGCGGTAAGGAAAGCGATAGCGACAAACAAGGTCAGGGTAACGCATATAAACTGGCGGACAGCTTTTGTTAGCATCAAAGTCTCCTTAGAGCATATCACAAAACTCCAAAAAAAGGCGCATTGCAATGTTTGCCCAATGATCAAGGGCAAATCGCCAAAGTCATCGATGTTTGTCAAGGACTTCTTAGAGCAAACCCGCGACACTTCTGCGCGTGACTTTTGTAGCCATAAGATTTTTGGGATATGATTTTAGATTTCGTCAAGTTGACGCAAGTAAGGATCAAGGATTTGTCCTAAGCGCTAGGAGAAGTCACCGGTCTGCCGCTCTCAAGCGATTGTTTTCTGCAGAGGCATATCCCTAATTCTAAAATGGCGGAGAATAGCGTTTGCCCTTGTTCAAGGGCAAATCACGTAAGCCAACGCGATCCCACGCGATTTGGGATACGCTATAAGTATACGCAAGCGGAGGAAAAAAAGACTGGATGCAAAAACCATTTTTACGTTCAAGCCTCTTTCGAGGAATGCCAGGCACTGAGAAAAGGATATATAAGCGAGAGGCCAAATGGCGTTTGCCAAAGGGCAAATCGCCAAAGATATGGAGAGTTCTTAACTAGATTGCTCGTGCTGCTGTGATCGCATGGGAAGGATTCTGAAAAATATTACTTCAAATCTCTGTCGAGAAAAGTCAATTCAAGCACAAAGTCCTATCAGCATCAGAGGAATGAAAGGCATGAGACACTTGTTGCAAACGATAAGCAATTTATCATTCAAGCCTCTTTCGAGGAATGCCAGGCACTGAGAAAAGGATATATAAGCGAGAGGCCAAATGGCGTTTGCCAAAGGGCAAATCGCCAAAGACCTGGTGAGTGCTTCATCTAGATTGCTAGGGCTTGCGGGCAAACATCGACTTTTCGGTGCCTCAGATTTAATTTTGGGATAAGCTATGAGTGGGAGATATATACCAACGAATATTACTTCAAATCTCTGTCGAGAAAAGCCAAGGCAAGCACAAAGCCCTGAATGAAAGTCAAGACACTTTTTAAAACGAATTGCAATTTATCATTCAAACCTCTTTCGAGGAATCGATGGCTTTAAGATTTATGATAAATACTCGCCAGCGAGCAGAGTCTTTGCTTAACAATTCCTTTAGAGCGCTAATACATCAGAAATATCATATCGGAAAAATAGATAAAAAGCAAGCCCAAAATTCAAATCCGCCAAGATTATTGGTTGGAAATTTTATATCAAAAGGCACCTCTCTGAGCCTTAAAAATCAGCAATGCAAATACCTTTGAATGTCAAAAGCTCAGCGAGGCCTGGGTGTATCCTTAGACTGCAAAAATGGAAATCTCCTATAATGCTCTTCCATAATTAGTTTTAACTTGTCTGCGACTCCCTTTGTTAAATCTGTTTCATAATTTAAGTCGCTTAAACAAAACCCATCACTGCGCTTATTTAATTTGTAATCCTCAACGAAACGTCTAAAAAATGGACTTAATACAATCCATTCAAAAGACTCAATAGCAAAAAATTGAACATGGGAGTTGTCGAAATAATCATATAAATCAAATATATGATTAGATAATCCGCATGAATTGCAAATCACCATTATTCTTTTAGAATGCTTGGAACAACTTTTAATTGCTTCCCTAATATGGTCTTTATTTTCGCACGAAAATATATCTACGCCTAAATTCCCAAACAACAACTTATAAAAATCCAAACCCCAAGTTTCATCCTCAACTATAATCACATCTGGTTTATCATACTCATCTTTATATGGATCAGTAATCATTTCCAACCAGTGAAATCTGTTTTCGCTTTTTACAGTATAAACATCTGATGTTCCAAAAGGCAAAGAACTAAAATGCCTAGAAATAATCACAATGTACCCGTCAAACATTTCAACGTTTTTTCTTAAAGTTGATTTTGCTAATGCTGGATGATGGGCATCTATAAAAAGAATCTCTCTACGCAACTCTTTTGCCTTTATTGTACTTACGACTTTGTTCCCGTTATTTGCTTCTTTCTTAACTTCATAAGCTTTATTTTCTATCTCATCCAATCCATCCAGCAATCGAATGGGGTAATCACTAAATACAATACCCTTGGTGGACCTATAGAAATCAAGCAAACGCGTGATTAAGGTTTTTCCTGTCCCGGACTCGTCAAAAATGACAGTCAATTTGTTTTTAAGCATTAGTTTCGCTTGAAGATTTTTAGCGCGCAATTCAATGCTTGTCACGACTAATCCTCCGTTTGCTCATATAACTGAGAAAGATCCCTCTCCATAATACAATTAAAATTTTCAGGAGGATTTCTCCAATACTCGAACTCTAGCCCATGCTTGCCTAGAAGTTTTCCAAACAAAGTATCATACTCGTCAAAAGATTTAATAACTTTATCTACATTTAATAACCTGCACTCAAAATCATCATCTGATTTTATGCCTTCTTCAAAATTTAAAAAATAGCACAAAGTGATATAGCAATCTCTTCTTTTTCCTATATCAAGAATCCATCTAGCGCAATTATTTCCCATCATATTTCCATCGATAATAATATTATCTATCATGTAAAGTAGTATTAAAGCCTTTACCCCGCCTGACAACTCTCTTGGATTCATAGGATCGCCCATGTAATCATAAGCTAAACGATGGCTAATCAGTTCAGTCTTGTCTACATCCTTAACCATGCCTATTACATAAGGGTCAGTGAACCAGCCGTCTTCTTGATAATACTCAAATGCCACATCCATATCATATACAGAGATATCACAGTTGCCTAACCATATATTAAGCATAAAATACCTCTTTCGAGGAACAAAATAGCTTTCAGTGAGCTAAGCTCGCAGTCATTGCTTTTACGGCAATGTCTATAATGACTAAAAATTGCAATCACTAATTCACATCAAACCTCTTTCGAGGAACGCAAGCGCAGACCGTCTTGGGGTCTAAGAGCATATCCCCAAATTTATTTTATGGCTTGTAAAAGTCACGCGTTAAAGCAGTGCTTTGACTTTTACTGCGCCATTATAGGAATTTTGCGATTTGCTCTAAGCATCGAATATCTGCCGGGATTATTTGTGCTTCAAACCTCTTTCGAGGAAATTATTGAATGATTTGAACCAACAATTACAATATCTCTTCAAATCTCTTTCAAGGAACGCAAGCGCAGACCTATTTCGGGATCGCCTCAGAATCCAGTCGGACCGCTAAGAAAATAGCATTCAGTGAGCTAAGCGCTTAGCCATTTCTGTTAAGGCACTTACAGAACAAAAAGATTACAATATCACATCAAACCTCTTTCGAGGAACGCAAGCAAAAAATCAGATATGGGTTCCCAAAAAATATAGGTTTTCAAACCTCTTTCGAGGAACGCAAGCAAAAAACAAGATATGGGTTTCTAAGGGACACAGGATTTCCAACCTCTTTCGAGGAAATCAATGATAGCATCTCGCGATTTGATGCATATATATTGGGTTTTAATTTGAATATTTTACAATTTTTTCAAACCTCTTTCGAGGAAATTGATGAATGTTTAGTTCGTGAGAAACAACAATTACCAGATAATATCAAAACTATAAATTTCCTAGCATTTTCAAACCTCTTGCGAGGAATCGATTGCTTTATTATGCTGATGACGCCAAGTTGCCCGCTTCAGAACCCAGCAGGGCCGCTCCCGCTAATTCTAAATCAAACCGATCATCAGTATTTTAAAATAAAATTTTGCCATCGAACGGAGCGACTAAGAGCATGCCCCAAAATTCAAATCCGCCAAGATTCTGCTTATTGCTCTGAATCTTTGCTTAACCAATTGGCTCTAGGACGCTTCATCTCATCAAAATTATTATATCGCAAAAAAATAGAAAAAGCAAGCCCTAAATTCAAATCCGCCAAGATCCATAAATTTGTTTTTACGTATCTCTCGCTTCCATGCGCCCCTATCTTCCTCCATATTCCAGCTCGCCGCCACCAAATCAAAAAGGCGCCTCTCGGCGCCTTTATAAGCTGAATAATCAGCGGATTGTCCTACTCGGTCACTTTCACGGGGTTGATCTTGATGCCTGGGCCCATGGTGGATGCTAAGACAACGCTCCTGAGGTACTGGCCTTTTGCGGCGGCTGGCTTGGCCTTGATGAGAGCGCCAAGGAGGGTCTGGAAGTTGTCCCTCAGCTTCTCTGTGCCAAAGCTGACCTTGCCAAGCGGAACGTGGATGATGTTTGTCTTGTCAAGCCTGTACTCGATTTTTCCGGCTTTGATCTCTTTGATGGCCTTGGCGACATCCGGCGTAACCGTGCCAGCCTTGGGGTTGGGCATGAGCCCTTTGGGTCCCAATATGCGGCCTATGCGGCCAACAAGGCCCATCATGTCAGGAGAGGCTACAGCCACGTCGAACTCGAACCAGTTCTGGGACTGGATCTTGGCTATCAAATCCTCTGCGCCAACGTAGTCAGCGCCAGCAGCCTGGGCTTCGGCGGCCTTTTCGTTCTTCGCGAAGACAAGCACTCTGACTGTCTTTCCTGTGCCGTGAGGGAGAACCACAGCGCCTCTGACCTGCTGGTCGGCGTGGCGGGAGTCGACTCCCAGCCTGATGTGGGCTTCCACTGTCTCATCAAATTTGGCGATATGGGTCTTCTGCACGAGCTCTATCGCCTGGTCTACTTCGTACAGCGCGGTTCTGTCAACCAGCTTTGCTTTCTCATTGTACTTCTTGCCGTGCTTCATTTATTGGCCTCCTATATGCCTGCCAGAAACGGGGGCAGGCACTTGATGTGGTGCAAGCGGGGCATATTTCGCCGCAGCGGCGAATCCCTCCCACCTAGCGCGTCAGTCTTTTACAGTGATGCCCATGCTCCTGGCAGTGCCAGCGATCATGCTCATCGCAGCTTCCACAGACGCCGCGTTCAAATCGGGAAATTTCGTCTCAGCAATCTTCCTGAGCTCAGCAGAGGTGATTGAGGCTACCTTTGTCTTGTTGGGGGTTGCGGAGCCTGACTCCACCTTCACAGCCTTCTTCAGAAGCACAGCCGCAGGGGGCGTCTTCGTGATGAAGGTAAAGCTTTTGTCCTGGTAGATGGTGATTACCACGGGAATGACGTATCCGACTTGCGACTGGGTTCTTTCATTGAACTCCTTGCAGAACCCCATGATGTTAACGCCATGCTGGCCAAGGGCGGGGCCCACTGGGGGCGCCGGAGTCGCCTTGCCGGCGTTGATCTGGAGCTTGACTATGCCAGTTACTTTTTTTGCCATTTTGCGGCCTCCTAATTATAGTGGTCAAGCGGAACTAAAGTCCCTCCCACGGCGCAAAGCGCCTTAGCTGCTCTCCTCTTCTTTGGAGACAATTGCAAGATCCAACTCCAGAGGGCTTACGCGCCCGAATACAGACAAAAGAACTGTCACCGTGCGCTTCTTTGCGTTTACTTCCTTGACTGTTCCAATCGACTCAGAGAAAGGCCCGCTGGTGACCCTCACTATGTCGCCTTCAGCCATCCTTACTATTGTGTCTGGCTCCCCGATGCCCAAAGCTTTCACTTCGTCTTCAGAGAGTGGGACGTACTTGGAGCCCGGGCCAACAAAGCTTGTCACGCCTCTTGTGTTCCTGACAATATACCAGGTGTCCCCGTTCATTATCATGTGAAGGAACACATAGCCAGGGTAGATCTTGCGCTGAATCGCCTTTGTTTTCCCGTTCTTGATCTCGATAGCTTCTTGCACGGGAACCGCCACTTCATGTATCAGCTCGTGCATTCCCCTGTTTTCCACTATCTTTTCGATGTTTGCTTTCACTTTGTTCTCGTATCCGGCGAAGGTGTGAGCGACGTACCATTGCAGAGTAGGAGGGGGCTCAGGATCGGCCTCAGCCTCAGCGGGTTTCGCCGCCTCCGCAACTGGTGCAGGGACTTCTTCTTCCGGCACGGCTTCGCCTACACCCTCGGGAGGCAGCTGGCTTTCATCGCTTAGCCAACCTTCCTCATCGCCTATAGGGGCTTCGAAGTCGTCGCTGTCCGGAAAATCTGCAGAAGACATAATGACCTCCAAACTATGGACATACCCGCAACCAAAGAGCTGGGATATGCTATCTTGACACAAGCGAAGCGAAAGCTGAGAACCCAAATCCAAAGCCCGAATCAAGGATAGCAATGTAGGCTCCGAAAATGATGCAAATGATGATGACGGTGAGAGTTTCCTTTATGAGCTCAGCCCTGGAGGGCCACTGTATCTTCTTGAACTCGATTGTGAACTCTGTCCTCTTGGCCTTCACCCATTTTATGAAAGCGTTGGCCTTGGTCTCATCCTGTTTGCCTTTCTTCTTGCCCTCGGGCTTTGAACCCTTGTCGTCAGACATTTTGACACATCCTATCTCGTCTCTCTGTGAGGCGTGTGCTTGTTGCAAAATCGGCAGTACTTTTTGATCTCCATCCTGTCGGGGTGGGCTTTCTTGTCCTTGGTGCCAGTGTAGTTGCGCTGCTTGCACTCAGTGCAGGCGAAAATGATCTTCGTCCTCAAAATCAACACCTCGCTTTGCTCGCCTAGTCTATGCTGTGTACTGGCCCTTTTCTTCTAGGCATAAAAAAAGGAATCCCCACGCGCCAGTTTATCACAAGCAAGGCAAGCTGTCAATACGGCAAAAGCGAAATCTTGAACTTTTAGAGCGAAAAAAACAGGAGAGGGGAAACGCTTGATAATGGCTTACGCTTAGAGCATATCCCAAAATTAATTCCATGGCTTGAAAAAGTCACGCGTTAAAGCATCGCGATGACTTTTTCGGCGCCTTAATGGAATTTTGGGATATGCACTTAGAGAGCGGAAAGCAGGGCAACTGACCCCTCCAGCGAAAAAGCCGCAGGGCGCTACATGGGAATAACATGAACCCCAAAGATCGAATCTGCAAGTCGGAAAAACGCAATTGGTTTTATGCGCAGGCTAATATACAAGAAAAATCGATAGATATTGGCTTGAGTACAAGTTTTTCGAAGCAAAGATCACAACAGTCAAGCCAATTGCGCGAAAAACAGCGAAACTTGCGAACGAAAGACCTAAGTAAATATTAAACAAGACCCGATATAACTGCCAGAGGGGAACGAAAGACAAAAAGCCACGAAAAGGAGAATATTAACTTGTCCAAGCTCATCTTAATAATTGCGATTGTTCTATTGGCAGTATCAGCGGCAGGAAGCACCAGAGCATGGTTCTCATCTGAAAGCTCAAACCCTTTGGCGGAATACAAGGACTCCAAGCCAATAGCCGTGAAGGTTGGAAACACCGGGTTTTCACTGCGCTGGGAAATGGTGAAAGAGCCTCCCAAGAACCTCTATCCAGGCGAAACAGGAGAAGCGGTATACGAGCTGTCCAACACTGGAGGCATTCCGATAGTGTTTCGCATAAGCGGAGAAAATGACGGGACAACCCCTGAATTCCTGTCCGCAGATCCCAACGATCCCACTTACAACAACCAGTTCGGCTTCGTGTGCAGCCTAGCGCAAGCAAATGGCCCTGATATCGCAATGTATGAGTCACGCGACGCCGACCGGGTTTACTATTATGGATTTCTTGACAATGAGAGCTCAAAGCGTGTAAAAGTAAGGTTTAAGGTCAACAGCGGGCTTGAGCTCACAGGAAAGACTGAAAAGGTAGCCCTAGCGATAGAGGCCTGCCAATCCATTCCGGAGGCTGTCGAAGATTACTTCGGATTGAAAGAGGCGCTAGATGAGAATGGGGCGTTTTGGACGAAAGTCAAGGCAACCCCAGCGCCAACAGCAACGCCAGCGCCAACAGCAACACCTTAAGAGCATATCCCAAAATTAATCTTAGGGCTTGCGAAAGTCACGCGTTAAAGCATCGCGATGACTTTCGCTGCGCCACTTGCGGAATTTTGGGATATGCACTAAGCATGTCCCGTTGTCATAGTATTCAAAATATGGGACATAATCAATCGTCAGCTGCAGCCGCTCTTATATTCATCTAAGGCGGCTTTTTTTGTTTGGATTTAGGGAAAAACGCGCTGAGGCAGGGGTTCCTTGGGTTATATTACAGTATGCTTAACATTTAATGATATGATGCATCGTGAGAGCATGCCATCAAACCCCTGAACACTCTACTTTTAGAAGATATCTCGCTTTTAAGAGCTTAAAGCTTAAAGATTAAAAAAATAAATCAAACGAATCGTCGATTTGGCGATTCGCTTGATTTACAAATAATAATAGCGCAGAAAGCTTAGCTTATATAACTAGAAATTAATCGTTTTCAGGACAGCGAATAGGGGATGCCTTTTAGGCGGCCCTATTAGTGCATATCCCAAAACTCCGTATTGGTGCCGCATAGCGTTTGCCCAATGTTCAAGGGCAAATCGCCAAAGTCCTGGCGAATGCTTAACGCCGGACTTTGGCGGCACCTCGGTTATAATTTTGGGATATGCACATCGCTTGCGCCAAACGTCTAGGATTTAGCTTTTGACCACTTCTTTGGTGATCTTTGAAAGGTCGAGCTCCAGCGTGGTGATTCTTCCGAAAACAGCCAAATCCACGGTCGCCGTGCCCTTCAAAGCGTTGACTTCCTGGATTGTGCCAATGGATTGATCGAAAGGCCCGCCAAGGATTCTTACAACGTCACCTTCAGCAAGCCTTGCGACCTTGCTTGTTTCGACCGAGTCGTGAACGCCCAGGCCCATTTTCTGCACTTCAGCTTCAGACAAGGGAACATACTTGGATTCAGGGCCCACAAAGCCTGTTACGCCTCTTGTGTTTCTTATGATGTACCAGGTGTCCCCGTTCATTTTCATGTGGAGGAAGACGTAGCCGGGGTAGATCTTGTGCTGTATCTTTTTCTCTCTCCCCTTCACGATCTCGATAGTCTCTTGCACGGGAACAGCCACTTCGAGGATCACGTCGTGAAGCCTTCTGTTCTCAACTATCCTTTCAATATTAGCCTTCACTTTGTTTTCGTATCCGGAGAAGGTGTGGACGACATACCAGTTCAAAGCGGGCTCGGCTTCGTCGTAGCTGTTTATTGCAGCCAGCTTTGGGAGCTCTTCTTCTGGCATGGCCTCGCCTACTGCTTCAGGAGGAGACGCGCTCTCATCGCTCAACCAATAATCCTCACTGTCTGCCAGGGACTCGAAGTTATCGCGATCCGAAAAATTTGTTGAAGACATATTGACCTCCAAACTATACTGGTGAGCGAAACGCGCGCCTGCTAAAAAAATAAAACGCGATTTTCGCTCACGCTCACGAGTATGATACCCTCTGAACGCTTTAGCGCAGAACCCATTTTGTTCAGGGATGCATTGGCGAGCCTGCGCTCGCCAATGCATAAGGAATCCCGCACTCTCAGCTTATCACAATGCACGAAATCTGTCAAGAAAGGAAAAGCGAAAAGGCGCTCTAAAAAAGTGAAAAGAGGCTTTAATAAATCCAAAAGACCTATTTCATGGTTGGATAATTGAATAAACTTGAAGAAAAGCAAATAGTTTGAATGTAAAAGCGAACTTAATGTTATTAACTCTGTTTGTTGTTGCCAAGAATAGTAAATTGGATCGTTCGATTGATAATAAATGCGAACAATCACTTGGTACAGCAGCATAGTTTAATGCGAAAATAAGTCGGATTTTGCACCCTGCGAGTGAGCAGCACTGGAGCAGGGGGTGATAGTCTATATTACAGTATGTTGAACATTTAATATTATGCATGATGTTATAAAAGGCAAATGCTCAGAGCGCAAGTCCCAAAAAACTTTTCGCGCAAACCCCAAGCGCCTTACAAGTAATCAAGCGCTCAAGCAGCGCTCGCAAAATGGTTTATAAGCAAGCCGATGTATCGAAATATGGGTAATTCGGGAATATTGCGATAAGTTTTTTATGACCTAAAACAATAAAGCCTTTAAACTCAAGGCTTGCAGAATTATATCGAAATTTGGCGCATTGAAAAAGCTATTGACATTAGCTGTCGCATCTGGTA
Source organism: Clostridiales bacterium (assembly GCA_031270945.1). Taxonomy (GTDB): domain Bacteria; phylum Bacillota; class Clostridia; order Lachnospirales; family WQUN01; genus JAISWZ01. The sequence goes on along the minus strand of JAISWZ010000721.1, from coordinate 2,864 downwards.
CAGTTTTATCAGGAAACCTGGTAATGTTTGAACAAACCTGAGGGGCTGAAAATAATGAGCAATTACATTAATCCAGGAGATGGCGGTTTTCGGGTTGCAAGAGCGTCATTCTATATTGACAAATCTGGAATGATTGCATACTTGAATTCATGTCTTGGCACCAAGAATCGGTTCGTGTGCGCAACCAGGCCTCGCCGGTTTGGGAAGACAGCTGCCGCGCACATGATCTCGGCCTATTACGACAAAAGCGTACGCTCAGACGAGCTGTTCGCGGACTTGAAGATTTCAAGGGACGAAACCTTTGAGAGGCATCTGGATAAGTACACAGTCGTATACCTGAACATGAAAAACATCATGAACCTTTCAAACAGCAACATCTACGAGATGATAGCCAATATCACAAGAAACTTGAAAGAGGATCTGAACTGCCTGTCTGACGAGAGAAGCATCGCAGAAGTACTGGATCAGCACTTCAAGCAAACAGGCATGAAGTTCGTCTTTGTCGTGGACGGATGGGATTGCCTCAAGCGCGAGACGCCCGACGACTTCGCAGGGCATGAAAGATGCGCGGAATTCCTGGCTTCATTCTTAGCAGACAAAGAGTACTTAGCGCTGGCGTACATGACTGGCATACTTCCCATAGGTGAAAACTCAAAAAGCCTCAAGATTTTCACCCAGTACAGCATGACCGATCCACGCGAGCTGGCGGAATACTTTGGGTTCACAGAGACAGAAGTCAGGGAGGCATGCGACGCCAATGGCCTTGACTTTGAGGTTTTAAAGAAATGGTATGACGGCTACCCCCTTGGCGGCTTCAAGATATATAACCCCTATTCTGTCTCCAAGGCAACACTCCAAAGGACATGCGAAGACTATTGGTGCCAAAAGCTTTCCTACCACGCGCTGAGGGATCTGCTGGGCAAAGACATAGAAGGGCTGCAGGAAGCGGCGACAACCCTCTTGGCCAAGGATAGGGTAAAGGTGGACATATCCAAGTACCGAAACGACTTGACCAAATCAGAAAGCGTTGATGACGTGCTGACCCTGCTCGTCCACTTGGGCTACCTGGCCTACGACGCTGAGAAGTCAGAGGTTCTAATCCCTAACAAAGAGCTTGAAGACGAGTTCTTGAACGCGTTTCACGAGCCGGGCTGGACTGAGAAGATGGTAAAGACAGATAAGAGAGTGGACTAGCATAGGCAAGGCAAAAAAATCAAAAATTTATTGGTTGCGCCTACCCCCTTTTTACATTATACATCACGAGGCGGCGCAACCTGAAATGAGAAATGCAAAGACCGCAAAAGCAGGCAAGTAGGCAAGCGTTCAGCTTGCAGAGAAAGCATTAAAAAAGCCCTTCTGTTGAGACAGAAGGGCTTTTTTAGCCCCCAAGGGCCGCTCGCAGAGCGGCCCTTGGGGGCTGATCTTTTGGGTTTTGGGTCTTTGATCTAAGAATGTTACCAATAGGGCTTTGTCTTTCAGCTTTTTGTTGGTAACGTTTAGTTGGTTGAAACAATTCAAATTTTGATTCACTTTCAAAGCGCTTCATTTAAAAGCCGTTCCTATTTAATATCGATTCTAATCTTCCTGCGTTGCTCCGTCTTCACTAACTAAGTGCTCCTTCTGATCAAAGCAGTCCGCGCCGCCTACACCGCCATCGCCAGCAAATCCCTATTCTTTCGGATTCTCTGTTTCTCGCGTATCTTCCATCCCGCCTAAATCCCCTAAATCCCCTAAATCCTCACTGCTCCCAGCATCTCCGGCTCCTGTTCCGTCCTGTTCCAGAACCGCCCCAGTGATCTCTTCATAAAGCCTAGCCAGCCTTTCCTCCCTCTTGTCAGCGGAAAGCTCGCATTCCCAGACATAGATGACTTTCCAGCCTTCTTCGCGAAGCGTCTGCGCGTTTACGACATCTCTGGCCTTGTTCTTCTCTAGCTTGGGTTCCCAGTACTCTGGGCGGCTTTTGGGCATTCTGAAATGGGGGCAGCCTTCGTGGGCGTGCCAGAAGCAGCCGTTCACAAACACGACAGCCTTGTGCTTGGGCAGAACTATGTCAGGCCTGCCAGGGTAGCGCTTGTCGTTTTTGCGGTACCGCAGGCCCATGGAGAATAGGCGCTTTCTCACCAAAGCTTCGGGCTTGGTGTCCTTGCTTTTGATTTGAGCCATTACATGGCTCCGGGCTTCCTTTGACATTATGTCTGCCATGGGCAAGACTCCGATATATTAATTTTGCGCTTATTTCTAAAAACTAAAATATCATTAAAATCTTTTTTCAAAATAATAAAAATCATAAAAATCTTTTTTCTAAAGCTTGTCAAAGGCAAGAAAGGCTTTGCTTAGCGGAATGCCGCCTGCATCAAGCATCGGTCAAGCATAACTTGCGCCTTTTTCTAAACATTAAAACATGCTCAAAGGATATGCGCAAAGTAAGCTGCAATCATTTGGCAGTTCCGTCATATAATATTCTATGGGCGTTTGAGGCTGTCCATGCAATGCCGACCTGCAGGTGAATATCCTAGATTTCTGCTCTTGCCAAAAGGATTTTAGGATAAAGCGAACGCTTGCCGGTACATATATGGCATTCTGAGCTTCGGCGGGGCGCGTGAATGGATAAGCCAGCCTGAGTGCATATGCACCTTTCAAGAGATGCCGGTTCATGAACAAGGGCGCTTAGGCCCTTAGCGCGCAGCGCCTGCTTATCCAGCTTCGGGATACGGCAAGGGCAGCGCAAAGCCTCAAAGGTCAAACGCGGGCGGTGGGCAAATGGCTAATATAACATACTCATTAGAATTGGATGCATCAGAGGCTAATCCTGGCCGCACGAACATCATATTCGACACTTCCGACTGCAGGCGGCACAACATCAC
>JAISWZ010000564.1 GCA_031270945.1 Clostridiales bacterium | reverse complement strand
ACGCTAATTAATAAAGGTTCAAAGCCTCAATACATGTTGCGATTCACCGCCAACCTATAAAGCCTATGGTGAATATGAGAAATTAAGCGTTTTACATGCTAATATTTGCTGAATCCTTGATACCGGTAATATCAAGTTTAAAAAACGACTAAACAGTTAGCTCAACACACTCTTGTTTTCGAAAGGATATTGATGTAAATTGATTGCTTTTGATTAAATATTTAGATTTCTCTCTCAAAACAATACGATATCTTCTTGATGTTTATCAGGGATTCTATTAACATTTTGTAAACCTGCAAATGGTGCGAAATCCCTGGGCGGATTTTAGCTGTTTTTTGCGACGATGCAGTTAACCTTTGAACCTGGCAAGCCCTTTCGGCGAATCCGGCTCAATGAGCCTGAACGCGCCGCAACTTTAACCAACCGACCGATTGCCCTTGGCGGGGGCATATCCGGCGTCTATTGCTTAAAACAAACCAATGATGCCTTAATGTTTACCAGGGGCTCAACAGCAAGCTTTGCGCACCTGCAAAAGGGCGCAAAATCCCTAAGGCGGATTTTAGCTATTTTTTTGCGAACATCTTGAGAAGATGCAGTTAACCCTTGAACACGGCATCTTGTAGGTATGTAGCAGTTGGACTGCATATGGCCGCCACTTAATGGCTGGCGACGCCACCCCGACTTCCGTCCGCTCGAGTATCTTTGCAGCCTGCCATTCACCTCTCCCTAGCTTAGCTGGCGGTTAGCGAACCGCTGACACAAACCTTTTCGGCGAATCCGGCCCAATGAGCCTGAATGCGCCGCAACTTTAACCGGCCGGCCGATTGCCCTTGGCGGGGGCATGTGCGACTTTTGCTTGCACTGGTTAAAATCATGAAGATGCACAGTTTCGCATGCATTGCAGAAAACCGCCTTGAAAATCCATGTTGCAGAATTGGCAACTCAGTGACAATCATCGTGTTGCATTGCTGGCGAGGTGGGCGCAACGGATTCGAAGAACATGAAGACCGCTGGATTTCAAGCATTCTCTTAGCTTGTCCACCTTGCTCCAACATATTCAACGCTCGCTCTCTCTATGAAGAGTTGTGTCAGTCAAAACAAAGTCCACAATTAAACCATGCGAACTATTTTTGTTCACAAGTGAGGTGATGATCAGCGAACAATGTTGAATTAACAAAGTGCAATTCCAATTAAAATAATTCATTTTTTATTGAAAATATCTTGTGACGATCTTGATAATTACTTAAAATCTAGATGAAAAGTATGGCGTTTATTGCTTGATTTAGTGCGTAAGCTTCAAATTCATGTTAACGGATTGAGTTGAATAGCAAAATATACATCTTGATCAATCGCCTTGAAAACCTCACAAATTCATGTGCGCCTTGCGAAAGTATCGCTTTGGAATAGCTAAAAGCACAAAATCGATAAGACTTTCGCTGTAAATATTTATACTTGAATTTTCCTAAACTTAAAAGTGCTTATTAAAAGCTAAAACAAAGGGTTTCTGTGCAATTAAAGATCGCATTGTCAACAGCAAGCCGCATGCATGCCAATGTCTGGAGACGCCTTGCTTTGAAGCATCCAGATCGCTCTAGCCCATGTAGAAGAACCCTAAAACGTTATTAATGGAAAGACTCGCATGCGCATTGTTGTCCTCGTAAGTTTCGCGCAGCTTCTTGCTCATGTCATCGGTGATTTCGCATACCAGTGTTCCTCCGCCGGCAACAGTCACAAGATTGTCGTGAAAATCTTGTATTAGATCCGTGCTTGTGATGTTTTTCATTAGTACGAGATGAGTGTTGACATAAAAGTTGACTAAACCACTTACAAGCGTTCGCATAGCCCTAAAAAATTGTGCTCCTCCTTCATTTGTAGCCTTGCACTTGTCATCATGCAGAACTTTGTCCATGGTCCAGTGCACTGAATTCTCAACAGTCCAGTGATCGCGGCAGGCAAAGCTGAACTCTGAAACCGACATCCCGGAAGTCAGATAGTACCTGAAAACCTCGGTTTCGTCGCCCTTCCAGTTAACTGTAAGAGTGCGCTCAGCCCCTATAAAACTGCAGCCTTTCCAAGCTGAAAGATTCCTTATCTCTTTCTCGACGCCTTCTCTTTCAAACAAGATGTAATGCTTTAGCCTTCTTGCTTTGCCTCTTGCTTCGTATGTAGTAATGCAAAAGACTTTTGGGAGAATCGGATTCTCTGCGTTTTCTTGCACAGCATTTTCTTCAACAACATTTTCCTGTTTCACATTTTCTTGCTCAACATCTTCTTTTTCACTACTATCTTTCTTGCTGTCTTTTTTGTTAGCTTTTGACCCGCGCTTAGGTTTCTTCTCTTTCTTCTCGTCATCGTCATCGTCGTCATTGATAAAGACGCACTCGCAGTCCTTGAACTCGACATTCTCGCTCTTGAACACGACATGCTTGGCAACAAGAGCCTGTATGTCTTTAAGCATGTTCTCGTGATTTCCTTTGATTGGAGCCACGTATCCGCCGCCGCCATCAATTATCTGCGCTACGATGTCTCTCTGTGTGTTGAGCGCGTCGAAGGTGACCACTTTGCCCTCCAGCGGGAACTCTTCCTTTTCTGACATCGCTTTCAGCGCACTCTTTACAGCCTTGGTTTCGTGCTTCTTTTCGCCTTCGATCTCGACTTGCATAACGTTGCAGCCGAGAGTCGCATCGCAAATGTCCATGACCTGCAGCTTCCGAACGTGCGCCACTCCCGTTCTTTTCCTAGCGGAACCGTTGGACGCCTTCCCGTCAAGGGCAAGAACACCCCTGAATCTCGGGGACTGGATAATGTTTCTCGGACCAGCAGAGATGTAGCAAACCTCAATATACTTGGGGTTCTTGGCTTCGTTGCTTGCGGAATCGCCATTTGCGGCTTCGCTGCTGGCAGGATCAGAATCCGCAACTTCGCTGTTGGCAAAATCGGCAGGCGCTGCTTTAATTAGTTCGTCAGAAACGAGACAAACCTCGACGCGTTTAGCTTCGCTGCTGTCAGAATCGGCGACCTTGGCTTGGCCGCTGTCAGAATCAGCTGCCTTGGCTTCGCTATTGGCAGAATCGGCGGCGGCTTTTTTGCCAGAGGGGCTCCTGTAGTCCGGGTTCAGCATTTCATGCTTGAATGAGTATGTAGCTCCAGTACGGATCGCGTCGCAAGCCACTTTGGCAGCCAAGCTGCCGTTCCCGGCCGCCATGGCAAGAGCAAGCGGCACCGGCGGCACCGGCCTGTCAATCAAAGGCAGCGCTGGCGCATACATGTGCGACACGCACATGTAACACTCGGTTCCTCTGAGAAGAATGTCATAACAAAAATGGAGCGCCTTTTCCTCATCTTGTAAAACGCTAGGATCCCATCCCTCAGCGCCGCCAGCCCCCAAGTCATCGCTGAGCTTCACAACATGCTCCATTTTTGGCCGGAAAACATTTATCAGCTTGCCGTATGCATCATCTGCATCGACATGCATGGAGATTCGACGCAACCCGGTCAAACACGGAGCGCCGTTGCTAAACTTTGCGTTTTTGAGATTCAGGCGTATTAAAAACGGAACAATCTTTCCATAGAAAGAAGCCATCTTCCCTACACTCACCAACCCGGCAAAGGTCGCGAGAAACACTCCGATGACAATTTCCGCCAAAGGGTAAGACACCATGTTTTTGCTTCGTGGGTCCTTGATTGTAGAGCTGGCTTCTGCAACTTCCTCAAGAACTCCTTTAGCGGCTCCGTCAGACTCTATGCCAATTTCGAAAAGAATATTAGCCACTTTTCGCTTCAAAGGAGTCTTGAACGACTGCCCTTTCCCAAATTGGGCGTCCAGCTGTTGTTGGCGCGCTCTACCTTTCGCTTCGTTTTCGGCGTTCTTTTCGTCTTCCGCTGCGTCTTCCGCTGCCTTCTTTTCTTCCTGTCTCTTAACTGTAGCGGCATGACTTTCTTCTTTCGCCTGATCCCTGTCTTTTGCCGCCTGCTCCTTGGCCTTGGCCGCCGCCGCTTTTTCTTCTGGCGTCTTGTTCTTGCTGCCACGAGGCCTTCCTCTTGTCGCTGCTGTCTTTTCGGCAGGAGCGCCAGCCGGGCTTGCTCCGCTCGCGATTTTTGGTGCTTCCAGCTCTTCAGTGCTTGGTTCAGCAACATCATTGCCCGCAACTTTTAGCGCTTCTGGCACTTCAGGGCTTGCGTGACCCCATCATTGCCGTCGACTTTGCCGCCTTTGGTGGCATCGACGAGCATTTCCGCTGACATGTGGCTACTCCTTTCCCTTTTGATAGCTTGCCTTTTAGAGATATTATATCACATGCCAGCGTTAAATGCACAAAAATTCTTAATTCTCTGATACTGGTGACGGGATTTATGGCAGACCGGAATTCGAGAACGATAATCGCAAGCTGTAATAACCAACAGATGAGGATGGATCTGTTTGTTTGAGCTCCAGTTAATTAGAGGCGCTGAAATATCTTCAGGCACAGTTTTATGATAAACAATTTTATATACCCACACAGCAAAGTCTAGACGCTCAGAAGCATGGTTCCAAGTAGCTGTAAACCGAAAATTTTCAATGATTGGCGTTCCATGAACAGGCAATTTGGTTAATATATGTATTACCAGAAATAGACTGATGCTTTCTGCGGGATGGGCTGCATCAAAAACATCCCGTGCCTTAATGTACTCCGCTTCCTTTTTCTTTTCAATCGCGTCTTTGTCCAAGTTGTGATTCACGTAGTACGTAAGAATCTCCAAGTCTGACTTCTGATCGTATTTTTTGTTTATCTGATCCTCATTCTGTATGGTCAAAGCTTAGGAAACACTGAATTTTACCAAGGTGGCTTATGTATCTTGATACACAGCAATAGGTAATCGCCCCGAAATGTTTTCTAAGTTGAGGTAACTTTTCAAAATATTGTTGCTTTCCTCCACGCGCCAGCGTTCTACATACAGCAATTTGAGCGCAGTAATCGGATAATCCTTTCTTGACAGGTTAGTCAGCAAGTACTCTGTCTCGTTGCTGTCCAGGGTGAGTGAGACGCATCTTACCACCACGCCGCTTGTTAGCGTGATCTTTCCCTCGCCATGAATGTTATCTAGCTCCGTGTTAAATTTTGTCTTGCAGCGCATCAAAAATTTAGCTTTGTGATGGAGAATTACTTCAATTAGGCCAGCCGACGGATAGCCTCGATCAAATATGAACAGCAATTCGGAAGGTGTGCCTGATGTTTTCATCCTCTCGCATCATGAATGCTGTCAAACGGAAGCAATCCAGTCTGGGGCAGAAAGGGCGCTCTTCAAGCTCGCTTTTCCTGGATTGCGCTGTATAGCGGCAGACGTACCGCCTGGCATGGGTGCCAAATTCCGGGTTCCGGATGAACGCGTAAAGCTCATTAATCTCGGCGGCAAGCTTTGGATCGGCCTCGACTTCGGCTTTGGGCTGCATGTATCTCGCTATGGAGCCAGGCTGGCCTTTTCCCGCGACGGTTCTGTCTGACACCTCAAGCTCAATCAGCGC
>JAISWZ010000535.1 GCA_031270945.1 Clostridiales bacterium | reverse complement strand
GATCACGAAGTGGAACTCGTAAGCTGAGGGGTGGCGCTTGAGGGTTGCTTGCCATTGGTTTATGCGATGAAGAGCGCTAAATACCGGAAAAGACCCGCCCAAAGCGTAGTTGGAATTTTCTTGTGATATTGACAATCAGCTTAGCTATCGCATCTAGAGACTAACAAAACTTAAAACGCGATATCTTGAAGACGGGCGCAATCTGCCCGTCTTTTTGCATGCCCGCAATTGCCCGCGCCGCTTTGATCTTGTCTAATTATATGGTATAATGGATTCGGAAATTGCTTTTCACAATTCTTGTCAAATGACGCTCGAGCGTATAGACAATCAGGCTAAATGGAGCGATTTTACGTATCAAGAGAGGGGGAGAATTTAAGCCGATCCTATGGAGCGGCATATGAAAGGCGCTTGGAACCTTATTTGCATTGTGCAGACTGGAACTGCGGGAAATATGCGAAAGAAGAACCGTAGTCTATACAAATGATTCTGCCGCTACGGCCATAAAAGAATTTTCACGGCAAAACCGTACTAATGAGAGGTGTAATTGAGAATTATCAGTTGCCAGCGGAGCGGCCTGCTGGCTTCAAGGCGGGCTGTTCGAAAGTGCCGAAAGAAGAACCGCAGTCCAAGGCTCTGTTGCAATGTAGCATATCCTGAACAAGGATTCTTGAGGCTTGGCTGAGTAAACCTCAAAAGCTATTCAAGCGAGTGAAAAACTGAACTTTTCATTCAAGTGAAGGGATGCACACGAGCGAAAGCTTTGAATTCATTTTCCTGGCTATCGTTCAAGAGTTTAAGAGCATATCCCAAAATTATATCCGAGGTGCCGGAAAAGTCCGGATGTTTGCTCGCAAAAGCCCGAGCAAACTAGTTGAAGCATTCGCCAGGACTTTTCCGGCACCAATACGGAATTTTGGGATATGCACTAAGAGCATATCCCAAAATTAAATTTATGGCTTGTGAAAGTCACGCGTTAAAGCATCGCGATGACTTTCGCTGCGCCACTTTAGGAATTTTGGGATATGCTCTAAGTGTCACGTAAAAAGGCTTGCGTTGGCGTGACATCTGTGAGACCGTCCCATGACGTTTTCTTGCGTGAATTCGCGTGAATTCGTTCTTTTTATGGCTACCCTCCCTTAATTCTATTATATCATATCACGCAAGAATAGCAACACAGTGCAATCAATGCTTTAATAAAAAAATAAGGCTGATGAGATAAGCCAGCCTTAGTGCATATCCCAAAATTCCGAAATGGCACCGGAAAAATCCTGGCGAATGCTTCAACGCCGGATTTTTCCGGTGCCTCGGATATAATTTTGGGATATGCTCTTATTACAGAACAATATTAAAATTCAAACTTGCAATTTGGCAAGGCGTGTTTCAGAGTGATTAATTGAGGCATGGAGGTGGGGTTGCCGCTCAGATTCAAATTACGTAAATTGGTTAAGTTGGCCAAATAACTCACATCCTCGATTTGATTGTCAGCCAAGTCGAGCGATGACAGATTGTTGAGATTGGAAAGAGGACTGATATCAGTTATTTGATTGTCATCCAGGTAGAGATAGAGCAGATTGCTGAGATTGGAAAGAGGGCTGATATCAGTTATTTGGTTGTTTCTCAGGACGAGCGAGTCCAGATTGCTGAGATTTGAAAGATTGATATCAGTTATTTGATTGCCATCCAGGTTGAGATAGTGCAGATTGCTGAGATTGGAAAGAGGGCTGATATCAGTTATTTGGTTGTTTCTCAGGACGAGCATTTCCATACTGCTGAGATTTGAAAGAGGGGTGATATCAGTTATTTGGTTGTCATCCAGGTAGAGAACTAGCAAATTGCTGAGATTGGAAAGAGGACTGATGTCAGTTATTTGATTGTCGCTCAGGCTGAGCGAGTCCAGATTGGTGAGATTGGAAAGAGGACTGATATCAGTTATTTGATTGCCACTCAGGCCGAGACTTGTTAATTTGCTGAGATTGGAAAGATGGGTAATATCTTTTATTTTGTTGCCGTTCATCCAAAGTAAATCCATATTTGTAAGTTCTGAAAGAAAGCGAGTGTCGCTTATTGCGGTTCCGCCGAGGTAAAGTGTATGCAAACTAGTTAAATTGGAAATAAAACTTAAATCGGTTATATTTTGGGCTCCGGAGAGGTTGAGTTTGATCAATTTAGTGAGTTTAGAAATAGGGCTGTAATCAGTTACAGGATTTGCGCCAATAGAAAAATCGTATAAATTCTTAAAATTAGCAACAAGACTAATATCAGTTACATTATTTTCTGAAAGATCAAGATGGTTCAAATTTGTTAAGTTAGAGATAGGAGTAATGTCGGATATTTCATTGCAGGACAAAACAAGTATAGAAAGATTGCTAAGCCCAGAAAATGGTTTGAGATCCTTTATATCGTTTGATGGCATGTATATCATTGAGAGGTTTGTAAGAAATTTTAAACCGGAAAGGTCAGCGTCGGTTAATCTTTTCCCATATAAATCTATTGAATCTATCGTAGTGTAAAACGGTTGACCTTTTATTTTTATATATTCATCCTGATATTCATCCTGATATTTCTCCTGATATTCCTCCTGCGATAAACTAGGAGAAGGGGTAGCGGTCGGAGCAGGGGTAGCAGAAGGCTTAGCAGTTGGAGTTGGCACATTTGCAGTCTTTGCTGTCGGAAGCGGTGTGCCATTAGCACTTGCATCCACAGAAGAACCATTTATTCTCAAGACGATGATAGCAAAAACAGTTAAGATTGCCAAAACCATTCCGATTAAGCGCATCCTTTGTGATTTGACGGGTTTACGAACACTTCGGCCATATGAAGGAGCGTCTTCATCAACTTTTCGCGCTGGATTCAAAGTGATCTCGACAGAAGATTTACCGCCTTTTGAGCCAGAATCGCCAGAAACAGGTACTGTTCCATTTGGATCGTCATATGGAGGCAAAGGATCAGGAACTGGCCTAGGATCAGGAACTGGCTTAGGCTCAGGATTCGGCTCAGGAGGCAAAACGATTTCACGAGGCTTGCAAGCCTCAAGTGCCATTCTCATCTCTAAGGCGGTCTTGAACCTATTCTCTCGATCAAAAGCGCAAGCTTTCAAAATGACTCTTGACAGCTCTGGAGACGCGAACGCCGGGGGAGGAAGCGGCTCTCCGCTCATTCGCCTTTCAAAGAGCTTGTCTCTCTCGGATTGGGTAAGCGGTGCCACTTGGGCAGGAACGAAGGGCATTCTGCCATTGTTCAGAATACGGTAAAGAACAAGGCCGAGCGAATAGAGGTCTACAGATGTCCCGTATTCAAGCCTTTTGAATACCTCGGGCGCCATGTAATTGAGCGTCCCCCTCATGGACATGCCGGAGGATGTGCGATCAATTTGCCTTGCTATGCCAAAGTCTCCAAGCTTGTAGCTTCCGTGCTTTGAAAAGAATATGTTTTCTGGCTTCACGTCCCTGTGAACAGAGCCGTTCTTGTCTAGAAGCTCAAGCGCCTGGCAGATGTCAGCCCCGACAGCGATTGCGTCATCCTCGCCAAAGGATCGGGTTTGCTGGAGAGTTTCAAGGCTTTCCAAGAGCTCCATGCGTATGAGGATGTTGCAGCCTGGCTCATCTTCCTTTGCGACAACTTCATAATCCTCGCAGCTTACTATGTTTGCGGTGCCCTTGAATTCCTGCACGAACTTAATTTCGCGTGTTATGTCCTCTACCATGGCACTTATGCAAGAGTTGAGCGAGTCGCCTGACAGGCCCTCGGACATGAGCTGGCCTATCTCGGAGCTTGAATGGGGCACAGGTATGACCTTCAAGGCGGCGTAGCTTTTATAGCCGTATTCTTCTTTCGAGACTTTGTAGACCTTTCCGTAAGCGCCTTCGCCTAGCAGTGATTCTATGCGCCAAGTGCCCGAATCGTATTTGTCGATGAAGGACAAGGAAACAACCCCTTTCGCGATTGGTCAAAAGTGAGCGCCGACGTTTGGAATGTCGATGACATGGATGTTTGGACG
>JAISWZ010000379.1 GCA_031270945.1 Clostridiales bacterium | reverse complement strand
GAAAACCTCAGGCGGAGCGGGGAAAATGCCAGGAGGCACGTCCAGCGGGATGATCGCAGAAAACGAGGTTCTGCGCGACAAGGATTTTGAGTAAAGATCTACCTGGAAAACAGCCATGCCATTATTCTCCTTTCAAGGCATATCTGGAAGATGTTTGGGTTGCTTGAACGCTTGGGCCGCTTTAACGCCAAGCGCCGCAAATTCTCTAACAAATGCTCACACAATCCAGCATTCCATTTTAGCACATAACGCACAGCCAGTGAAATACGGATTGTGCTTGTATAATGGCCTATTGTGCTTTCTTGAGCAAGGCTCTTGACAGCTCCTAACGAATCATTATACAATATATTTCAATGAGCGAATACAACTGCGCTTTTCGCTCGATTTTATCGAGTCGATATTTCTCATGAGCGAATGCAAATGCGAACTTGAAGGACGTTGCCGCTCACGAAAATATCCGTCTTGCGCTTTGCGAGAAATGAGGATTTCATGGAGCAAAACGACTTCAAACATTGGATCACCAGAGATCTGGAAGCAGAACTAGCCAACTCATACGCCTTTACGGTTAAGCACATAGGGTACTGGGTAAAGGGCATTTGGCACATTGGAAAAACCGCGCTTCTGGAAAAGTTCGGAAAAGATCATTTTAGAAAAACCTATCTTTTTGACTGCTCGGCAAAAGAGCAGCGAACCGCCTTTGAAAGAGAGCTTAGCGCGGCTGTTTCTGTCATAGGTGGCACACATTTTGACAAGAGATATGCATCCTCCGCGCTAAAGAAATGCCTGCCAGGATTTGAGGATTCACCCGATGAGCTTGTGATTTTCGATAAGATTCAGGACTCGGTATATCTGCATAACATGGCCAGGTGGATTATCAGAGGGCTTGACGCAAAGGTCTGCCTCTGCGGGAGCTTTCTTGGGGACATACTCAAGTGGGAAAACGTGAAATACGCGGCGGGCGATGCAAGAATTTTTAAATTGCATCCGGTTGCGTACCATGAATACGTCCGGTCGGTTAAAGCTTTGGAAAAGTACAGATCCGCAAGGGACTTCGCTACCGCCATCAGCAGCCCAGATGAGAGCGCCCCAGATGCAGTCCTGCAAGACCCCAAGCCCTATTTCGCCATATTTTATGACATTGGCGGGTTTCCTCAAGCGCTGACAATTGCCTCGCAAGATTCGAAAGACTTGCAAGATTCGCAAGATCCGCAAGGCCAGCAAGCCCCGAAAGCCCTTCAGGCCTTGCAAGCCGACTTTCTCAAAGAAGCGATTGCCTCCAGGGATTCCGACCTAACCGCCTTTATTCAGACAGCAATGCAGAAAACCCAGGGAGACCTAAGCCTCAAACAATGGCAAACGATAATGGAATATGCGATTCAAGTGACAATAAGCCACGAAGTTCTGTTCTATCACAACAACATGCATGTCGCAAATCTTGAGCGTGATTTCCCATCGATCCCCCTATCCAAATCCGAAGACCTTGTTTCCGACTTGCTCAGGTGGATGGAGGGAAGCGGAATCCTTGAGTTGGTGCCCACGATAGAAAACATAAACGAGCCAGATTACTATGCTATACGGAAATATATGTTCACGAGCTGCCAAGTGCTTTGCAAGCTTGCAGAAGTTGCCGCAAGTCCGGTAACAGGCGAAACGCTTGAGAGCGTCAAGGCTGAAACGCTCGTCTTGAACGAGCTTCTGAGCCTGAAAAGCTCATACAAATACGATTCACTTAATTGCTATTGCCTGGATGAGGCTGATTGTTTCAGAGAAGTCGGGTTTGCTATTAGTTCTATGGAAGGCGCACGCGTGCTGATAGAACTAAGAGATTGGGAGACGCTATCAAATGCCAAAAACGCCAGCAAAGAAGGTGAGGCATTGTCTGGTGCCAGCAGTTGCAGGCAGGCGCTGCTTGATGGAAACGCTGACTATTTGATAAAACTTGGCATTAGCGATGGCACTGGCAATGCCGCCGACTGCGCCGGGTTTGTTAAAGGCAACGAGTTCACGCTTCCAATGTGGCACATCGACAGGCTTTCCGTCATAATCCACTTGATTGACATAGCCTGCACCAACAAAATGACGCTGGAACAAACGTACAGCCGGTACACAAAGGGCATTGATGATGAAATCATACCAAAGCCGCCATGGCAACCTGACGATTTTGATGATGGTGAAGACATTTAGAAGATTTGAGCCAGTAAGAAGCATATCCCAAAATTAATCTTAGCTTGGAAAAGTAACGCGTTAAAGCATCGCGTAACTTTTCCTGTGCGACTTGCTGAATTTTGGGATATGCTCTAAGCCATTATGAGATGCGCAAAGAAGGCGCAAGGATTTTATCCTTGCGCCTTCTTTGCGCTTTTGCCTTTGCTTTTCGCTCTGGCAATCGCCTTTGCTTCACGCTTTTGGCAACTGTCGCTATTCATGCAACCGCCTTTGCTTCTTCATTGCCATAGCTTTTTCACGCCTGCGCAGCCGGCTTTTCTTCAAGCGCAACGCTTGTAGAAATGCACTTCGCCGGGCACTTCCTGGCGCAAGCGCCGCAGCTTACGCACTTGGCCGGGTCAACGGAGGCAACGTTGTTGGTTACCTGGATCGCTCCGTATTCGCAAGCCTTGACGCAGAGTTTGCAGGCGATGCAGCCGACAGTGCAGTTTTGCCTTACGACCTTGCCAAGATCTTTTGATGAGCAGAGAACCCTGGTCTTGCAGTCATAGCGCTCAAAGGCTATGAGATTTTTGGGGCAGGCCTTGATGCACATGCCGCAAGCCGTGCACTTGTCTTTGTCTATGACAGCGATTCCGTCTTTGTATGAAATGGCCCCGAATTGGCAGGCGGCTATGCAGGATCCGCCTCCAAGGCAGCCGTAAGAGCAGCTCTTTGAGCCTCCAGAGGCTAGCTGCATGGCGGCCTTGCAGTCATGCAGGCCTTGGTAAGTATACCGGAACTTCGCTTTCCCCTCGCATCCGCCACAGCGGACGAAGGCGTTTTTCCTTTCGACGTCGCCTGCGTCGACGCCTAAAATCTCTGCAACAGCTTTGGCGCAGGAAGGGCCTCCAACAGGGCAAGCAGACGGGGGCGCTTCGCCTTTGGCCATTGCTTCAGCCAAAGCGTCACAGCCGGCATAGCCGCATCCGCCGCAATTGGCGCCAGGCAAAGCCGCCCTAATGGCTGGCACGAGAGGATCCTCTTCCACTTTGAACTTGATTGCGGCTACGCCTAGCCCGATGCCGAATAGCAAGCCCATGCCGCCCAGGATCAATACAGGAGTAAGAATGGTGCCGATCTCCAAGAGAGAGCCCCCTTTATGTTTTGATTAGGCCAGAGAAGCCAAGAAACGCTATAGACATAAGCCCGGCTGTTATAAGGGCAATGGGAAAGCCGCGAAAAGCCTTGGGTATGTCTGATCTCTCGAGGCGCTCCCTGATGCTGGCAAACAGTATTATGGCAAGGCCAAAGCCAAGAGCGGCGCCTACGCCGTTTATGACGCTTGTGACAAAGCTGTAGCCGCTTTCCTTGTTAAGCACGGTAACGCCAAGAACCGCGCAGTTTGTTGTAATAAGGGGCAGGTATATGCCCAGCGCCTGGTAGAGGGTGGGGCTGGACTTCTTTATGAACATTTCCACCAGCTGAACCAAGGCCGCGATTATGAGTATAAAGGCTATGTTGTACAGGTACTCCAGGTCAAAGGGAACCAGGAGAGCGTAGTACACTACGTATGTGGCGGCTGAAGCCAGGGCCATGACGAAGGTCACAGCTATGCTCATGCCAAGGGCCGTCTCGACTTTCTTGGATACTCCCAGGAACGGGCAGATCCCCAAGAATCTGTTCAAGACGAAGTTGTTGACTAGAACCGCGCTCATGAAAATGAGGAGTGTCTGCATTTATTTCGCCTCCCGCTTGCCCTGGCGGAGATGGTTAAGGCCCGCCATCAGGAGACCCAGCGTAAGGAACGCGCCAGGGGGTAGAATCATGATAGTTGTCAGGGGAAAGCCTTTAGGCAGGATGGTCAGCCCAAATATGCTTCCGGCGCCAAAGAGCTCCCTGATGCTGCCAAGTATTATAAGGGCCACAGTGAAGCCAAGCCCCATGCCGATGCCGTCAAACGCCGACTCAAGCGGCGTGTGCTTTGAGGCGTAAGCCTCCGCTCTGGCAAGTATTATGCAGTTGACAACGATCAAAGGTATGAATATGCCCAAGGCGTTGTTCAACGATGGCAGGTACGCCTGGAGCAGGAACTGGACCACTGTCACGAAAGTTGAGATCACAACCACAAAGCAGGGGATGCGGACTTTCTCTGGCACAAAGTTTCTGATCAAGGATATCGCGACGTTTGAGCATGTCAAGACCGCTGTGGTTGAAAGCCCCATGCCGACGCCATTTGTGGCGCTGGTGGTGACAGCCAGCACAGGGCACATGCCCACTACTTGGATGAAGGTTGGGTTCTCGTCAAGAAGCCCGTTTTTGATTATCTTCAAAGGGTTCATTGGCTGCCTCCCGCTATAGCGCCCCAAACCTGCCTGGCGTCATTGGCGCCTCTTACGACAGCTGTGCTTGTTATTGTGGCGCTTGTTATGGCTTGGATCTCGTTGCTGTCAGCTGGCGCCTTCTTTGTCACTTTCAGCTCAAAGTTGGCATCAGTAAATGGGGTCAGAAATGCCGGGTTCGCCGCGTTGGCCCCTAGCCCCGGGGTTTCCTGGTGGCTCAGGATCTGAATCCCGGCTATCGATCCGTTGGGGTAGAGCCCTACCATCATCTCAATCGGGCCGCCATAGCCTGAAGGGTTGGCATACACGGCGTAGCCTATGATCTCTTCTCCCGACTTGACCTCTGCGGCACGGGTTACGCTAGAAGAGTTAGGCGCTGTGAACGGCACGTCTTCCACATCGCTGGTGCTAGGAAAAACTGTCTTTATCGCGTTTGTCTCGTTTGCTATCCTCTGGTTCTCAATAGGCTCAAGCGTTATTTCATGGACAAAGCCAAGGAGCGCTGAAGCCACGACTGTAATAGCCAAAAGCGCGGCGGCGGGCTTTATGATTTCTTGCGTGTTCATTTCGCGGCTTCTCCTTTCTTGGGCAAGTCCTTTCCGAAAACCCTGGGCCTCAGGTACTTGTCGAGGAGCGGGACAAAAAGGTTAAGTATCAGAATGCTGTAAGACACGCCTTCCGGGTATCCCCCGTAATTCCGTATGAGAACCGTCAGCGTTCCGCACCCGATTCCCATGACGAGCTTGCCTGTGTCTGTCACCGGCGAGGTCGTGTAGTCTGTCGCCATGAATATGGCGCCAAGCATTACGCCGCCAGAAAGTATCTCAAAGAGCCCATCGCCCGTCATGATCCCGTACCTGCCCAAAATGGTGCTAAGCGCGTAAACTGTGGCGATATATGCGAAGGGTATGTGCCAAGTGATCACCTTTTTCCAAAGGAGGTAAATGCCGCCCAAAATAAGCGCTATCGCGCATGTCTCGCCGATGCAGCCTGCCGTGTTTCCTACAAAGGCGTTCAATATGTCTTGCGCCGCCGGCACGAAGCCTTCTTCCTTCATGAGTATTAGCGGAGTGGAGGAGGCCACTGCGTCAATGGAGAAGGGGTTTCTTACAGGAGCGGTCCAAGAGCCTGCCATCTTTGGCGTGTACGCCGCCATCAGGAAGGCCCTGCCGGCCAGCGCCGGGTTTATGAAGTTCTGGCCAAGCCCGCCAAAGAGCATCTTGGCCACGACTATGGCGAAAAGCGATCCTACCACAGGCATCCAGAAGGGGGATGAAGCTGGCAGGTTAAACGCCAGAAGCACGCCTGTCACCACTGCGCTTCCGTCAAGAATAGTGACGGGCTTTCCCGCGATTTTCTCGAACCCCAGCTCGAAAGCCACGCAGGAGGCTACCGTGAGCACTATCAAAAGAAGCGCCCTAAGGCCAAAGTAATAGACTGACATGACAGCGGCTGGCGCCAGGGCGATAAGCACGTGGCGCATTATCGACTCCACTGTTTCTGTAGAGCGGGTGTGGGGCGTTGAGGTTACAACCAAACGCTTGTTATCCAACAGGAGTTCCTCCAATTAAAAAAGTCAAGCCCTCTTGCCTCGGGACATCAAGTCCTTTCGCATGGCGCGTATGGATTGCGCCAGGTGCCGCTTCGCGGGACAGGTGAAGGAGCATGAGCCGCACTCTAAGCAATCCAGTCCGCTGTTTTTGATAAACTGGTCTTCGTCGTGATTTATCGCATGGTAGTTAAGCTCCAAAGGCATCAGGTGCATCGGGCAGTGGTCAACGCACTTGCCGCAGCGCAAGCAAGGCCTTTCAGGCGGAAGCTTTCCCTCTTTCTCAGTGAAGCACAGAATTGCCGAAGAGGTCTTGATGATGGGCACATCCAGGTCGTACATCGACGTCCCCATCATCGGGCCGCCGGAAATGATCTTGTACGGCTCTTCAGAAAACCCGCCAATCGCGTCAATAAGCTCGGAGATCTTCATGCCAAGGCGAACCTCATAGTTTCCAGCCCTTGCTATGCATCCTCCAGTCAGGGTTACGATTCGCCTGATCAGAGGCCTTTCAAGCATGACAGCCCTAGCTATCGCCACTACCGTGTCCACGTTGTCAACTAGGCATCCGATGTCCGCCGGCAAGCCGCCAGAGGGCACCTCCCGTTTCGTGCACGCGTACATGAGCTGCTTTTCCGATCCCTGCGGGTACTTTGGCACAAGCCCGACAACTTTGATCCTGCTTTTGCCCTTGATAGCCGAAGACATCTTTTCAATCGCGTCAGGCTTGTTCGTCTCGATCCCTATTATCCCCTGCGCCTCCGGAAAGAGCGACAAAATGACCTCAAGCCCGGTTACCAGCCTGTCAGAGTCTTCAAGCATGACCCTGTGGTCAGTGGTAAGATAGGGCTCGCATTCAGCCGCGTTGACAATGATCGTGTCAATCTTTTTTCCGGGAGGCGGATTGAGCTTGATGTGCGTGGGAAATCCCGCGCCGCCAAGGCCAACCACTCCCGCTTCCCTAATCCGCCTGAGCGTTTCCTCTCGAGCTGGAATAGCGCTGTCCGGGGCTTGATCCCTGGGCTTTATGCCTTCCTCCAGTCCGTCGTTTTCAATAAAGACGCTTTTGCAGAGGTTTCCTTTAGGAGTCAGAGCGTCCTTTATCTCCTTCACTGTTCCGGAAACGCTGGAATGGATCGGAGCGGATACAGGCTTTGGGCTGTCTCCTATTTTCTGCCCGATGAGAACCCTTTCTCCCGCTTCAACCAAGGGCTCGCAAGGGGCACCTATGTGCTGGGAGACAGGAAAGACCATAATGCTTCCAGGCTTTGGGGAGATTTTCTTGATCTCCATCTTGGAAGTGCGATCCTTCTCTCCAGGAGGATGTATGCCGTTTGGAAACGACAAAACGGGGACTGTCATAAAAGAACCTCCGTAGGCATTATTGACGCCAGCCCCGCGCCCATGTTCTCCTTGATCCAAGCCAAGACCGAGGGGGTCTCGAAAGGGACCTCGTCAAGCACAGCCCGCAAGTCCTCGGTTGAGACACGGTACTGCTTTCCGTTTACCCGATGGATGTACTTGATGGAGACATTGGGGTTTGAGACGATGAGCGTCTGGATTGCGCTCAATATGTCCCCCAAAGGGGGCCTGTCTGGGTGCGTGTATTGCATGGTTGCCGACAGGCGCTCAAAAGGCATCGCGCTGTCAGCTATCCTTTGTATTGAAAGGTGGCCTCCTCCCCTGTTGCAGACCTGCTCCAGGTAGGGGATGTCAACCGCCGGCTTCTTTGCCGGCCTGCCCGGCGCATCTCGCGCCGCAAGCATGCACTTGCAGTTGTTCTCAATCGTGACCGTTATCAGATCG
This sequence comes from Clostridiales bacterium, assembly GCA_031270945.1. Lineage (GTDB taxonomy): Bacteria > Bacillota > Clostridia > Lachnospirales > WQUN01 > JAISWZ01. The sequence goes on along the minus strand of JAISWZ010000379.1, from coordinate 6,698 downwards.
TTGGCTGGCTCCTCGTTAATTTCTATCACAGCGTTCGTGGAGCCGCAAGATATGCAATGTCGCGATATGTCCAAAATGTGTGACGAGAGATCTTTCATCATTTGGCTTCACTCTTTCTGCGCTATTGGAGCATGCCAAAGCTGGCATGCGCCAAGCGCGTGTTCTTGAATTAGGGCTTTGCGGCTTGCCCCGGCAGTTCCTGGCTGGCCCAACCAGACCGGTGCGCCGGCCTGGCGCCTCTTTGGCATACCGCGCTGTATATTATAGCATACGCATATGCGCGAGTTCAATAAAATAATGGCTTCTTGCTAAAATGTCTTTTGGGGCGCGCAGCGGAGAGCGCTGCAAGTTTTGAATTCAGTGCTCAAGGGCATAGAGCGCTCAAGTTTATTCTTTGCCTGATCTCGCTTTTATAGCCGAAATTTTTATGCCAGGTTTTTGCCAGGAAAAAGTCCAAGCGCGTTTGGAGATAAGCCAGCGCCAAATTTTTGGCGCTGAAAAAGTCCAGGCGCGTTTAGGGACAGGCCAGCAGCGCATGAAGGCGCCAAAGGGCGCTGAACGCTAGCAATAAGCCATAAGCCTTGACCAATCGTATTTTACATAAAAACATTCGTCAGCCGGACATTTTTTCGCCAAAGGCAGCGCTTATGACCAGCGCAGGCAAAGATATTGCGCCCTTTTGGGCGCAAAAAAAGGCGGCCACGACTCAAGCCCCCCATGATTCTATTTTCTCTATTATATTTATCCCGTCCGCCCCTGCAAATCCCTGTTTTGCGGGAAATTTAGGAGCGCGTCCGGGCGTTAAAGCGAAGCGCCGAAAACCCCTATTTTGCGGGAATCTGCGGGGCGCTCATGGTTTTAAAATGATCCCAAAACAGGCAATAAATGCACTTTTAACGTTGATTTTTCGGGCTTTTTGGGCAAACGGCAAAAAAGTAGAGGTTTTTTCCGGTCAGTATTTCGATCAAAGGACTTGCGTTTTTACGGCATTTCCCCTACAATAGAGCTATGGGCAGCTAACATTCTGACTTTGATGAAAATGGCCTATTTGCAACGTTTCTTGGGTTTTTCATCGATATTGGAAAAAAGTCTACTTTAATTCCTGTTTAGGGCAAGAGAATGCTTGCAAATTCAGCAAAGAGAAAAGCGCAGCCATGTCTAGAAAACGGGATTTGGAGCGCTTTGCCCGCAAGCGATTAACATTCACTTGCGAGTAACCACTAACTCGAGCGAAAAGGGCAGCTGGATTCGCTCATTATTATAACGGGAGGGTGTTTGGATGCTCTGCTATATCTGCGATAGCACTGCGGACGACTGCAGGGAGTTGGCAAGGCTTTACAAAAAGTACGCAGGCGATCCCATTTGGAACGTCAAGGCTTTCATGAACCCAGAGAAGCTGATGAACCTCGTTGCTGGAGACAAGCCTGAGATACTGATAGTCGACATAAGCCTCAAGCCGCTGGGTGAATGCGGCGGGGTTGATCTGGCGAGAAAGGTTTTGGAGGTTTCTCCGACGACCCAGATAATCTTCGTAGGCGACAACCCGTTGCACTGCACTGCGGCGTACGGGGTTAAGCACGTGTTCTTCTTGCCTAGGGCATTGTGCGCCAAGGCATTCCCGCTAGCCCTGGGAAAAGCCATTGAGGCGTCCCAAGTGCAAAACCGGGCGGCGGTTGTTGTAAAGACCAGAGACATTCTGATCAGGGTGTTCTACGACGAAATCTACTACATAGAGAATCATGGACGCCAAGTGCTCTTTCACATCGCAAAAGAGCCTCCGTTGTGCAGCTACGCGTCAATAGAGATACTTTCAAAAACTCTTGATGACAGGTTCCTGCGCTGCAGCAAGTCGTACATAGTCAACATGGACAAGGTTAAGAGCCTGTCACTGCGGGATCTGACGATGCGAAACGGAGATCAGGTGCACATAAGCCAAAGCCATTTCACCTCGGCGAAAGAAAAGCTCTCAGCTTACCTGGAGGCCAAAGCCTTGGTGGTAGGCATGGGAAGGCTCGAAAGCCGGCACAGGGAAACGCTGAAGGAGCTGGAAGAAAACCAGGAGTCAACAGGGGATTCAAATCCTCACAAGACCCAATCGCCGTGATGCAGGGCGCAGGTCTGCTGGAGCTGGAGATTTCACCAAAAAAAACCGCTAAGACGGCAAAGCCGCTCAGGCAGTTCGGTGAATCTTCAAGTTGCTCTGGCAGGTCTGCGCTTTTTGAATGCTTTTTTGCAAAAAGAGCTTTATGACTAGATAAAATAAATATGCTAGTAAATTTTACGATTTGGTAATTGCAGGTGCGTTGCGGAATGAGACAAAAAGGTCCTTTTTGGGGATGTGCAAGGCAACGCCAGAAAGCGCTAAAAACAGGCACTAAGCCCATGGGGCCTTGTGAACATCATTGGATGATCCACCGAGTGAACGCGTCTACAAGTTTAATGAATTAATATAACTGGAGGGTGTTTGGATGCTCTGCTATATCTGCGACAGCACTGCGGACGGCTGCAGGGAGTTGGCAAGGCTTTACAAAAAGTGCGCAGGCGATCCCATTTGGAAAGTCAAAGCTTTCATGAGCCCAGAACGCCAGAAAGCAATAAAAAACGGGCGCTGATAGCTTGCTTTATGGTCGATAAAAACGGCCTAAAATCGCTTGTTTTCGTTGAAATGACAGGCCTTTTTCGAAAGTGGCAAAAAAGTAGAGGTTTTTCCAATCATCGCGCTGTGTTCGACAAAGCCTTTAAATTCGGGATTGCTTGAAATGCAAATTGATAATTGCTTTCAAGTCAATTATAAGGCAAAAGGCTCAAAAAGGCAAGTCTTTTGATTGAAATCAATTGCGGAAAAAACCTCTACATTTATTCCACTTTTGAGTATTGAAAACGCTTGAAATCAACAAATCTTGAAGCGCTTCTTGTGCCCAAAAGTGTTGATCTGCCATAGCAATGCCTTGGACGAGCGTTAAGAACCATGGAGCCTTGTGAACATCATTGGATGATCCAGGAGTGAGCGCGTTTACAAGTTTCGTGAATTAATATAACGGGAGGGTGTTTGGTATGCTCTGCTATATCTGCGACAGCACTGCGGACGGCTGCAGGGAGCTGGCAAGGCTTTACAAAAAGTACGCAGGCGATCCCATTTGGAAAGTCAAAGCTTTCACGAACCCAGAGAAGCTGATGAACCTCGTTGCGGGAGACAAGCCTGAGATACTGATAACAGACATAAGCCTCAAGCTGTTGGGTGAAGGCGGAGGAGTGGATCTGGCGAGACAGGTCTTGAAGGTTTCTCCCTCTACGAAAATCATTTTCGTGGGCGACAACCCCTTGCACTGCACTGCGGCGTATGGGGTCAAGCATGAGTTTTTCATGCCGAGAGCCATATGCGCCAAAACATTTTCGCTTGCCTTGGGAAAAGCCATTGAAGCGTCCCAGACGGAAAACAAGGCGGCGATCCTTGTTAAAACCAGAGATATCATCGCAAGGGTGTACTACGACGAAATCTGCTACATAGAGAACCATGGACGCCAAGTGCTCTTCCACATCGCAAAAGAGCCACCACTTTCCACTTACGCGTCTATAGAGATACTTTCAAAAACTCTTGACGACAGGTTCCTGCGCTGCAGCAAGTCGTACATAGTCAACATGGACAAAGTCAAGAGCCTGTCCCTGCGGGATCTGACGATGCGAAACGGAGATCAGGTGCACATAAGCCAAAGCCATTTCACTTTAGCGAAAGAAAAGCTCTCAGCTTACCTGGAGGCCAAAGCCTTGGTGGTAGGCATGGGCAGGCTTGAAAGTCTGCACAGGGAAGCGCTGAAGGAGCTGGAAGAAAACCAGGAGTCAACAGGGGATTCAAACCCTCACAAGACCCAATCGCCGTGATGCAGGGCGCAGGTCTGCTTGGCATGGGATTTTTGAGAAAGCGCAGGCTTATAAAGCTTGCGCTTTTTTGTTGGACGGATCCGAAATGGCGTTGCCTTAATGCTTTTTGGTATACGGCTCTGTATACATTGCGATATGTAAATAAGCATGTTAATAATACGATTTGGCCACTGAAGGCACGACGCGTAATAAGGCAAAAAGGTCGTTGGCGTCCGGAAGGCGCTAAATGGGCAATGAAGAGCGCTGATAGCTTGCTTATTTTCGTAAGGATGAGCCAGTCTGCAACAGTAGCCTGGCGAGTCTCAACGCGAAGTCCTGAAATTAGTTTTGGGATGTGATCTTGAGACTTGGGTTTGAATTAGGGAAGGGATTTTGGAAATTTTTACTCACCTTTCTAAATCCCCTGTTGTTCTCAACTCCCTTTTCTCAACCCGTCTTTTTTGTATAATCGCTACCGTTCCCAAAAACGCTGAAGAAGCCGTGCTTATGCGAACTATAAACCAACTAAACGCTAGAAAAGAATTAATGCCTTGGCAGCGTTAGAAGGCGCTAAAACGGGCTATGAAGGGCGCTGACAGGTTGGTTCATGGTAGATAAATACAGCCTAAAAGCACTTGTTTTAGTTGATATAACAGGCTTTTCTCGAAAGTGGCAAAAAAGTAGAGGTTTTTCCAATCCTCGCGCTATGTTCGATAAAGCCTTTAAATGCGGCATTGCTTGAAATGCAAATGGATATTTGCTTTCATGTTCATTGTAAGGCAAAAGGCGCAAAAAGGCAAGTCTTTTGATTAAAATCAATTGCGGAAAAAAAGTCTACTTTTTTTCCTGTTTCGAGTATCGAAAACGCTTTAGAATCAACAAATCTTAAGGCGTTTCTCATGCTCAAAAAGCGCTGATCCGCATGGTTTGGACGCCAATGCTACGGAATGAGCCTTTAGTGCATATCCCAAAATTAAAATTGGGGTCGGAAAAGCCACGCGTTAAACCATCGCATGCCTTTTCCGGCACCAACCGGAATTTTGGATTATGCACTCAGACTTTCTTGCGCCCTTAACGAGGACATCGCCGGATGCTTGCATAAGTCCCCGGACTCACTAACAACGGAGTGGATGCGGCAAAAAGGTCGTTGGGGTCACTGAAAACTTACGGCAAAAAGGACGCTGGGGTCTCTGGAAACAGGAGCTATGCGGCAAAGGGCCGGTTTCTCCGTAGGCTGAGCTTGGCAAAAGGCCATCGGCAACTCTGGCGTCAGAGTCCAAAGAAATCAGCTTGTTCTAAGTGGAGGTCAAGCGTTCTGCGCTTCTGCGTCTTGTCAAAGCAGTTGCGCTGACGAGCGATCAAATGCCCGCCTTTAAAGCCAGAATATCCCGTAAGCCCCCATTTTGAGGGAAGCGAGGGATCGCTCGCAAAGATTGAAAAACGGCTGAAACAGGCAGTAAATGCTCACTAAACGTTGATGTTACGGGGTTTTTGGGGAAACGGCAAAAAAGTAGAGGTTTTTTCCGCAATTGATTTCAAATCAGCGAACCGCGTCTTTCCGGCATTTTCCCTCCAATAGACCCTCAAGCAGCCAACACCCTGGCTTTAACGAAAATGGCCTATTTGCAGTGTTTCTTTAGTTCTTTAGGAACATTGGAAAAACCTCTACATTTATTCCGCTTTTGAATCGGAAAAAGCTTTTAAATCAGCAAAGAAAATCCGTTGCCGCACCAAAGAAGCGAGTTAAGAAGTGATGATTAAGATGCCAAAATTAATACAACAACGGGAGGGTGTTTGGCATGCTCTGCTATATCTGCGACAGCACTGCGGACGACTGCAGGGAGATGGCGAGGCTTTACAAGAAATACGCAGGCGATCCGCTTTGGAAAGTCAAGGCTTTCATGAACCCGGAGAAGCTGATGAACCTCGTCGTCTCAGACAAGCCGGAGATAATGATAATAGACATAAGCCTCAAGCCGTTGGGGGAAGGCGGCGGGGTGGATCTGGCGAAAAAGGTCTTGGCGGTTTCTCCAGCGACGAAAATCATTTTCGTAGGCGACGACCCTCTGCACTGCACTGCGGCGTACGGGGTCAAGCATGAGTATTTCATGCCAAGAGCCTTGTGCGCCAAAACGTTCCCGATTGCCCTGGGAAAAGCCATTGAGGCTAGCCAGATAGAAGGCCAGGCGGCGATTATTGTTAAAACCAGGGATATCCTCGCTAGGGTGTTCTACGACGAAATCCTCTACATAGAGAACCATGGACGCCAAGTGTTAGTCCACGTCGTAAAAGGGCCGACAATGTGCAGCTACGCGTCGATAGAAAACCTTATGGAGATTCTTGACGACAGGTTCCTGCGCTGCAGCAAGTCGTACATAGTCAACATGGACAGGGTCAAGAGCCTGTCCAGACGAGAGCTGACAATGCGAAATGGAGATCAGGTGCACATAAGCCAAAGCCATTTCGCTAGGGCAAAAAGGGTGCTCTCCTCTTACCTTGAAGCCAGGGCTTTAGTGGTAGGCATGGGGCGGCTGGAAAGCCGGCACAGGGCTGCGCTGAAAGAGATGGGAATTGACCCGGAATCGGCAGGGGATCCAAACTCGCACGAGACTAAATCGAAGTGAAAATAGGCGCAGGTCTGCCGCTCTGGCAGGTCTGCGCCTATTTTTTTGCCCGTTTTCAGGCCCGCTTATGAGTGTTTCGCTTGTGAGGCAGACATTTGCCGCAAAAGGCTATTTAGAGCATATCCCAAAATTTTATCCGAGGCACCGGAAAAATCCGGCGTAGAAGCATTCGCCAGGATTTTTCCGGCGCCATTTCGGAATTTTGGGATATGCACT
>JAISWZ010000344.1 GCA_031270945.1 Clostridiales bacterium | reverse complement strand
TATTGAAAGGCGGAAGCCCGATTTGCTTATACCGTGATTTAGCTTCTGGGCTCTTACCTGGCATAGCGGTCATCTTTCGAAATCTAAGCTACCTGAGTTTGCCCACACCGCTTATCACTGGAAGATTTTCTCTTTCAGTATTGAAAGGCGGGAACCCGATTTTTAGCCGAGATTTAAATTCCGAACTCTCCCCCGGTCTAGCGGTCATCTTTCGAAACTAAAGTGGCTTGAGTTTGTCCGGCACCGCTTTTCACTGGAAGATTTCCTTCCAGTATTGAAAGGCGGAAACCCGCTTCGCCAAGCTCTATCTTCTAGTGTAGGATAACAAAAATTGGTGTCCAATTTCTAACAAAAGTTCTTGTCCAAAATGAAGGCCTTAAACAAAAGTCCATTCTGAAAGTTCTAAGAGTTTCACTTCATATGAGAAATTTGTCGATTGAACATGACAATACGGCTATATGAGATCGTTTTGCTTTGCTCCTTGCTTTCACGCCTAAAAGAGGTTGCTCTGTAACAATGAAGCTCCTCCACCGCTTAAACCGCCAGACATGCGACTAAGAAGCGCCTCCCTTTTGCAGATGGCAAAAATGGGGGCAAGGCGTATAAAATCCTCAACGCAGTAGCCAGCGATATGAACTTGCCCCCAGATGCAACTAACTATAACCAATGAATGTTTGCTAAGGTTATAGGGGGGCAATGTGAGATTTGACAATTATGACACAGTATTGGTTCGACAAAATTCTTAGCGCAGAGAAAAAGCGCCTTCGTTTTCGTTGCCATTTGGACAAGAACTATTGTTAGAAAATGGACAGTAACTATTGTTAAGGCCCCTCTTTTGGACAGTAATATTTGTAATTTTGGATAGTATCTTTTGTTACCTAAATGATTTTCTCTTCCAGTATTGAAATGCGAAAACCCGATTGGCATCAAGCCTTTTACTTGGCTCAACATTCATCTTAAGAAACCTAAGCTTCCTGAGCTTGCCCGCACCGCTATTCACCGGAAGAATTTTTCTTCTGGTATCAAAAGGCAGAAACCTGATTTGAAAACCGTGATTTAGCTTCTGGGCTCTTATCCTGCCTAGCGGTCATCTTTCGAAACCTAAGCAACCTGAGCTTACCCGCGTCGCTATTCACTGGCGGAAACCCGATTTGCTTAAACTATGATTTAGATTCCAGACTCTTACCTGGCGTAGCGTTCATTTTTTGAAACTTCGAAACCTAAGCGACTTGAGCTTGCCCGCACCGCTTTTCACTAGAAGAGTTTCTCTTCCAGTATTGAAGGCGGAAACCCGTTTTGCTTAAACAATGATTTAACAGCCTCTTACCCAGCTTTGCATTCATCCTTCAAACCCGAAGCGCCAACCTGAGATTTAGCTTCAGAATCTCTTGCTCAGCCCAACATTGATCATTCTATGCATAAGCGCCTTGAGCTTGTCCGCACCGCTATTCACTGGCAAGATTTTTCTTCCAGTCTTGAAAGGCTAAACCTGAGTTTAGTTCCTAGGCTCTTACCCGGCATAGCGGTCATCTTTCGAAACCTAAGCCGCCTGAGCTTGTCCGCACCGCTTTTCACTTGAAGTTTTCCCTTCCGGTATTGGAAGGCGGAAACCCGTTTTGCTTAAACAGTGATTTAGCCTCAGGCCTTTTGCCCGGCCTAGTGTCCATTTTCAAAACCTAAGCGGCATCCGATTTGCTTTGACTGATTTAGCTCCTGAGGCTCTTGCTCAGTCGAGGCGTTAACTTTCAAAACCTAAATGCCTTGAGTTTGCTCGCACCGCTATTCACAGGAAGTTGAGGGAGCTGACCTCAAAGAGAACACGCGGTTCAGGTTGCGCTGACAAAAAAACTCAACGAGGGGGGCTCCAAAAGGATTTTTGAAGAAGCCAGAAAAATCCTATCGGGGCAAGAGTTCCGACACTTATATCTGGCTGGAAGCGACGGCAATGGCATGCAAATTTTGCTTAGGAAGACGGGGAGCTGAGCTATTCGATTTCCAAGCTCGATGAAGACTTCAAGTTGAGAGAAGCGGGGTCGGTTGAATCAAGCTACTCTGAGAGCGGCTTGAACACAGGCAAGACGCTTTCTGAAAAGTTCTATCTTGGCGGCAAAAATGCTACAAGTCGAGAGTTCATAATCAAATCGCCATTAAGGAAACCTATTGCCTTGACAAAGATAAAGCACACAGGCAAAGCCTCAACTGACCACGCCATTGAAGCGCTTGCCAACGCCTATCCTGCCCAACTGGGCAGTCTGGAGCTTGTCTATAGCTTGACGCAAAACCAGGACTTGGCATGGGCAGGACTTTACGCTATGTATCCTGATTACAGCTATGATCAGTTCCCATACCCGAACACAAACAATTCAGAACTGACGGAAAACTGGATACTGATGATTGACGATTCCGACCTGCCCAATAGCCGCTGGTATTCAGGAACAAGCATCTACCGCCCTGTCTGCATGCACTTCGCAGACAGCAAGCACATTTTGCTTAACGGGATTAAGATCTGCACCCTGAACACAAACCCTGCCGTCATTCAAGTCCGAATAAAAACCTCCTGTGCCTGAGGTCTCAATCGTTATTTATGACCAAGGCTCTCTCGTGGCCTCCACCCGTCAGTTCACCGAAGGCGAAACCCTCATATCCTTTAGCGTTCCACACGCCAAGCTCTGGGATGAGCACACCCCATATTTCTATGTCTGCAAGGCAAGCTTTTGCTCTGATCAATAAGACCAAGCATGACTGCGCAGATCTCATGCCCAACTTGTAGCGCCAAGAAACCTCACCGACATGATAGACAAGGACTTCAACCAGAAGCGGAAGGCTTAACCTCATAGGCAGAGCAGATGCCGAAGCCGTGTGCACAAAAGTCGCCTTCAAGCAGTCCGCCGGCCCTATTATTGCCGTAAGGCCCGTCTACCAAAAAGGCAAGCACTCCCCCATGCCGATTGGGAGCGCTTTAAAGATTCAGGAGAAAAAATAAATGCCAATATTTACATTTTCAGATTTTTCGGCGAAATTCAAACCTATTCCCCAGGCCTGTTGGGGGATTTTTTGGCTTAAAAACAAGCTTTCAGGCGTGCTCATAAGTTTCTCTTGAAGTCTTGAGAACATCAAATACATGGATTTATGGGTATTGACATCCTTGATTATGCATGTTAGAATTGTTTGGTCGCTATAATCAAGAAGCGTGCTCATAATGGGCGTTTTAATTCTGAAGCAAGATATTTTTCATGAAGCGCCTCTATGGCAGAGCTGTCTGAGGAAAGCGCCAAGCGGAGCCAGGATGTTAGGCGCACAGGAGGGCTTTAATGCGGTCTTTCCCTATTATCCCATGCCATAGAAGCCAGTGCCTTACATATGTATCAGAGTGACTGCCGCCCTGATGCTAAAAATTGTTGACAAAGTTGGCAGGATGCATTATCATGTAATGGATAGCGGTTCGTACTTAATCCCCATCCTCCTAGGTGATTTTTCGGTTGAAAACAAGCTTTCAGGCGTGCTCATAAGTTTCTCATGAATTCTAGATAACATCAAACACATGGATTTATGGGTATTGACACCCCTGATTAAGCATGATATAGTTGTTTTGTCATGATAATCAAGAAGCGTGCTCATGATGGACATTTTGACTCTGAAGCGGGATATTTTTCATGAAGCGCCTCTATGGCAGAACTGTCTGAGGGAAGCGCCAATGCCGCTCCCAAGATCCAAAAATGCCCGCTTAATGGATAGGCGCTCATTTATTCGCGCCCTTGCCAAGCATAAGAGAGGAGCTACAGCAGTTTGGATGAAGAGTTGAATAACAAAATCCACCTCAAGCTCCAGCCTGGACAGAAGCTGAACAATACTATTTTTCAGGCTTTTCGCGAAGACAACTGGCTGGAGTACAAGAGTGAACTCGATGAATTCGAATGGGAAGATTTCAACAAGCTTTTAGGCGAGGTGCGTATATACTCAGCCAATTCACACGTCATGCTGTCAAAAATGACGGCTACAGCCATGTTGACAAATTACCCAAAGAATCTCATTGAGTACTTGAAAGATAATAGCGCGCACTACCCGATGCAGATAGTTCCCAATAAAGGGATCATTCTCATTGATGACGGGCCGCTCCTTGTGCAATTGGTGCTTTTGGGGGAGCTAGACCCCAAAGAGAACACGTGGTTCAGGGCTTACGCTGACAAAACCCCCGACAGCGAGGCCTACAAAAAGATTTTTGATGAAAACAGCGAAGATCCTGAAAAGACAAGAGCCTATATGTACTCTTTCCTGCAGAGGGAAGAGGTTATTCGGTATTATTTGGAGGAGTATGATTTGAGCCTTACTGAAAAAATAAAGTTCTTGAAAAGCTATGGACCCTTCACTGACGAGGAACTAGCAGAGCATGTTAAAAGGCTGAAAGGTAACAATCCGAAAGATGTTTAGCAAAAACTGGAGCGTTGATACAATAGCGGACATTTTTCCAAAGGAGCTGGTGCTGGAAGTTCAAGATGAAAAAGCAAATGATGAAGCCTAAACTCGCTTGCAATCACTGAAATCCATGAGAGCATGATCACCTGCTAGTTGAACGTGATCGCCTGTTTCTGAGCCATTGCCCTAATCCAATGCACAGATTCCAAAGGCGTCCTCAAGCCCATGGAAAAGCGCTCATTCACCTTAAAAGCATATCCCAAAATTAAATCCGAGGCGCCGGAAAAATCCGGGTGTTTGCTCGCAGAAGCCTGAGCAAACTAGTTGAAGCATTCGCCAGGACTTTTCCGGTGCCATTTCGGAATTTGGGGATATGCACTAAGTGTTTCCGGCGGCCATCTTCTGGCGTCCCATATACCCTTGATGACTTTCATTCAGGTCATGCAACACTTATTATGGACAAGCCCTTGCCATTGTCAGAGCGGATTCCGAATCAGGCATCACCCTAACCGCAGCGAATGGAAAATTAATGGCTCTGCAACAATCCATATTGCAGACTCCAAGCCCGTATCTTGAAAAAGATACGGGCTTTTGGCTTAAATTACTGTAATAACGGCAACGTCCTATTATTAGCTTTCGTATGATGCTATATTTCTATTCCGGACTTAGATTTGGCTTGCATGTTTTACTGTTATCATACGAGTTAAAGACTAGCAATTTCGGTAAAACAAAGCCGCTCCGCCTTGCCGCTCGCTGGCATAGATCTCATAGCTTTTATCCAAGCTGATGTGGCGCGGGTCGGTGCCAAGGCATCCTGTTCGCATCGCCAGGATGGGCATGGATGGAACATTAAGCTATGAAGTGCAGGGCGATTTCGAGGAAGCTAAGCTGGACGTGCACAATGAGCTCCTGCGTGTCGGAAAGCCTTTGGGGCTGGTTAAGCTGGGCATTCCCAAAGAATCTCATTGAGTACTTGAAAGATAATAGCGCACACTACCCGATATAGATAGTTCCCAATAAAGGGGATCATTTTCATTGATGACGGGCCGCTCCTTGTGCAATTGGTGCTTTTTGGGGGGAGCTAGACCCCAAAGAGAACACATGGTTTAGGGCTTACGCTGACAAAAAACCCGACAGCGAGGCCTACAAAAAGATTTTTGATGAACACAGCAAAGATCCTGACAAGACAAAAGCCTATATGTACTCTTTCCTGCAGAGGGAAGAGGTTATTCGGTATTATTTGGAGGAGTACGATTTGAGCCTTACTGAAAAAAGGGAGTTCTTGAAAAGCTATGGCCTCCACACTGACGAGGAGGTAGAAGAGCGTGAAAAGGAAGTAAACAAGGTAGCAATCCGAAAGATGTTTAGCAAAAACAAGAGCGTTGATGAGATAGCGGACTATTTTCCAAAGGAGCTGGTGCTGGAAGTTCAAGATGAAAAAGCAAATGGTGAGGCCTAGACGCCCTAAGATTTAGCTTCAGAGCCTCTTGCCCAGCGTAGCATTCATCTTTCAAAACACTGAGTTTGTCCGTGCCCCTATCTTACCCAGCGTAGCATTCATCTTTCGAAACCTGAGTTTGTCCATGCCCCTATCCACAATCCAAGTGTGCGAACGCTGCTATTCCCCCTCCGATACGCTTGCTTTTTTTGAGGGGATCATATATAATTAGCAGTAAAATTCTCGCTATTGGAGGCGTCTCGCCATGACTGGTGAAAAAAAACTTAAAGCCGAACAAAAATTTACAGATGAAGAAAAATTTAAAGTTACAGAAAAAATAATTGAGGACTTCTTTAACCCCGAATTAGTTTCGTATATTGCAAAAAATAGCAAGATTCTCCCTTGCTTAGCAGGTAGCTGGTTGAAAATAGTTGGCGAGAGCCATTTGGATCAAATCAGCGCATTGTCCAAAATTCCTCCAGAATCCATAATTGAGGCAAGGAATGAGTTAGTAGCAAGGAGCAACGAAAAGGGAAGCAAGTGAAAAACCAGAGGGCCTAAGCTTGTCCGCACCGCTTTACGTTAAACGAAATCTATCTTCTGAGCTCATGCTCGGCCAAGCGTTCATCTTTCAAAACCTAAGTGACCAGAGTTTGCCCGCGCAGTTTCTCTTCCGTATTGAATGCGAAACCCGAGATACCCGCCAGCTTTTGCACAAAGGCGGACCTGGCTTGCGGCATAACCAAACCGGCGTCATAAACCAGTTCTCAAGCTTTGGCATACCCTTTGTCGGTGCTGTGTATGGCGTCATAGGAAAAGATGACAAGATCACATTCCCGGGCTATATGCCAGGCTTCCGCGAAGCCTCTGAATTGCTGAACCTTCTCTATTTGAGAAGCTCATGGATCAAGAGTCCCTCACCCAGGACGCAATGGCTTGGATGACAAAAACAAACGAGCTCAAAGTGGGCTGCTTCACCTACCTGCGTCTGCTTAACGCTGGCCTCACCCCAGAATCCACCATGGAATTAGGGGCTGGCAACTCGCTTGAACCGAGTTGCCAGCCCCCTGTCATTTTTCTATGCTAATCCGGCCAAGCCAATCACTTCTGTATCGTCACTGTCCGCGTAACCGGATCCCATTCTACTCTCGCATGGAAATACTCCATAATGTAGCGGGTTGGGACAAACGTCCTGCTATCCCTAATAAACGGAGGCACGTCCATTCCTGGCGACAGCCTGTCGATTGCAAGGGAGAGCGTTTCGCCTTCATAATCAATCATGACTGTCCGCGTTGAATCGATCCAGGCAACAGTCGCGCCCAGCGCTTCAGCAATGAACCTTGCTGGCACCATTGTCCTGTCATTCTCTATGAATGGGGCGACATCCATGTAGTAAGGAACGTTGTTGACCGTATAATCCCTTCTACCAATAGTCAGCTTGAATCTCCGGAAACCACAAGGCTGTCATTTACCGTTCTGGCAATGAAGTCTCCTGAGGCTTTGACATCCAGCAGCATTTCCGTAGGCGTGTCATCAGAGTGAAATCGCCTCCGCTAATCTTCGCGTAAGGCGAACCCTGGCTTGACACTTCTACTGCGCCTGACGAGCTGATGTCATCCAC
>JAISWZ010000231.1 GCA_031270945.1 Clostridiales bacterium | reverse complement strand
ATTATATTGACGAGGAGGTGCGAAATGCAGGTGGTCTACAGAAACGCCATACCCTTAGAAATTTCCGCGACGCCGCCAAAGACGGCCAAGCTCGGAGGCTGGGAAGGCAAGGGCTTTGTTTCTGACGATTTCAACGAGCCAATGGATGAATTTGAGGAGTACACAAAGAGCATATCCCAAAATTAAATCCGAGGCGCCGGAAAAATCCGGCGTTGAAGCATTCGCCCGGATTTTTCCGGCGCCAATTCGGTATTTTGGGATATGCACTAAATGAAATATATGCCAGTATGGGATCAAAACAAGGGGGGCGATTCATCGCCCCCCTTGTTTTGATCCTCTCTTGGCTTTCCCTCGTCCTTTTCAATTACATTATATCCCTCTAGCATGATTCCAAATCTTTTATATGTTATCTTTAATTGCCTCTCTTCTCGAAGTCTCCCAGCTTGAGCTCCGGGATCTCCCTGCGGCCTCTATGCGGCTTAGGCTTAGGCTCAGGCGCTGGCGCGGCTGGCCTTTCAAGGGCTACCACTGTCTCAAACAAGTCTCCTTTAATTTCTATGTCGAGCCTTCCGCCCATGGACTCCGTGAAGGTTTTGGCGATATACAGCCCAAGCCCCGATCCTTCTGTGCTGCGAGCTCGGTCTCCCTTCGAGAACATTTCAACAAACTCATCTATCGACATGTTCAAGGGCTCTCTTGAGATGTTCTTCAAAGTGAAGCAGATCAATCCATCCTCTTCTCCTATCCCCGCGTATACCCTGGTTCCAGGCAGAGAGTGCTTCAGCGCGTTTGAAAAAAGGTTTTCCATCACCCTCCATAGCCTTCTGCCGTCCGCTTTCACATAGATTGGCCCTTTAGGGGCTTTGTCCACCAGCTGCAAGCCAGCGGCCGCCATCTTCTCCTCAAACTCCCCAGCTATTTGCCCCTCAAGCTCGGCCAGGTTTATCGATTCCAACTTAATGTCAATGTTTCCGGTTCCCGCTTTGGTCGCCTCTATCAAATCCTCGATCAGCACTTTCATCCTGCTGGATTTCGCCAGAAGAATGTCAGCGTATTCCCTCGCTGGGCCTTGAAGATCCATCTTTCCCAATATGTCCGCGTATGAAATTATTGAGGTCAATGGATTTTTGATGTCATGGCTTACATTCGTGATCATCTCAGTTTTGAAGCGCTCTGATTTGAGCGCCTTTTCCAGCATCGCCTTTTGCCCTGCCGCAATGGTGTTCTCGCGTTTGCGCAGCAAATGGGCCAAAATTAGCAAGAGCGCCATTTCTCCAGCGAAAAGAAGCAAGAACACTGCCAATGTTTCACCGTAGCTGACTGCGATAGCCAGGAAAAACGTTATAACATTGGATAATGTCAATATCACAATCAGGACTCCTGAGATGCCCAAAATCCTTAGCCTTGAATAGTACCAGGCCATGAAGGAGAGCGCAACGGCCGCAACCGCGCCCATTAGCGCCAGAATTTCCAATTCCCCTGAATCGACAATCAGGAACGCCACCAAGAAAGGAATGATTCCTGCGGCAAAAACGGACGCTCTCTTGATGCTTAGCCTTAGCCCATAGTTCCTGTAAACCGACAATGCCAAGCCCATGAAGGAAAGCGCGCACACTCCGCCGATAGCAACAGCCATGCCGATAGAACTCGCTCCATATCCTAAAATTGCCAACATCAAAGCCGAAGAGAAAAGCAGGATCGCATAATATAACGGCATCATTCTCTTGCCTAAAACAAAGCTCTTTTTCACTCCACCATCGCCGCCTTGTATCCCAGGCCATAGACCATGACAACATATCTTGGCTCTTTGGGATTAATCTCTATCTTCTCTCTTATGTGCCGGATGTGCACTGCCACTATCTTTCCTATCCCTATGGCAGGCTCTCCCCATACTTGCTCGTAAATCTGCGCTGAAGAAAAAACCCTTCCCATGGAAGACATCAGAAGCTTCAAAATGTTGAACTCAATCGCTGTAAGGCAAGCCTCATCTCCGTCCACAGTCACCCGCTTTTGGTTGTCGTCAAGAACAAGCCCTCCACTTCTGAACACTCCCTGCTCAGGCTTGGCTATCCCGCCTAGGCTGAGGTACCTTCTCAGGTGCGCCCGGATCCTGGCAACAAGCTCTACCGGATTGAAAGGCTTTGTTACATAGTCGTCAGCGCCTATGTCCAGGCCGAGTATCCTGTCCGTATCCTCGCTTTTGGCGCTAAGGAATATGACAGGTGCGTTCGTTCTCTCCCTGAGCTTGGCGGCGGCGGTTATCCCGTCCATCACAGGCATCATGACATCCAGCAAAAACAGGTGCACTTCCTTCCCATTTGACTTCTCAAGCGCCTCTTTCCCGTTTTTTGCCTTGATCAAGTCATAGCTGCCTCTCAAGTAGATATCCAGCGCGTTCAAGATATCCTCGTCATCATCGCATATAAGCACTGTATGCCTCATGATTCACTCCTCCCGGCAGCCCCGGATCCTGCCCGCGCTCGCATCGCTGGCCTTTTCAACTCATTTGCGGGATATGCCCCAAGTATATCATAGGATTTTTAACATCAGGCCCTGGCATGTTTAAGTTTTGGTTAAGAACTGGGCAAGAGTAGGCTAACCGAAAATGCGTTTCGCTCATTTTCGGCCGCGAAAATGGCACTTCAAAGCAAAACATGGGCGTAAACCCCGAAAATCCAGGCTTGTCCTTCAAGTGCCAGCCGATATGCTTGCAAGAATATTTGCGCGCTTGGCCAATTCGGAATGGCGCAAGACGCGAAAATGGTATAAAATTAATATGAAGCGCCTGAGGCGCTGAAAAGTGCATATCCCAAAATTCCTTAATGGTGCCGGAAAAGTCCTGGCGAACGCTTCAACGCCGGACTTTTCTGGCGCCTAGGATATCATTTTGGGATATGCACTAAGAAAATATAGGAGAGTCTTGCTTATCCAATGGCTAAAACAAAGCCCGAGCTTAATGCAACGCGCTTTTGCCCACTGAGTGCGCTGGTTTTCTCTCAGGACGCAAAGGCCCGCGTGGCAGCATTGCGGGATTTCACGCCTAGCCATTTCAAGGATTTCAGGCTCGCCACACCAAGAGCAATCCCAAAATAATCGAGGTGCCAGAAAAGTCCGGGTGTTTGCTCGCTGAAGCCCGAGCAGACATAGTTGAATCATTCGCCAGGACTTTGGTGTTTTGCCCTTGGCCAAACGCTATCCGGCACTATCGCGAAATTTTGGGATATGCACCAAGGAGTGATGCAAATGCGCATAACAAGAACTGCCATGGCTGCGCTTGCCATGATTGCGCTCTTACAAGTGACGGC
>JAISWZ010000151.1 GCA_031270945.1 Clostridiales bacterium | reverse complement strand
CTCAGGCGCTTTGGTTGGAGTCCTTGATGACTCAGCAATCATTGAAGACAGCAGAGCCGAAGGCACTCTCTCAGAAGGCGGGTCCCATGTTGGCGGCTTGGTTGGCGCTATCAAAGGCGGAGCGAAAATAACTGGCTCCTTCTCAAGCGGAGAAGCCAAAGCAAGCGCTACTTACGCTGGTGGACTGGCCGGGGCTGTTTATGAGAAATCTTCAATCATTGAAAGCGAAGCGACCGGCAGTGTAAGCGCAAACCATTATGCAGGGGGCCTTGTGGGAACCATCTATGGCGACTCAAAGCTTGAAAAAGTTGGCGCCGCAGGCGATGTTGCAACGAAGTCCTATATAGCCGGAGGCTTGGCTGGCGAGGTTATTGACGCCACCATCACAAACGCCTACGCGCATGGCAATGTTAATGGCACAACAGGAACAGGCGGCTTGGTCGGACACTTCTCTGGATCGGGATCCGCAACAGGCAAGTCTGTTGAGAACAGCTACTCTACAGGAACCGTGACAGGAACTGGATCCACAGAGTACGGAGCGTTCAACGGACGATCCGGGGTCAAATATCTTGGAACGAACTTTTATGACGGCGACACGGCCAATGCACCGAGAGCGTATGGCACAAATGGAAGCCCTAAAGGCGACGCATCTGCCTTTCCTCAGAGTCGCACGACAGCTCAGCTGATGTCACAAACGAACTATGCGGGTTGGGATTTTGTCAATGTCTGGATATTGGATGAAGGCATAAGCTATCCATATTTCAGGTTTAATGCGCCAGTTGCGACAGCTACGCCGGTGCCGACAGCAACAGCTACGCCGTCCCCGACAGCGACAGCTACTCCATCGCCGAAAGCTACAGCAACTTCTGTGCCGACAGCTACAGCTACTCCATTGCCAATATCGACATCTACGCTGTCTCCGAGAGCGACTCCATCGCCTGTAACTATTCGGATACGCACAGCGACACCTTCTCCATCGTCAGCAACAGCGACGCCTTCTCCGTCGTCTGGAACAGCGACTCCGACGCGCGTAAGAATACCGATACGCACGGCAACACCTGCGGCGTCGCCAACAGCTACTCCTACGCCTAGTCCTACGATTGATCCAGATACCATTGATTCCGACAGCGATGGGTTGCCTGACTATATCGAAGAGCAGCTGGGAACAGATCCCTTTGATGATGACTCTGACGATGATGGCATTACGGACGGGGATGAAGTGCAAAATGGCCTGGATCCGCTTGTGGACGACGCCAATGATGACCCTGATTCGGATGGGCTTACAAACATCGATGAAATAGCAAACGGAACAGATCCCTTTGATGAGGACTCTGACGATGACGGCATTGATGATTCCGGCTACACAATGATCAGCACGGCAGCGGAGCTTGATCGCATTCGTCTAGATTTGTCTGGCAAGTACAGGCTTTACAGCGATGTTGATTTTTCGGGCTACACATCGCCGACCTTCACAGAAGAAAATGGCTGGGAGCCAACATCTACGTTTAAAGGAGTTCTTGACGGAAACGGGTACAGCGTCAGCGGCTTTTGGATCAACAGAAGCATCGCTTATACCGGGTTGTTCTCAAAAACAGAAGGCGCTACCATTTGCAGCCTGAATATTGCGCTTGCTGACGCTGGCATAACAGGAAACGATGAGGTTGGCGCTTTGGCAGGCGCCGCCGGGCAAACTCTTATCGAGACTGTTTCAGTCTCAGGCGCTTTTGTAAAAGGCAGCGCTTACGTCGGAGGCCTGGTGGGCGTGCTTGAGACAAAATCAAA
Source organism: Clostridiales bacterium (assembly GCA_031270945.1). Classification (GTDB taxonomy): domain Bacteria; phylum Bacillota; class Clostridia; order Lachnospirales; family WQUN01; genus JAISWZ01. The sequence goes on along the minus strand of JAISWZ010000151.1, from coordinate 3,690 downwards.
GATCATAAACTCATTCTCATCGCTGGAAGTCAGCGCGAGCGTTTATGTCGCTGGCGGACTGGCGGGAAGGCTTATTGATGCATCTATAGAAAGCTGCATGTCGCAGGGCGATGTCTATGCCTACCAATATGCTGGCGGTATGGTTGGAGTCGTTGGCACACATTCATCTGTTGCACGGGGGATTGCGTCAGGCAATGTCAGCGCCGAGAGTGTAGCTGGAGGACTTGTCGGAATGGCCCATGATGACTCTTCCATTAAGCTAAGTGGAGCTTTTGGCGACGTAAGCGCAACTTTTAATACAGCTGGAGGCCTGATTGGAGAAGCCTATATCGCTGCCATTAGCGACAGTTTTGCCCAAGGGGACGTGTACGGCGCAAAACACGTGGCCGGCTTGATTGCAAGTTTTGAAGGAGATTTGGACAAGACCTCTGTTAAGAACTGCTATTCATCGGGAATAGTGACATGCCCATCTCCAACTGACAGGGGAGCCTTCATTTCAAGCCTCGGCGCCACGTTCTTTGGAACAAACTTTTACGATGTTACCAAGGCGGGCATTTCAAACGCATACAGCACAGGAAGCCCTGCAGGCGACGCCTCTGCATACCCGCAAAGCCGTTCAACTGCGCAAATGATGTCTCAGGCAAACTACGAAGGATGGGATTTTGAAAACATCTGGAGCATAGATGAAGGCGAAGTGTATCCGATCTTTCATTGGATTTATATTGTGCGCCCATAACGAAGCCACTCACAAGCGAAAGCCAGACGCTTTCGCTTGTGAGCGCACTGTTGATTTAAGGCGCTTTGGCGCGATGCATGAGCATGGAGCATTTACTGGAAGGTCAGATGTTACGTGCCTTGGAACAAACTGCCTATAATGACGCTCGCGAGCAAAAGCAAACACTTTGCTTTCGCTCGCGAGCAACCTCGGCTGAGCAAAACGTTTAATGGCACCGGATAGCGTTTGCCCAATGTTCATGGGCAAATCGCCAAAATCCTGGCGAATGCTTCAACTAGTTTGCTCGGGCTTCATCGAGCAAACACCCGGATTTTTTCTGCGCCTATATAATTTTTGGATTATGATCTTGGTGGCCGCTTTTTGCTGGCGTGTCGATAGGATATTTGTGACCCCAATGCCCGCAAGGCCGCTCCTGCGCGCGAAGATTTTGAAACCTCTGCGGGCGCTGCCTCTGCATGCCCGCAGGGCTGATCTAAAGAGCGAATAATGTCGAAATCAAACTATATAGGTCGGCTCATCGTAAATATACGGGAGGTGGATGAGGGCGCAGACTATCCAAAACTTAGAGCAAATCCCAAAATTAATCGTGGGCCTGGATAGGCAACATCAAGGAAAAAAATATGCTCACTCGAACCTGTGGCTACCCGCGAGCGGAAGCCAAGAAATGATTTACCTGCAATTATGAGCGTTAAGTTTAGGATTTTTCTTGTCGCAAGCGGAAGCGAAACGCTTGGCTTCCAGGGAGGGCGGCGATAGGCGGATTCCGGATTTAAGCGATCGTATCAAATGTTTTCGCTCGCTCGCAAATATAAGGAAAATACAAGAAGGAGCTGATTACAGTGAAATTTATTAAGCGTTTTGGAGCAATGGCTCTCGCAGTCGCGCTGCTGCTTGCCGCGCTTCCCGCGTTAGCGTCAGCGGCCCAGACAGATTGGGACGGCTACACAATAATCACCACGCCAGCGGATCTTGACGCCATTCGCAACAATCTTTCAGGCAAGTATAGGCTTTACAGCGATCTTGACCTCTCAGGGTATATATCGTCCACCAGCACAGCAACAAAAGGCTGGAAGCCTATAGGCTATGGATCAAGCTTCACAGGGGAGCTTGATGGAAACGGGCATACAATCCTAGGCCTTTGGAGCAAGTGGGGCATATCGTACGCCGGGCTTTTCTCCGTGGCAAAGGGCGCTACCATTAAAAATCTGGTTATCGACCTTGAAGACGCAAGCATTACTGGAGGATATGAAGTCGGCGCCGTGACAGGCGTGGCAAAAAATGGGACAGTGATTCAAAATGTTATGGTCATCGGAGGAAAGATTGCAGTGACCGCCGGAGGGTACGCTGGAGCCATAGCTGGACGGGCTTACGGAAGCCCAGCGGTTTCAATCAGGTACTGCTCTGTCATGGAAACAGCGACAAAGACCAGCGGCAACTATTCAGGCGCTCTGGTGGGAGTTCTTGATGGCGGGGCTGTCATTGAATACAGTATGGCGGAAGACACCCTCTCTGAAGGCGTGTCCTATGTCGGCGGCTTGGTTGGAGCGTTAAAAGGCGGATCGACGATTCATGGATCATTCTCAAGCGGAGAAGCCAAAGCAAAAGTGTCTTACGCTGGCGGATTGGCTGGAGTGGTTTATGAGAAGTCTTCAATAACTGAAAGCGAAGCAATTGGCGACGCCAGCGCTCATACATACGCTGGAGGCCTTGTTGGGACAATCTATGGCGGATCAAGACTTGAAATGGTTGGCGCAAGCGGAAACGCGACAACAAAAGCATACATTGCCGGAGGATTGGCGGGCGAGGTCATTGACGCCACAATCAGCAACGCCTACGCTCATGGAGATGTGCAGGGCACCACAGGAGTAGGCGGCTTGGTCGGATACTTTTCAGGATCAGGATCTTCAAGAGGCAAGTCTGTTGAGAACAGCTACTCGACAGGAAGAGTGACAGGAACTGGCACTACAGAATACGGAGCGTTCAACGGTCGCTCAGGAGTCAGGTACCTCGGCGCCAACTTTTATGACGACAGCAAGGCCAATGCGCCAAGGGCATACGGCACAAGCGGAAACCCCTATGGTGACGCTTCAGCTTTCCCGGCAGGCCATGACACAGACGAAATGTTTTTGCAGTCAACCTATGAAGGCTGGGACTTCGACAACGTTTGGTCTATAGTCGAAGGTTTAAGCTATCCGTATTTGAAGTTTAGCGTCCCTATAGGCAATGTTGCGGAGTAAAATGCTAAAATTACTTGGGAATTAGTTATCGGAATATTTCACCAAGTGCCTTTATAGTAGATTCATCCTAAAACCGGTGTGCAATCTGTCACTTTATTATTTCACTAGCAATCATATTATTACTTCAAGTTTTACCCTAAATTGCTTAAAAAGAATCGATTCATGCTTGCGAGCGCAAAGTTGCACAAGGCCCGCCTGGCTTTATGGGTAGGCTGAGAAAGCTCTAAGAGCTCACAGGCAAATCAAGGCGCAAGCCGGGCTGGCCTGCAAATCTTGGCGCGCATCCCAAAAATCCAGCAAAAGTCCTGCGAAAGCTTCAATCCTGACTTTTGCAAGCCCCAATCAATTGGGATATGCGCTTCAAATCCTCAAACATTGATTTCTTGGGGGTTGAGGCTTCGAATAATAGGAGGGTTTGCGGACCAAACGCCCTTGGGGCATATGCACACAGACATCTGCTGCCAGCGAGCGAAACACGTGATGCTCGCGATCAGCCGCCCGCATGAGCGAAAACGAAATTGTTTCCGCTCGCAGGCGAGAGGCAAAAAAGCCTGCGTTTGCCAAATGATCAAGGGCAAATCGCCTAGAGCCCTGCGGTGATTATGCGCAGGCTTTATGAGCAAAGCAAAGGCCTTTTTCAAGCTTTGGGAGCATATCCCAAAATTCCAAAAGAGGCGCGGGGAAAAGGCATGCGATGCTTCAACGCGTGGCTTTTCC
>JAISWZ010000082.1 GCA_031270945.1 Clostridiales bacterium | reverse complement strand
CTTGACACCTCCTGCCCAGTATGATATCATTTTTTTGATGAAGGATGTCGGCCTGTTGGGACGCCGACATAGCTAATGCTCTTTTGGAACTAGAACGCTTAAGCTTAAATCCAATATTTGTCAGAGCAAGGGCGCGACGCAACATCCAACCGCTAGTATGGAGGGCCGCAAAAATGGATCTTGGCACACTATGCGTAAATGAAGTTATCAAATCTAAAGGAAGTGATGCAGTTTACAGAGTGCTTTGGATTTCATATAAACGAGTGTACATCAGCCTTTTCAATTTAATTACCCAAGACATGCCATTTGTCTCGCTTTTTTCAGATCTGGACGGCTCTTTACTGGAACGTGCCGAAGATCCCTCAAGCGTACCCGCTATTGACACTTTCCTTTCCGTCAAGGCAAAAGAAGCGCGGAATGAAATCTGGAGATTGATGGAGCCCATAGTCAAGAACCAGCCTGCCATATACATACCCAAAGAAAGATCCGCGATTATCGCTGCGCTTGGTGGCAAGCCTGACCGGAAAACAGTATACAAGTATCTTAGGCAGTATTGGCTTGGAGGGCTAGTGCCCAACTGCTTTATACCGAACTATAGAAAAAGGGGATTTCACGGAGAGTTCCGCACCCCTGGCGCTGGAGTTCAAAAGCTTGGCCGTCCCAGTTTGGCGGGCAGTGATGCCGGAATGAACGTCACCCCAGAAATATTGGAGATATTCAAGAAATCCTATGAGAATGACTACTTCGAAGGCGGGAATTTGAAGGACGCGTACAAAAAAATGGTTGCAGACAGCTTCATAAAGCTAGTGGACGGGCAATATATTCAAGAAGAGGCGCACCCTTCTTACGGGCAGTACGCCTATTGGTACCACAAGCTGCACGATAAAAAGCGTCCCCCAGGAATACCAAAATGATCGGTTTGCCTATGCATTCCGATATAAAATCAGCATATCGGATTATATATTAGCTAGCAAATACATTGGTCAATCATCATTGATGTCTATTAAACGCCAGATTTTTCAATAAAAACTTTAAAATATCGCTTGATAAATTCAAAGTTTTTTGATCACAGTTTTTTCTCAGAGTCCGCTAGATGCTTGCGAGTGAAAATCATGCCTAACTTTGCCCATGTTTTCGCTCGTGAGCAAAACTATCTAGCAATGCCAAATTCAAACGACATAGCAATACCAAGGTCAAACGATATATCGCAATATCCAGCACTTACATATCTATGATTCACTATCATTGCTATATAGTGGAATCTTTTTGTTCTGCCAGCAATGATCTAAGCCAAGTTTGGCGGTCATCAAAGAGCTTACCTAGCCACATTGTGTTTTATATTCTCAAATATTAAACATAAGGCCAAATATTCATATAATTTGACAACTCGAAAACTCAAAGGAGGAACACAAACGATGAAAGACCTTAAATCTTCAGTTGCAAAAGTTCTGGCTTTTGTATTCCTGTTTACCGCTGCATGCGGCAACCTGAGCGCAGTGGCTTTCGCCGGACCCCTGCCAATAACCATGAGTGTTCTAGGAAGTGTGCCAAGCCAGGTATACTTCGGCAGCGTCATGAAATGGAAAGACACCTATCTTTCCCTTGCTGACTTCGAATGGAATTCTGCTTCTTCAACTGGCAGCGTGCTGTTTGCGGCTAAAAACTCGTCTTTGAGAGAATGGGACTCCGTCTATTACTCTGGCGCGCCAGGGCAGATAGCTTTCAGTGACGAATACGTTGCGGTCGTTTCTGGAGATTCACTGATTTTCTCCTCGAACGCAAGGGATTGGCAACAGTCTTTTCTTCCGTCTGCTTACGCTTTGATTGCAAACCTGTATTGCATAAACAGCAAATTCATTGTAACCGCATACAACAACGATGCCAGCAAATACGTCTGCCTGGAAACCGCTGATTTCTTGGAATATTTCGAAATAAGCCTGCCACAGCTAACTTACACGGAAATTGACGCGCGTTACATCCAATGCCATGATGGCAAGTTGTACTATATTTACTACGAGGATCCTTTGGGGACATCGACTCTCTCCAACGCAAAAATCATTTCTTCCACTTCTCTTCCTGGCGCCTGGAGCGAGGTAGGCTCATTCGTGCGCGTTACAGGAAATGATTACAGATTGCATGAGCTGCGTTGGAACAAGGATGGCACTCCACAAGTATATGGCTGCTATGACACGGCAGCGGCCACTCCGTTAAACAGCAACATCAAATCGTCCAACTGGACAGATTGGACAAACAGCACTCCGGATGGCACTCTTTATCCTCAGACTTCAAACCCCTACTTGGCATCGGATAATATCGAGAGCGCGCCAAAGCATCCCGTAAATGAAACCGTCACCATCCGCATAGGCAATCAAGCGAGCTTCGAGCCTTACATCTACTGGGGCGCCAGCCTGATCCATCCTAGAAGCGCAACACCTAGCCCCACTCCGCCGCCTAACACATTCCGGGCAGTCAAGTATGTTCCGTATTCAGATTTTGTGGATTCAGAAGAGGTGCCTGATGGCGTGACCCGCACCTACAGCATTTATACCAATAACTTCGCCCTTCCGGACGGCTTGTTTCTAGTGCCAGGAACTGGAGAGATAAGCGGAGTCCCCCTGGAATCAACTTCAGGCCCTCGCTCTTTCTCTGTAAAAATCGAGTACGAGGCCACTTCCGACTCAAGCCTGTATGTAGTCGAAAACTGCAACATCTCAGTCGGCGACAATCTGGACATGGCAGTGCTGTTGGAATCCGACCCCAGCTACGAGTTCGTCACGCCCGCCGCAACAGAAACCTTGCCTCAACTTGCCGGAACTATAAGAAGCATACAAGATCACCTGCTCGTGTCCATAGGAAGATATCCTGAGTTTGACTCTCTGTACATCGACGGACATCTTCAAGACCCTGCCTCCGATTACACCGCTTATGAGGGAAGCACAAAAATTGTTGTCAAGGCCCAGACAATAGAAAAGTATGGCGAAGGCACCCATACCATAGCCGCGAAGTTCCTGTCGACTGATTCCAGCACTGGAACCTCTACTCTTAAGCGCGCGGCCTTGAACTACCACTTGGATCTAAGCAGTCCTACTACCAGCTACTCCCCCTCCTACACGAGCGGCAGCTTTTCAGCAGGAGCTTCTCTCGCACCGCTTAGCAGGACGCTAAAAGCCTCTGTAGCCAACAAGACGGCAACAGCCATTCTCACAGCGAGGTTGCTCAAGGAAGCCAGCGTCGAAGGCGATCCAATAACCGTAACGAGCCCACTTGGGGATTTTGTGGTAGACCCTGTTGCAGTCAAAGACATAGGCTTTTCGACTGACGTAGTTGCTTCATACACTGTTGAATCGCTCGCATCAGGATCTGTTGACATTTCAGCTTCCCTCTCCAGGTTCGGAAAGGAAATTAAGGATTTTGGCAAGGGCATCATAACCATCTCCATCCCCTACAGCCTTCCGAATGGCGTCAACTGGACTCAGGTCGCGCCTTACCACAAAAGTAGCGA
>JAISWZ010000030.1 GCA_031270945.1 Clostridiales bacterium | reverse complement strand
CTGTTTCTATATCAAGCGGTTCAGTGGTTGACAGCCTTACAACTTAATCATAGCATGGTTCTGTTTGCTGGAATATAGCTCTGGCACCGAGAACACGCAATCTTTTGCTTTCCTGGTTGCTACTCATTGATGCTCAGCGGTTCAGGTAGTTGACATCCTTACAACTTAATCATAGCATGGTTCTGTTTGCTGTAATATGGCTCTGGCACCGAGAACACGCAATCTTTTGCTTTCCTGGTCCCTTTGCTACTTCTTCCATTACCTGCTACTCATAGGTGCTCAGCAGTTCAGTAGCTGACAGCCTTACAACTTAATCATAGCATGGTTCTGTTTGCTGTAATATAGCTCTAGCACCGAGAACACGCAATCTTTTGTTTTCGGTTCCTTTGCTCTTTCTTCCATTTCCTGCTACTCGTTGATGCTCAGAGGTTCAGGTAGTTGACAGCCTTCTAACTTAACCAAGTATGCTCTGTTAGTTGGCGATATGACTCAGGAAGCGGAAAAACCCATTTTGCTTTTACAGCCCTTTGTTTTTAATTCCATTTTTTGCTACTCATAGAAACCTTATAACTTAATCATTGTTAATTTCATTGTCCCCTCGCTATAAACCTGGCTCGTTCTTAGCCATTTTTCATCCCCCTCTCTTTTCTCAGCCTGGCCTTATGGCAGTTCTCTGACTGCCACAGGGTGCTGTTATTCAATTGTCTCCCTTGCTACAAACCTGGCCCTTTCTTAGCCGTTTTTATCCCCCTTTCTTTTCTCAGCCTGGCCATATGTCAGTTCTCTGACTGCCACAGGGTGCTGTTATTTAGTTGTCAAGGTTCGGCTGTTTCTATATCAAGCGGTTCAGTGGTTGACAGCCTTACAACTTAATCATAGCATGGTTCTGTTTGCTGGAATATAGCTCTGGCACCGAGAACACGCAATCTTTTGCTTTCCTGGTTCCTTTGCTACTTCTTCAATTACCTGCTGCTCATTGGTGCTCAGCAGTTCAGTAGTTGCCAGCCTTACAACTTAATCATAGCATGGTACTGTTTGCCGGAATATAGCTCTGGCACCGAGAACACGCAATCTTTTGCTTTCCTGGTTCCTTGCTCTTGCATCCATTTACTGCTGCTCATTGATGCTCAGCGGTTCAGTAGTTGACACCTTACAACTTAATCATAGCATGGTTCTGTTTGCTGGAATATAGCTCTGGCACCGAGAACGCGCAATCTTTTGCTTTCCTGTTTCCTTAGCAATTGGCATGAGCCGCGCAGAGATAACGTGGTTATCATTCCATATTCGACCATGGAATTTAAAGATAGCAAAGCCGATTGACAGCTCAAAACGCCGCCTCGCCTATCGCCCCTGTAAAGGGGCGCGAGCTTGATTGTCTCAATTGATGTGCCTCTCTAAATTCCATGGTGGATCTTGGCAAGCCAGCACCATTGGACAAGCGTGAAAAAGCCCGCATCAACGGCTTTTAGCCGATGATGCGGGCTTGCAATGTTACGCGCCAGGTGTAGTAAACTAACTTTCAACCAACTGATGGCCTTGCCCTCTGATGGCCTTCCCTGTGCCTCTGCAAACTTTGCATCCTCTCTAAGCCTAATGCGCCTAATGCACTGTCACAGTCCCATCCTCGGCTACAACCACCCTTGCTCCGTCCTTGACTGCGTCCAAGAACTCATCGCCTAAGCTGTCAACAGTGGGCATCTTGTTTTCAGACCATACCCCAGCAATGATAGCTCCTGCGGCTGCGAGAGAGTCAATGGGCTTGGAGAACAAAAGGCAAGCGGGCTGCCTTCCCATTTCCACAGCGCAGAACAGCACCATCCCGCCAGTGGTTGAGCCTATGGTCTGAGGAAGGCAAAGAGCCTTGCCAGCCATGGGCTTTCCGACTAGATCCTTGTTGTTCTGGTCAGAGCACTTCGATGTCTTGTCACCGAACATGAGAGCCTTCTGAAAGCTCGCCAGAGTGTTGAACCCCGCGTGAGTCACAAGCGCCTCCGCGTCCGCCACTCCTGGCACTATGACGCGTCCCTTGAATGTTTTCATGCGAGCGCCTCCCCTGCTACGGCAGACAGAATCTCTTCGTCAGTCATGTACTTGGCTGAAGTGTATGTGCGAAGCTTGTTTGAGTTTGTAATGACAGGCATCTTTCCGCAAAGCGGGTTGTTCATGTACATGAGCGGGCAGATGTAGCTGATCACCACTCCAGCCTTCTCCAGCTTCTTGGCGTTGTCGCTGCCCTTGAACTTGTCCAGCACCTTTGGCGCGGCAGTCAGAACCAGGGATACCGCCACTTTCTCCTTGCCGTTCTTGGCAAGCCTGGACACTATCTTATCAGTCCAGTCATTCAACTGATCAACCGATAGGTGGGGGCATCCGATAAACGCCAGCTTGGGCTTCGCGTCTTTGTCTTTCCAGATGATCGGGTATCCATTTTTGACCCGATCAAGCTCAGCGTCATCGATCTTATAGACCTTGGCATTTGAATTTATCAGCTTTTCTCCCAGCTTCACAGCCTCAGGGGTAAGCCCGTCTACATGGTATAGCCCGACAGCTCCGTTTGAAGCCGTAGCCGCTCCCATGTCCTTCAGGTAATCCTTGCTTGCCTGGTTCAGCTCTGTCCCTATCCACTTGGAAAGCCCTTTGATGTAAGGGACATCTTCCATTACCTTCATGCCTATGGCGCTTCCCAGCACCTGAGCCTCAGGCTTCTTTGTTGTCTCAACCTCTATGATCCATTTAGCCTTTCGCCCTTCGTCTGTAAGAAGCCCGAAGTAAGGCACAAATCCAACTATGCTTCCAAATAGCTCGATTATCCCGGAGTTTCTGTTGCACCTGGCGCCAAGAACGCTGTTTGCGTAAACAACAGCGCTTGACTCCGCCCAGGACAAGACCTGCCCTTCTTTAGGCGCGTTTCCCGACTCTTCCATGTAGCACGTGCAGGTATACGACTTCTCATCCAAGATCCCAAGCTTCTGCAATTGCCCGTTGTAGAAGTCTTGCTTCCCGTACATGATCTTGAACATTATGTCTTGCAAAAAGTTGGTAGGGACATTCTTGTCCAGAGGCAACGGATCTACCGTAAATTTCTGCTTGGAAACCGCCCCCGCCGCAAGAAGCTTGTCCATCAAAGCATAAACCGGCTTTATCACCGACAAGCCAAAGCTCGTCACCAAGTGGCCGTACTCGCTTTCGACTGGAACCATCTTCGTTGCGCCAAACGTATCCCCGTACATGACAAGCGTCTTCATGACTTTGGCCAAGGACTCCCCCTTGGCGCCGTCGTAGATCGCTTGCTGCTCATCGTTTAGCAACATGTTAGCACCTGCCTTTTAGGCTTGGAGCATATCCCAAAATTATATCCGAGGCACCCAGTGCCATTTCGGAATTTTGGGATATGCCCATGAGAAAGATTCGCTGCGTAAGCCGCGTTATGTTTTCGCTTTTGCTTTTTTAATTTTATTTTATTTTTTTATTTTATCTCTACCTAAACATCCATCGCCAGCCTATAAGCGGCTCTTGTTGCCTGAAGTACCATGCCTGGGGCAAGTGAGTCGCCAATATTGTAAACTTCCGGTGCCACGCGCTTTTTCTGCGCGTCAAAGAATAATGCTTGATCGGGTTTCCCTCCGACAGCTATGACCACCAAGTCGGCGCTAAGCTCCACGTCTTTGATGTCTTCCAACAGCTTGGGCTCCATGGGGTTGTGGATGTTTTCGGGAAGAATGGGATGCCAAGTGACGTACGGGTTTGGCACAGTAGGGGATACGTTCTTTTTGACCTTTACTATCCCTTTTCCGAACCCTGAAACCTTTGTGCAGTTCAAAAGCTCAACTCCAGCTTCTTTCAGGTAGTGAATGATGTGCCCCCTGTTAGCGGTGCAGACATGGTTCATGATATGCTTGTCCATCTCCACTACCTTAACATCAAGGCCTTTTTCGTACTTCAGCCAGTATGCGGCCTCGCATCCAACCATTCCTCCGCCTACAACAACAGCGGTCTTGGCGTCTTTTGCAAGGCTGGGGTTCAAGAAAAGATCCGTGGCAAGAACCGCGTTCGCCTCTTCTATCCCAGGAAGAGCTGGCACAGTTTCCTTTGTTCCTATCGCGAAGATCACGGCATCAAAGCCTTTTGCTTTTAACGCTTCGCTGTCCAGGCTCTCCCCAAGCTTGAGGACAACATCGCTTTTCTTGAGTTCGCGCTCAAGGAACGCCAGGTAATTCCCCAATTCATACTTTATCTTTGGAACGCTTCCTGCGTTAAGCCGCCCGCCGATCTTATTGGACTTTTCGAACAGGGTAACGTCATGGCCTCTCTTTAAGGCTGTAAGGGCGAAGGTTATGCCGCCCGGCCCCGCTCCAATCACCGCCACTTTCTTTTTGACCAAAGCCTTTGGCACTTCCAGCGGATACATATGTTCAAATGCCGACCTGGGGTTGACAGCGCACTGCGGATGCCCGCCTTCCACAAACTCGTTCACGCAGCCTTCCTGGCAGCCGATGCAGGGCGTTATGTCTCCGGTTTTTCCAACGTACGCCTTCTTTGGCCATTCTGGATCAGCAAGCAAAGGCCTGGCCAGCATGACCATGTCGCACTTTCCATCGCGAAGAGCCTTCTCTGCCAGATCCGGGTATCCCAGCTTTCCTACGGCAACTATAGGCACTTCCAGCCCAGCGTTTGACTTGATCTTCTTTGAGGCAAAATGGTCTTTTACTATCTTGGACACTTCCAGGAAGCACCCCGGAGGCATGCTTGACGGAGGATGCGGAAGCCACCAGTTGTCATAGCTCCCCAGGTCAACGTCAAATATGTCTACTCCAGCCTTGACCAGATCTTCCATGTAGCTCAGCGTCTGATCAATCGTACGCCCGTTTGAGAACTTCTTCAGGCTTGTCTTAAGCATCTCATCGCCGTAGGTCTCGTTCAGGCACAAAGACAGATCTATCCTGTACATGATCGGATAATCCGGGCCAGTCCTCTTTCTCATCTCAGCTACGCAGTCAAGCCCAAATTGGGGCCAGTGGCTGTAGCGCCCAAATTTCCTTCTATTGTAAGCGGGGTTGGTCATCTGCTCCAGCAAATAGCCCTCATGTCCGTGCAGGTACGCTCCGTCCAAGCCAAACGCCTTCGAATCGGCTGCCCCTTGCCCCATGTTCTTAACTATAGCCCCAAGCTTCGCTCCGCTCATCGGAACGCTTGGAACCTGCGGCATGTAAAAGTTGGGGTTCATTGACGCCGACTGAGGAAGCTTAAATTTCGTCAGCAGACACTGCGGGTTTCCGACTCGCCCTAGCCCTGGAGTAAGCTGGACAAATATCTTCGCTCCGTATACATGCACCCCTTGGGCCAGATCCCTCCAACCCATGTAAACCGTCCTGCTCCTGTCTATTCGCGGAAAGTAGCTCAAATCCCCAAGCTCTGTTATGGTGTTGTCCTGCTTGTGGCTCACTGGCACCAAGCCAGTGGTTATAAGCCCAACCCCGCCTTTCGCCCGTTCAAAAAAATACTGGAGCATCTTGTCATTTGGCCTTCCGGTCTCATCACACATGCTGATGTTGCCCATAGGCCCCATCACAAGCCTGTTCTTCACAGTCACCTTGTTGATCGTGACCGGAGAGAACATCGCATCGTAAGGATGCAGACTATTCCCCATGTCCGTGAGCTCCAGCGCCTTTTCGTCCGAGAACCAGCTCCCGTAGCTGTCTATCCAGCCTTGAAGCTTTGGATCCTTTGAGACAGGCATCTTTCACCTCCATATTCGCTGGCGAGCGCTCAATGCTTTTAACATGCCAAGCTCTCGCCGATTGCCTTGCCTTGAACGCCTGATTGCCTGATTGCTTTATTGCATATTCAAGGCAACCCATCCAGTCTAGCCCAGTTCCCTAAGAACATCAAGCCCAGCGCAAGATATTTGGCGTTCTGTACAATTCTATTATAGCACGGCGATATCCGTTAGTACAACCTGATTTTCTTGCAGTCTATAGCACCGCTTTATGGTTAAAAATCAACAAACATTAGCTGTGTTTTTGTTGATTTTACTGACGAATGTTCGAAGGGGAAATCTGCTTATGTCGTTGCCCGTTAGCCAACCAAGCAGGGCCGCTCCGCCTTTTTTCAAAACTTATCAATATTTCGACAATTGAAAGTGCTGTCTTTGAAGCCAGCTGGCCCGCTCCGTTCAAAATGTCAAAACCCAAACCCCAATCACACCGCTCTCCAGTATGAATGGCCAAAGGCCAGCATTCCCGTCTCGCCAGAATGCCAAAACCTGCGCTTTGCTTTAAGCGCCTAATCGGCTTTGAAATCCTGGAATCAGTCTTTCTTCAAATCTTATCAATATTTCGACAATTAAAAGTGCCCGTCATTCCCTGGGCAAACGGGATGAGGCCAAACTTTCTCCAACCCGCGCCAGCACCGCCAGTGTCGAAACATTGATAAATCTTGAAATTATCAAATTCCAGGCTCGCTGGATTTCAGAAGTCCATATCTCTGCTCTGCTCCCTTGCCTCCGTCCTTCTTTCAATAAAATCCCGGCATCATGCGGTTTTCTCATGCCTCTAATCCAATTATCCCGCGTTTCCAAGGTTTTTTATCCCGTTCCCTCGAAAACCCCATGTCTCCGCCATCTTCTCATCCCTCCAATAAAAATCGCCCTATCTATCGCCTTTTTTAACCCAAATTCCAAACCTCTTAAAATATCAAGTTTTCCCTCTCTCGCAGATGCACACACACAGCCAAAATCCCGGTCTCCTGCCCTCTTGTGACGGCTTTTAGATTAATCCGCATAGTCCGATATATACATTGGTATTTCATATGAATAGCTCTACAAATGGAATGCGGCCAAACTTCGTATCGGCACAGCTATGCGCCGATATATATTTGCATTATTTTACCAGCTCCAACCCCTAGTGCTTATCCCAGGATTTTATGCATCTGCATCTAGCCTGATTCTGCCATAACACCCCAGTATCAAAGCATCAATAAGTTTTCAACCTTAACGCTCGTTAGAGCATATCCCAAAATTCCGAAATGGCACCGGAAAAATCCTGGCGAAAGCTTCAACTAGTTTGCTCGGGCTTCTGCGAGCAAACACCCGGATTTTTCCGGTGCCTCGGATATAATTTTGGGATATGCTCTTAGCCTCGCGCGAAGCCCTGCAATTTCGCGCTTTGCATAGCCTTGCCTGCATACAAAAATAAGTTCCATTTTTGGCAACATTAATTATGTGGCATCTTGTCTCCTAGCGTCGAAATTTAGCCGAAAGGCTTGCATTTCTTCACAAAATAGTGTATAATTCATTGGAAAAGCCTTCGATTTGAAAAAGAGAAGGGATGTCGCCGCCAAACGGGCGCATGCCCTAAACGAGCTTCAAGCATAACAGCAAGCCTAAATGCGTATCCTAAGAGAATCTAAATCTAAGTAAATCAAAGGATAAGCGCTAGGCGAC
>JAISWZ010000024.1 GCA_031270945.1 Clostridiales bacterium | reverse complement strand
CCGCTAGAAATCAAACACGGAGGTGTTTCATGAAAGTTCTTCTTGTAAACGGAAGCGCAAGGAATGACGGCTGCACCAGGGCCGCGCTGGATGCTGTCGCGGCTTCCCTGAATGAGGAAGGGATAGATACTGAGCTCGTCTTCTTGGGAAACAAGCCGATATCGGACTGCATAGATTGCGGAAAGTGCATGGAGCTTAGAAAGTGCGTAATCGAAGACGAGGTTAACGAGATCGTAGAGAAGGCCAAGGACTGCGATGGGTTCGTGTTTGGATCTCCCGTGTACTATGCGCATCCTACCGCCAAGATCCTGGCTTTCATGGATCGGGCGTTCTTTTCTGGAGGCCGGAACTTCGCCTTCAAGCCAGCCGCCGCTGTCCTTAACGCCAGAAGGGCCGGAACCACTGCTTCAATGGATGTCATGAACAAGTACTTTACGATAAACTCAATGCCTGTGGCGTCATCGAGCTACTGGAATGACACCCACGGAAGCAAGCCTGAAGAGGTGGCCCAGGATCTAGAGGGGATCACCACCATGAGAAACATAGGCAAAAACATGGCCTGGCTGATCAAGAGCATTGCGCTTGCGAAAGAGAGCGGGCTGGATCACCCGGTGAGCAGGAAGGTGTTCACCAACTTTATCCGGTAGTTTCTTAGAGTCAAGTCGGGGGCGGAAATCGTCCCCCGAAAGCCGCATATAATAGAACAAGTTTGCGTGTAAACCTAATACCGCGCCCATTCCCTGAATCCCCTGCCTCCTGTCAAGTTTTTAATTAATCCTGAAAAACCCTCTTCCCATCTCCCATGCCTCCACAAATCTGCCCAAAATCGGTTGCCCTATCTCCCCAACCATAAGAAGTAATATCCAAAACCCTCTATTATTTGTCTTAATAATTTGATATGAAAGTTAAGATCATGATATAATGATTCTGCGTCAGATACTACAATCAAATCAGGAGGCATAGAAATGGACGCCCAGCTAAAGGCGCTTAACGAGCTTTACTACTCCATTTACAAAAACAGGGCAGAGGGCTTTGCGCACTCTCCGGTCGAGCTGGAGAAGCGGTTCATGCACTTTGTGGCCAAAGGGGATGAAGCGGCGGCGCTGGAGACGCTGGCGCAGATAAACACCGGGGCAGAGAAGGCCATATTGGCGGATGATCCTTTGAGATCTGCCAAGAACTCCATGATCTGCTGCTGCACCTTGCTTGCGAGGGCGGCGATTCAGGCCGGGGTTTCAAGCGAGGCGGCGTTTTCCCTAAGCGATGCCGTGATAAACACAATCGAGCGCTTCTTGGCGCCCGAGGCTGTCTTTGAGTATGAAAGGAGCATGGTTGTCAACTTTATCGCCCTGGTGAAAATGGAGCGCAAGTGGCCGTTCACCAAGCCTGTGCGGCGGGCCCTGGAGTACATGGACACGCACCTTCGGGAGAAGATGGACATAACAAGCATAGCTGAGGTTGCCCAGGTGCACCCGGTCTACCTGTGCCGGATATTCAAGGAAGAGACCGGCAAGACCTTAATGAGCTGCGCCATGGAGCGCAAAGTGAGAGAGTCAGTCTACTTTGTTCGCCATACCAACTTTTCCATGGCAGACATTGCGGCGTTGTACGGGTTTTGCAGCCAATCACACTACATAGCGACTTTTAAGCGCTTCATAAAGATTACCCCTGGGGCTTGCAGAAAGCGCACCAATGATGAAATGTTTGAATAGTAGGCCTAAAAAGGCCCGGATCGAAAAGAGAAGCTCTTTTTGACACGAAATTTTCGCATAAGAGCATATCCCAAAATTATATCCGAGGTACCGGAAAAATCCGGGTGTTTGCTCGCAGAAGCCCGAGCAAACTAGTTGAAGCATTCGCCAGGATTTTTCCGGTGCCATTTCGGAATTTTGGGATATGCACTAAGGGGAGATGGTCATGAGAAAGTACATTGTCACAAAGCTTGATTCAGACACTTTCTGCATCGAGCAGAAGTTCTCGAGCTTCAGGTGCCTTTGCTACCTGCTTTTGGGAAAAGACAGGGCGCTGCTTGTGGACACTGCGATATATGACGACGGGTTTGAAAAGGCAATAAAAGATCTTTGCTCCTTGCCTCTGGACGTGGCGATCACTCACGCGCACATGGATCACATCGGGAACGCGCACTGCTTCAAGGACGTGCACATGAGCGAACGGGATCGGGAGGTTTTCAGGCTTCACACAGATCGGGCGTACCTGGAGAGCATGCTTGACATGACTCCGATGCCAGCAAGGCTAATAGCGAAATTTATTGCTCGGCCCATATTCAACACCCACCCCGAAGTCAAAACCATAGGCTTTCAAGACGGGACGGTCTTCGACCTGGGCGGGCGAACTGTTGAGGTGATAGAAACCCCAGGCCATTCCACAGGATCAGTCTGCTTCCTGGAAAAGGGCAGAAGCAGGCTTTACTCGGGAGACATGGTTTGTGACATGGGAATACTTTTGCACCTTGAAGGGTGCGAAAGCGTCACAACATTCTTGGAATCCATAAGAAAGCTTCAGGCTCTAAAGGGAAGCTTTAGCGAGATCTGCACCGGGCATAGGCAAAGCAGGATAGATGTCGGGTACCTGGACGAGTACGAAGAGTGCGCCGCAGGGATCATCAGCGGGAAGATAGCAGGAAAGCCGCAGGGAAAGGCCAAGGTTGGGACGCATGGACGGGTGTCAATAACATACGTGGATGGGCGGATATAAAAGCGAGCTCCGCTCGCGAGTGAAATAAAAGCATTTGGCGAGCTCCACTCGCAGATTTATTAGGAGGAGCACATGGGAGCTAGAGCGGGTTTCAGGACTTCATCCCAGGAGCGGATAGGCTTTGCCCTGTTCATGTCGGGCCAGGCAATGTTCAACTACTTTATGGGAACATTTGTCCAGAAGTACTTTACTGACAAAAGCATAGCGGCTGTAGCGGTCGGAACCATATTCCTGTTCGCCAGGGTTTGGGACGCGGTAAACGATCTGATGTTCGGGGCGATCCTGGACAAGGCGCACTTGAAAGGCGGGAAGTTCCTGCCGTGGCTCAGGATGTCGGTGGTGTTGACGCCGCTGGCGTTCTTCACGCTGTTTGCCATGCCTGAGAGCATTCCGGCTGGGATGAAGATAGCGTGGGCGGCGGTTACTTACCTGTTTTACGACATAGCCTACACGATTTGCGATGTTCCCATCTTTTCGATGACATCAGCGGCAACTGACAACGTTCAGGAGAGAACCAACATAATGTCAAGGAACACCATGTTCGCTCTTGTCGCAAGCGTTGTTGTGCTTGTGGCTGCGCCTCTTTTGTACACCAACCCAAGCGTTGGCTGGTTCAAGTCAGCCGTCATCATAGCCATCCCCGCAGCGCTTCTCATGGTTCCATTCACTGTCGTTGGAAAAGAGAGGTTTGTCAACAAGGACACAGAGCCTGTCACTTTCAAGGCCCTATTGGATTACGTGAAAGGCAACCGCTTCCTGCTTTTGTTTTTCAGCGCCCTGACTTTGATGAACCTGACCAACACGGCAGGAACAGTAGCCGCCTATTTCGCCCAGTACTGCCTGAACGACCCGGCGCTGGTGTCGGTGGTTGTGGCTTGCCTTGCGCTTCCGACATTTGCGGCTGCAGTACTGGTGCCCCACATAACAAAGAAGCACGACAAGTTTCACGTCTTTTTGTTTTCTTCGATAGTGAGCGCTGTCTTGGGAATAGTCAACTTTTTCGTGGGATACAGCAACCTGCCGCTATTGCTGGCGGTGGTCATTATCCGTGGCGCGTTCTCTGGCGCTGTCATGGTCACCCAGCTGATGTTCACAGGGGACTTTGTTGAGTATGGAGAGTACAAGACCGGCAAAAGGATGCAGGGCATCGCGTACTCGCTTCAGACGTTCACCTTCAAGTTCTTCAACGCCATACCAGCCGCTCTGGCCATGTACATTCTAGGATTCATGGGATTTGTCGAGGGGGAGAACGCGGTTCAAAGCGCTGGGACAATCAGCTCCATCTGGTTCCTGTTCGCGCTGTTCCCAGCCATAAGCGTAGCCATATCACTGCCCGTCATGTTCCGGTACAAGCTTAGGGACAAGGATGTGCAGATAATGGCAAGCGTGAACTCAGGCGAGATGCCGAGAGAAGAAGCCGAAAGGATATTCGCGAGCAAATATTAGAGCATATCCCAAAATTATATCCGAGGCACCGGAAAAATCCGGCGTTGAAGCTTTCGCCAGGATTTTTCCGGTGCCATTTCGGAATTTTGGGATATGCTCTTAGATAAAATTGGGTTAGGAGGCAAGGCGTGACCATTTTGCTTGCAATATTAGGGATATTAGTTTTGGCGGCGCTGGCAATGCTGGCCGCCTCCATAAATTTGATGCACCAGACAACAAGACCCAAGGGGAAGAGGCGGACGACGTACGAGCAAGCCCGATCCTGGGTCAGCGCCAATACAGAAGAAGACATGTTCAGCTGGCACGACAGCGCCAAGAAAGAGCCCTTTAAGCTTATGTCCCAGGGGGTGGAGCTGAATTGCGAATACATCCCTCCAGCGAATGGATCCGAAGTCAAGAAATGCTTGATCCGGGCCCATGGCTATACCCAGAACATGATGCTGTCTGTCGCGTACGCGAGGGCTTTCCACAACGCTGGCTACGGCGTGATTATATATGACCAGAGGGCGTTTGGAAACAGCGGAGGGAAAGTTTGCTCACTAGGCTGGAAAGAGCGGCTGGATATGGTTGAGCTTGTGAAATGGGCAAGAAGCAAGCTTGGAGAAGACACATTCATAGGACTTCACGGAGAGTCGATGGGCGCTATCACAGCGCTTGAGGCGGCCCCTCTGATCAAGAACCTGGGCTTTGTCATCGCCGACAGCGCCCCGGATAACGCGCTAAACCGGTTTGGCGAGACAGACCAGCACTCCATGCCGAAAGAGCCTACCAGGACTTTCGCAAAGCTTCTGGGACGGCTCATGGGCGCTGATCTTAGCCAGATCGATCCCATATCCAGGCTTGACAGCATAGACGCCCCGATCATGTTTATCCACGGAGACGCGGACAAAGCGGTGCCAGTTGAGTGCAGCAGGCTCATGTTCGCCAAGGCGAATGGCAGACCATGGCGCTTGTCCATCTTCGAGGGCGCTCAGCATGTCTGGAACATACTTGTTGATACCAAGCGGCATGAGCGGGAAGTCATAGAGTTCGCAAATGAGGCGCAGAAAATTTGGGCAGAAAAACAATGAAAATACTTGCGATTGTTCTCGCTTCCTTAATAGTGTTGGCGATCCTGGCCATGGTTGCCTTGTCCGCATACCTAATAACAGTCATAACAAAACCCAAGGGCCTAACCCGCTTGACCTACGATCAGGCAAGCGCCTGGGTTTCAGGGAACGCCAAGGAAGACATGCTAAGCTGGCATGACAGCGCCAAGAAAGAACCCTTCACCCTGAGCTCCCAAGGAATCGATCTGGCCTGCGAGTACATCCCAGCAGACACAAAGAAATGTCTCATACGGGTTCATGGGTACAGCCAGAACATGATGCTCTCTGTCGCATACGCCAGGGCCTTCCATAACGAGAGCTATAGCGTAATAGTCTATGACCAGCGGGCGTTTGGGAAAAGCGGCGGAGACGTTTGCACAGTCGGCATAAAAGAGCCCACTGACTTGCTTGAGGTGGTAAAATGGGCCAGATCCAAGCTGGGCGAGGACGTTTTCATTGGCCTCCACGGCGAGTCCATGGGTGCCATGGTAGCGCTTGAAGCCGCTTCAATGGATGGCGGGATAGGCTTTGTCATAGCCGACAGCGCCCCGGATAGCGCTCTAACCATGTTTTCCGAAACCGACATGCACCCCCTTCCCGCAGGGCCAACCCGGTTTTTCACCAGGCTTGTTGGCAAGGCCATGGGATTTGACTTCTCGGAAGCCTCACCCATCTCCCATTTGGACAAAGTGACAGCCCCTGTCATGTTCATCCACGGCGAAGCGGACACGACCGTTCCCATTAGATCAAGCAAAGACATGTTTGCCAAGGCAAACGGCAGACCCTGGCGCTTGTCAACCTACCCGAACGCCAAGCACGGCTGGAGCATTGTCCTTGACACCAAGCGGTATGAGAGGGAAGAGATCGAGTTCGCAAGAGAGGCGGAAGCCTTGAAGGGGCTGAGATAGGCAGGCAAGACAGGCCCATGAGAGCCAGAGCGTTTTTTGGCAAGACGTGCCGCTTTATAAGAACAAAAGAAAACCCCCAAGACGCTTGCGTCTTGGGGGTTTTTGCTTTTTTGCCCGAATTTAGCGCCTTGGTTTTTTTTCGCCTTGTCAATTTTGATTTTGTTTTCTTGCGCTATTTTTATGTTCTAAACAGCCTCCCCCGGTCAACAGCAGCCCCCCCATTTCAAAACGTGCACTTGGGAGGTGTTTTTCAGCGTATCAAGGGGGCGCTGGAAGTCAATCCGCAAAAAAGCCGACTGGATCTTGCTGGATCTTGACCTATCTTGCAGGTCGGTTTTTCAGGTCGATTTTTGGGCGATAAACACGATTTTGCTTGAGTTCACGCTAAAAACAGCGCTTTTATGGCCCTATATGAACGGATGGGGAAAAATCCCCAGGCCGAAAAACTAGGCTAAATGCATTGACAAGATCGCTCAAAATGCGGGGTTTTAGCCCTTTCATACTAATTCAACGGGCTTCCGTATATCTAAAATGCCATGAACGTATGTTTGAATAGTTGGTTGATAGGCTGCTTGAAAGATGCTTGCCAATTTGATATGATCCCCTTTGAGGGAGCAAGTGGCATAGCAGGAGGCGATGAAGGGCATGAAAAAAGCTCGAAGAGCATATTATTAGCGAGGCCCAATGGGAATGGGGAAGCTTGGCGCAAAATGCCGAAATATCTTCGGGTGCGCAAAAGCTGCGGGCTTTGATGACTGAGATCGGGATTAAGCGCATTTGCGCCAGGGGAAGCGGCCTGTGGCGCGAAAGGTGCGACTAGCACTTGCATTTGTGCTGCGAGCGAAAGAACTTTGCTTATCGCTCGTAAGAATATTTGCGAGCTTAGCGCCTATGGATCGGGACTGGCGCTGAAATGCTCTAAGAGCATGTTTCAAAATTAAATCCGAGGTGTCGGAAGAGTCTGGTGTTTGCTCGCAGAAGCCCGAGCAAACGTAGGTGTTTGCTCGCAGAAGCCCGAGCAAACTAGTTAAGCGTTCGCCAGGACTTTGGCGATTTGCCCTTGAACATTGGGCAAACGCTATCCTGCACCATTACGGAACTTTGGAATATGCTCTAAGCTGCGGCAAGGCCGCTCTTTGGAAATAAGACAAGTTATGCGCGAAAATACATCGGGTAGGGATTAGATATATTTATGAGCGGTGAGGCTTGGACTTTATCATAGCGGAGCAGCTTTGCCTAGCCACAAAGACGTGTTGCGCTAATGCTCATCAATAGTTCTTTTTGTGCCTAAATGTAAAGTGACCATAAATTACCAAGGATTCAGGTGCCGAAACTGGTCATGAAATATAGTGCTTTTCATTGATATCTGAGTTTTTTCATTGCAAATACTTGTCGAAAACTTATCGATTACGCCCATTATCGGTAAACTGATCTGAATTAGTCTAAAAACCAAACCATATGCTTCATTGACAGCTTATTGCAGATACCCTATAATCATCCCTTGAGGAGGAGCAATATGAAAAAGACATCATGGCTTCTGGTTCTAGCCGCATTGGGGATATGCGCCGCGCTGCTGACAGCGGCGAGGCGGCTGGAGCCTGTCGGATTGGAAGACGCGGTAATGACGGTAAACGGCAGAAAGGTAACGCCTCAGGAGTTCACGATTTGGAGATCTGCATTTTCTTATTCTGGAGAAGACTTCGAGACTCAGATGAAAGAAACGGCCAAAATTAAGATGATGCAGATAATAGCGCGAGAGAATGAATTGGTTAGCGCTGTGGACTATGAGGACGTCTACGAGGATTTTGGCGCACAGAAGGAAGAAGAGGGCGAAACCCCGGCCCGAGAGGCCTCTCCTGCCAATGAGCGCGCGTTTTACGCGTACATATTGGGAAACCTGCGCAGCAACCTCATTTCAGAGCTGGTAGCCGACGGCGCCATTTCCGTTGCTGAAGACGAACTAAAAGAGCATTACCAGGCCAACACAAGACTGTATAAAACCCCGGACTACGTAGTGGCGAGATGCCTCTACTTCTCGTCTGACGCCCAAGGCCTGGCCAGCCTGAATGCGCTTGCGGAGCAAGCTGAAGCGGGGCTTAGCCTTGACGGGATCTTGGGCAAGCCTTCAGAAATCGGCGCGGAGTTTTCTGAAACCCTTGAAGTTGGCGATGAGCTTGGCTTTGAGCTGATCGAAAACGAGGCGGCCCTGTGCGAGGCGCTAAAGACCCTGCCCAAGGGCGGATGGAAAGTGGTTAAGGACGAGCTGGACGGGACAAAAATGATCTTTGTCTACTGCATGAGCCGAACCCCTGGCGGAGTGAAGCCATTCGAGTCCGTCAGAAGCGAGGTCTTCGAGTCTTGCGTGCAGAAGGCGTTTGACGCTTACCTGGAAGAACGGCTGTCACTTTCGGCTGTGATTGAGAACAAAGACGCTCAGGCTCTAATATCCTGATTTCTGCAAAACAGAATCGCGCACTTGGCCCTTGGGCTGGGTGCGCCTTTTTTGTTGGGCTTGCTTTGCGAAAGCGAGAAGAGCGAGTTTGCATTTCTGGCTACGGATTTAATGATATATTGGGGAGCGAAAAGAATAAAGCTATTTGTTCGAACTGGGGGCTTCTCGCAAGCGAAAACAAAGCATGTGTTTTGCAAATGTTTTCTCTCAAAAATAATCATACCGTTCGTTAACATGGCAAAATCCTCGAGTTGCAAGAATACGCAGCTCATGCTATAATATAACTATGAAAAAAGCGGAAAGGCAAAGATGTTCCGCTGCCGCAGGAGTGCGACGCTTGCGGGAATAAAACTCACTAAAGATAGATACTGGCATAATTCACTAAAGATAGATGCTTTAAATCACTAAAGATAGATACTGGCATTAACAACTAAAAGACCTGCAAGGAGTGATGCTTGTGATCTATCTCTGGGCTGCCATTTACGGCGCAATGGGACTGTTTTGCCTGTTCGCGCTGATAACGGGGCTTCGCAAAAGGGGCCCATCCGATTGGCCGATGCTAGGGTTGCTGGCTTTTACAACCTTAGCGGTCATAGGGCTTATAGTCGCAAGCTTCATAACGGAATCCATCAGCTACTACGGGCTGATTGGCCTTCCCAGCTTGGCCATGATGGCGTGGTCGCATAAAAGAAACAAAAAGAGTCAAGACGATGAATGAACATGGTCTATGCTCGCGGGGAATTAGGTTCGCTCGCGGGCAGCCTTCGGTCTGAGGAAAAGCGCCTTTCTTTTCACATAACACGCACTGCCTGAAAGGAGTGGTATCCATGATCTACATGATGGCTGCGCTCTACGGGGCGCTAGGGATCTTGATCTTGGCTGGCACTGTTTTTGATATTCGAAAGAATGGCTTGGTTGACAGGATGTCACTCGCTTTAGCGGCATTTACGATCATCTCTATCATAGCGCTGGTCATTGTTAGCATCAAAACCAATTCCCTTAGCTCATATGGACTAATAGGCATTCCGGTTGTATTCATGTCGCTCCTGCGAGCCAGGAGGCAAGGATCCGCGCCTAGCAAGAGAGAGCAAGGCAAAAGCAAATAAAGCGATCAAGAGCGGAGATGTCCGCTCTCAAGTCTGCAAGCAAAGAGAAGCCCCAGCAGAATGCGGGGCTTTTTTGTGATCCTTAAAATTATGCTGATGATCGCTCAAGTGCGTAATTCCGCCTAAGAAACAAGTCGGCCCGTCGGCCCGCTTTTAGCGATAAGAAAATTCTAAATCGTAGCCCGGCAATTCTCTTGTCACATCCCAAGAATGGTGTCAATCAGCTCATCCAGCGCAGCAACCCCGCTGTCCAGCAGGTTCCCAAGCTTTCGCCCAGCAGGCCTGTCTAATGACGCCACAGCTAGCCTAGGGGTGAAGTCGTAAAGCGAGTAGAGCCCCAAGATCTTATCGATCTCGTCATCACTGGCCTCGATGCCAACGCAGGAATTAAGCGCAGGGAGCCTCGGGCTGACTATCGCTATCCATTCGTTTGGGTTTGCCCGGGCTTTCTCTTCAGCCCTGCCGCAGAGCCTTTCAAACTCCGGGATCCCGCAGTCAAGGACTACCAGGCTGTATGTGTCCAAGCACTTCTCAAGCCAAAGGTCCCTGCCCTGCAAGGCGCAGGAAAGGACGTCGTCATAGTTCAAGAGCTCAGTCAAGCCGCATTCCTCCGTGATTTGTGGGCTCAGCCAAGCTGCGCTCAAATATGATTATTTTTCGCATCCCGGGCGCGTTCCCGGGGCAAAATAAAAGCCTTGCGGCTGATGCCGCAAGGCTTTTACCTTTCTGATGGAGACAAGGAGGATCGAACTCCTGACCTCTTGAATGCCATTCAAGCGCTCTCCCAGCTGAGCTATGCCCCCGTGAGTCGTTGTACTGAGACAACTCTGATAGTATGCCACAAGCAGAGGAGAAATGCAAGGGGTTTTTTCAGATTTTTGAAAAAAGTTTTTGGCGTGGTTGCGGGCTTTCTTTAAATTGGCTAATATTGGCAATGAATTCTCTTTGTTTTGGCGGGAGTTCCGGGCGAACGATCCAGCATTAGCCATGCCTAATTGTAACATAGTATGTTAATCATACTGCAATATGACACAAGAAAACCAGCATTTTACTAACAGGATTCCGGGCGGCCCGCGCTTGTGAGGGGCGCTCGACAAGTCAGCGCCTAGAGCGCCAAAAGTTCGTCAGCGCCTCAAAGGCTTAAGCGTCTCGAACGTCAGCGCCTCAGCGCCTAAAGCAGACACCTAAGCGTCTCGAACGTCTGCGTCTCAGCACCTAAAGCAGACGCCGAAGCGCATCAAACGACGCCTAAGCGCCTAAAGGCGCAAAAGCGCCCCCAGAAAGCGCATCATTGGCACTTTTACATCAACCAGCCGAAACATGGAGAGAAGGATAAAAATGGGAGGCAGAAATCCTGCCTCCCCTTACTGACGAGCGCTCTATTTATCGTTGCCCGCTTTTAAGGATAGCTGGGGCTTTCGATTTGCTTTTATTCTCGCTCGTTAGCGTCGTAGGGGCTTTCAGGCTGAAAATCAGCCTTTGCAGAGGCGCCTAGCCTCTCAAGCCAGAGCTCTCAGCTCTTCGAATCGCCCGCTTGGTTGTTCTCTGCAGCGTCTCTATCGGCCTTTATCTGCGCATAGACTTCCTGGCGGAAGATAGGAATGCTCCTTGGAGCGCTTATGCCCAGTTTTACTGATTCGCCGGAAGTACCTATCACTGTGACGATAATGTTGTCGCTTATTATGATGGATTCGCCGACTTTGCGTGACAATGAAAGCATTTGCAACACTCCTAGTTTTTGGTTCGCAAGGCGGGCAGCTCTTGCGATCTTTAATTGTCGGTCGCTCGCAAGCGAAAAAATATTGGCTTGCTCTTGGATTCGCAAGAAAGCAACCGCTGACTTGAGCGAAACTTATTTTTTCGCTCTGTGCGCACACTGGCGCGAGGGAATCCGGATTTGACTATCGCCGCCCTGCTTGCAAAGCCGGGCCGATCCTCGAACGACAATCAAGCGCATATTCCAATTAGAGGGGCTTGATAGCGGCTGCCCGATGCAAAGGGCGAATCGCCAAAGTCCTGGCGAATGTTTACGCCTGACTTTTGAGCCGAATCAAATTTGAAATAAGCTCCGAACCATAAATGCTGCGCGTCAGCAGGGGACATACCCAAAACCAATGCTTGGAAAAAATCGCCAATCATGCGCGTTAAAGCCAAAAATAAATTTGTAGACTTTAACTGCGCTTTTTTTGGAATTTTGGGTTACTTACTAATAAACATTAACCAGCTAGCGGTTGAATGAAATAACGGATGGACAAATCCGACGCGGCCTACAGGTTATTTAATGCTCGAAATGCCGATAGCATGGCTGCATTTGCGGTTTTTTTGCAATTATACGCATTTGTGCATGGCAAATATCGCCGTTTCTTGTTTGTACTCACGAGCGATCAAATGTGGATTTTATTTTTCGCAGCCCCCCTTTGAAGACAGGCGGGCCCGCTATCGCTATGCCAGTGAGAGAAAAGAGATGATATTCTCTCTCGATAGCGCGGCGATGATAAAATCATGAATAAACAAAAAAATCGCTCGTTATGCTGACGTTCAGACTATTTTTTTCGTTGCCCGCTAAGCTGCATAATCCCAATTGATTATTGCTTTTTCGGAACTTTATGATTATGCGCCAAGAGCCCAGCCGGGCCGCTCTCTCTAAGAGAATTCCAACGTCAGCAGAGTAAGATATGTACTTTAGTTCATCGCATATCTTGTGTGCTTGGTCTAGCTTACTTTTGTGCTTCTGAAAAAACTCTTGTATCGATAATCTGCCGGTTTGTCGATTCGCGCAAAGACGGGCTTGGGCGCATATCCCCCGCTGGCTGGAGTCTGATATTATCGCTGTCTGCTTTCGAAGCCAGGCGGGCCCGCTCTGCAGACGGCAAATAAGTTAAAGACCGCTCGCCAATATATTTATCGTCTAAAAAGGTCTGTTTGCGTTGAAGCCTGAAACGCTTCTAACGCACAGGCGCGTCAGGCTTGCGCTTGGAGTGCGCGAAATTGGCGCGGGGTTATGCGCGTGAAGGCGCGGGCGCACAAAAAAATATTCTATGCCCTAAATAAGATTACGGGGGGATTAGCGCTTAGTCTTAAAAATTTCTGTTTTTTTGCGCATAAACTCGACTGTCCATTATTAAGCTCGATTGCCCATAACTACGGCAATGCACAAATTGGCGTGACGGGGACTAAGCGTGTCTTGCGAACCCTCTGCCCTCCCAAGCCCGTATGCACCTAGTATGCGCCTACTAAGCCCTGGTTTTCGCCCGCATGCTAGAGCGGGTTTTTATCAGGACTTCATGCGCGTTTGGCAACGAAAATCGATTCGTTTTAGCATTTTGATGCTATTATAGATCAAAGTCGCAACTATTTCAAGACAACAAAAAATCCCTTGCTCACAAGGGATTTTTTGTTTTGCTTTATACGGAGACGGCGAGATTCGAACTCGCGGGCCGATGTCTCGACCAAACGATTTCCAGTCGTTCTCGTTATGACCGCTTCGATACGTCTCCAAAGGGGGTGATGCAATAGCCGTTCAAGGCCACGAGCAATATTATATAACCCTTGATCGGGTTTGTCAACACCTAATTTAAAAAATTTAATTCCTATTATTGGCAGCGCCCGGGCTGAATCTTTAAAACTTAAGAATTGTCCTGATATTTAAGCCGTTCGCGAAAGCCGTTCTCGAAAGCCAAGCTTTAGAAATAACGCGCCAAAGCTCTCATTGATTTTTCCTGCGCCTGCGCCTAAGGATTCCCCTAACTCATCAGCGCCACCGCCAGCGGCATTATCAGCCTGTACAAAAGCAGCGCCGTCAATGCGCCTAGCTGTATGCTCCTGGCCACCTTCAAAAACTTCTTTTCCTTGTCGCTCCCCGTCAGTATCCGGGCTACCCTGAATCGCCCCTTGAAGATGGGCTGGAACAGCTTCACTCCGTCGGGGTTGAACATATCCGCCAGAAGGTGTGTCAGGTATCCTCCAGACACGCCCACGAGGCTGCTGACTGCCGCCAGCTGGATCTCCCCGAACCAGTTCTTCATTGTTCCTATGTACGCTATAGCCATTAGCAGAAGCGGTATCCAGATGCTGTGCATTATGCCCCGGTGCTTCAGGCTCTTGCTAAAGAGCGAGAACATCACGCATCCAGCCGCCGCGACAACGAACTGCCAGATGAACTGATGCAGGATAAACCAGTAAAGCACTGCGAAAACCACAGCGCCGCCAGCGGCGCCAAGCGATATCTTTCCCATGAAGCGAAGCTTCTGCCCGTATTCTGAGCCTACATGATCCGCGTCAGGCAGGCAGGCGCCTACGATCCAGACCAATATCACTATAAAGGCGTCAGTCTTCAGCCCGAGAAACAGGAAGTTGGTGCCAAAGAACAGGATTATTAGCACGAGCACGGCATAGCCGAATTCAATGTGGGTTTGCCTAGTCATGAGCGTTTCCTTTCTAAATATAGCGCCACGCGGCTCTTGAGCGCCTTATGGCGCAATCAGAGGACTTGGAACAATCCATACTATTCGCCGCCTGGGCAAATGATGCAAGCGGCTTAACGATAAGAAAATTCTGAGTCAAACCGTTCGTCAGCATATTATAACACTGCGATCCCGGCTTTGCAATATCAGAAAGCGAAGTTTTGGCTGGCGCCCATGGGGCTAAATGAGTGGCCGCCCTCCAATCCCTCATATAAAGCAAAAAACCCGTGACATTGCCATAAAGTTTCAGGCTTCGCCACGGGTTTGCGGTTTATGGATAAATCTCTATCAAAGTTTCAAGCTCGCCGCAGGTTTGCGGTCTATGGATTTAATCTCTATGGAAGTGTGGAAGTGTTTTGGCAAATGTTGCTGTTCTTAGCGCATATCCCAAAATTCCGTTGCGCCGAAAAAGTCACAGCGCTGCTTTAACAGCGTTTGTCTCGGCTTGAATTAAATTTTGGGATATGCCCTATCTTGCTCCTTAAAAAATATAATACGAAACAAAAGCGACAGTTATGCCAAGCACAGCGCCTCCAGCCACCTGGATTGGGGTGTGGCCAAGGAGTTCCTTTAGCTTTTTGTCTAGCTTAATGCCCTGATCCTCAAATTTCTTGACGATCATGTTTATGGCGGCCGCCTGGTTTCCGGCGGCTCGCCTTACCCCGGCGGCATCATACATGACAACAAGGCTGAAAACCGCGCTCAGGGCAAAAATGGAGGAATCAAACCTCTCTGTGAAGCCGATGGACATGGTCATAGCCGTGACGAATGAGGTATGCGAGCTTGGCATACCGCCGGAGCTGACAAAAAGAGCCGAATTAAACTTCCGAGTTTTTTTGAGCTCTAATAGTACCTTGATTATCTGGGCGACTGCCCAAGAGAATATAGCTGTCCATATAACCTTGTTCGTCAGCAGTTCGCCAAAAACATCCACAGACACAGACACAGGTAACCCTCCGAACTTATGCCCGCAAGCTGATGCTGCGCGCTTGCATCAAGCGCAATAGCGCGAAAAGCAAGTTCTACCTTGTGAGCAATTGCAGTGATATCGCTCTTAGTGCATATCCCAAAATTCCGAAATGGCGCCGGAAAAATCCTGGCGAATGCTTCAACGCCGGATTTTTCCGGCACCTCGGAATTAATTTTGGGATATGCGCTTAAATAAGACATGCCCGATTATGAGGGCTTTGCCCGATTTTATAACTTATTCTGCCTTTTGTGGCACACCCTTGTGCATTTTCCTGGCAAGGCCCAACAGGAATCCATCTTTCCAGTCAAGGCCGCCAAGCGCTTCCTCCGACTCCAAGGACAGCCTTTCGTAGTCTGCCTTGGCGCGTTCGATTCCGAACAAGGAAACGTATGTTGACTTGTTGCTCTTGAGATCCGAATTGGCGGGCTTGCCTAGATTCTCTGTTGTCTCGGTGATGTCTAGCAGGTCATCCCTGATCTGGAAAGCCAAGCCCAGCTTCTCTCCAGCCTCTTTCAAGGATTTGGCGCATGAGGCCCCGCATCCCGCGAGAATCCCGCCAGCCTCAAGGCTGGCGCTTATCAGGGCTGAGGTCTTGTTTGCGTGCATATATAGTAATGTTCTCTCATCAATCTTTTTATTCTCGCTTAATATGTCCACGGATTGGCCAGCGACCATTCCTGAGCTTCCGGCGGCTTTGGCGAGAATCGATGCCGCCTTGACCCCTCTGCCCATTTTGTCTCCCATGGATCCGCATGCCGCGAGCATGGTTTCGTAAGCCAGGTTCAAAAGCCCGTCTCCTGCCAGTATGGCCATCCCCTGGCCAAACATTTTGTGGCTGGTCGGCATGCCCCGCCTAAGATCGTCATCGTCCATCGCGGGCAAGTCATCATGTATAAGGGAATATGTGTGAATCATCTCTACTGCGCAGGCGAACGGAAGCGCTTCCTCAATCGATCCGCCAAGCCCCAGGCAAGCTCCGGCCAGTAGCTGGGGCCTCAGCCTTTTCCCGCCGGCGAACACGCTGTAGCGCATCGCTTCCCACAGGATAATCGGATCTCTCATGGCAAGCAGCTTTTCAAGTTCAGCGTTCAGGATACGTATCATATGGTTCCTCTCTCGCGGCTGGGCTGCCTGAAATGCGGCGCGCCCTAGGATCTGGGCGCGTCCAGCTTGGCCAACGCGAAAACCCCTTCCATGGATTGCTGGAGCACTGTTATCTCTTTCTCAGCGACCTCAAGCGTTTCCTTGCAGATCTTGGAAAGGGTGACGCCCTCTTTGTAAAGCTCTATAGACCTGTCCAGCGTAGTGCCCTTTGATTCCATTTCTTCGACTATCTCTTCAAGCCTTGAGAGGGCTTCCTCAAAGCTGGGACTCTTTTCTTGATCCATGAACGCGCCTCATATATTAAATACTGGTTTTCACTCAAGCCCGCGAGCGATACTCGCTCCCGAGATGCAAGTTTAAAATAAGACAAGCAAAATTTCTTGAAAATTTCGGGATCTCTTATTATTACGTACACACTTTATTCTTTCTGAATTGCCAATTCAACTTCAAGCGCTTGCGACTTGATTTCTCCGTCTCGCATAACCACGCTGAACACGTCGCCCGCGCCGATTGCGCTTGCTGAAACCAAAGGCTTGCCGTCTGGCGTTGAAGCCATGGCGAAGCCTCGCTCTATGGTTCTTTGGTAAGACATGCTCTCAAGAAGCCCTGCAAGCCTTGACAGCTGCTGGGCCTTGCCTGCGGCCAGGCGCTCCGCTTCGCGGGAAAGCCTTGAGCCAAGGCTTGCCACGTAGCCCTGCTGGTTGTATATGCCCTCCAAGGGCCTCTTGAGGACAGGCCTGTTAGTCAGTCCGCGAAGACGGCTTCTTCCTTCTTCGGAGCGCCTCTTGAGCAGGAAGCTCATGCGGTTGACTCTTGACTGCACAGCCTTTTGCATTTCAGGCAAAGATGGGACAACGATCTCGGCTGCCGCCGAAGGCGTAGGCGCCCTAAGCGCGGCGGCGAAATCAGAGATTGTGAAATCGGTCTCATGGCCAACAGCTGAAACCACCGGAATCTTGGAATCAGCGATGGCTAGAGCCAGCTGCTCGTCGTTGAACGGTGACAGATCCTCTTGCGACCCTCCGCCCCTGCCCATTATAATTACGTCAGCTTTGCCCCATTTGTTAACCATGAGCAAAGCGCGTAGCAGATCTTTTGGCGCGTCCTCGCCCTGGCAAAGCGCTGGCGCCACAACCAGCTCAACATTCGGGTTTCTTCTTCTTGAAACATTTATGATATCCCTTATGGCGGCGCCCGAAACAGATGTTATCAGGGCGACCCGCTTGGGATACTTGGGAAGGGGAAGCTTTTTGTCCTGGTCAAAGACTCCCATGGCCGCCAGCTTCTTCTTCAGCTGCTCGAAAGCCAAGGCGGCGGCGCCTATGCCCTTGGGCTCCATGTAGTCCACGTACAGCTGGTAGGCTCCGGTTTTCTCATACAGGGACACGTGGCCAAGCGCCAGCACCCTCAAGCCGTTTTCTGGATCGAATTTGAGCCGCGCCGCCTGGGGCCTGAACATGACGCAGCTGATAGAGGACTGGGAGTCCTTCAGCGAAAAGTACAAGTGGCCCGAGGTGTGCGACTTCCAGTTCGAGATCTCTCCGTGCACGATGGCCTCGGACAGGATCGGATCGGTCTCCAGAACGTTCTTTGCCCGCAAGTTCAGCTGGGTGACTGACAGAACGGTTCTTTTCATTGCGATGACCTCCCGGCGCTCTGGGCTATTGTTCTTAGGGCGCCGTTTATGAAGCTTGGAGACTCATCAGACCCATAGAGCTTCGCCAGCTCCACCACCTCGTTTATTGCTATTGTGATCGGCATTTCGGTGTATATGATCTCGTATGAGGCAAGCCTGAGCAAGGCGGCGTCAACAGTGTTGAGCCTGCTTATGCCCCAGCCTTGGGAAACGTCCTCTATGCGCTTGTCGATGTCCGACCAGTTCGCCAATGTGCCTTTGTACAGCGTCTCCATGAATTCCCGGTCATCCTTGGACATCGGAATGAAGTTGGTGTTGTCTGCAGGGACAGGAAGGCTGTCTTTGACGGGATCGTTCCAGTTGCTGATATGGAAGGCTATCGCCTCCTCAGCGCTTGTTGGCGCATTGAACGGCAACTGGAAGATCAAGTAAAAAGCGTGAAGTCTTGCTGTTCTTCGGCTCACTGGCGCCACAGCCGCGCCACGAGGCGCGGCTTACTCCTTTCGATCGCTTTAGGCATATCCCAAATTTATTAGGGCGTTCGCCTTTTAAATTTGAGACAGCCTCTTTAGCGCTTTGGTGTCGGCACTGACTTGTGCTTAGGCGGAGTGTCGTAGAGCACGCCCACAACGTTTATGTTGACTTCTGAAGCGTTCTGGCCAGTCATGTTCTCGATGGCCGTTTTCACCTTTTTCTGGACGGCCTCTGATATTTCCTGAATGTGATGCCCGAACTTGACCACAATGTTAAGGGTGATGAATACGCTCCCGGCATCATCCACCTCAACTACGACCCCCTTAGTGGGGCTTCTGCGACCGCCCAGGATCTGCGCTATGTCGCCTTTGATGTTCCCTGCCATAGCCGCCACTCCATCTATCTCCTGGGCAGCTGTGCTTGCGATTGTCGACAAGACCTCGTCCGCGATCATGACTTTCCCGGCGCCATCGCAATCTATTTGAATCTCTGTCATAAAGGCAAACCTCCGTTTAAAGTGTTTTCGGCGCAAAAATCGCCTTGAAGCCTCTTAAAGGGAATTATAACAGAATCGAAACGCTTTGTTAAGATCAAGTTTGAAAACCCAAGACTTTGCCGCAAATTTAAAGATTTAAGTCAAAGGCGAAAGGCGGGGGCAGCCCCCCGCCGCGCTCCGCGCGGCCGGGGGGCTGGCGGGTGGAATTTGGCTGAACTGCGCAAGGCGGGGTGGTTTGGAATAGGGCGGGCTAGCAGATATTTCTAGCAGTAGGGGTTGGCAAAGATAAAATGCAAATATTGGCATAGTTACAAAACCAACGTGTTCGATATCGAACATGAGCCTTAGGATAGAAAAAGGCCGCACATGCAGTGATCACGGCTTTATATTGCCTGGAGTGAGCACACTGGCATAAATGGCTTAAGCTCGGCTTTTCTCAAGATTAGCCACCTTCGACGCTGGATTTGCGGGCTATGCTGATGGTCGTTCAGCTAAAAAAAACTTGAAAAAAACTATTGACAGACTGATCGGGGGATGTTATTATAAGACCGAAATCAAACACAAACGAACACAAAACAACACGGGGGCGAATCGGGAGGCGTGAGCGAAAAGCGGAAAAACGCCTTAAATGCTTGATTCTAAGGGCTTCTGGGTTTGGGCTTGCCCTCAGCTTCATATGCGGGCCGCTTCCTTAAATGTTTGAAATATAACACAGGATGTGATAGTCTTGAGAGCCGCTGTTGTGGCTGATGACCTGACTGGCGCAAATATTGCGGCAGTGCTCCTATCAAAGGCGGGGCTGGACGCGCTGCTGGAGTTTGGCTTAACCTTGGGATCGCTTGAGCGGGACGCTTGCGTTTGCTCCACCGGGAGCCGGGCTTTGGGGCCGGAAGAGGCCTACCAGGCTGTGAGGCAGGCGGCGGGATTCCTGAGCCAGGCTAAGCCCAGGCTGTTCTCCAAGCGCATAGACAGCACTTTGCGAGGATCCATTGGCGCTGAGATAGCGGGCGCCATGGACGCGCTTCCAGGCAGGATCTGGATTGTCGCGCCGTCGTTTCCTAGCGCTGGGCGCACTTTGGAAAATGGGGTTCTGCTGGTAAACGGAAAGCCGCTCCTGGAATCCGGCGCTGCCCATGATCCTCTCAGGCCTGTCTCTTGCTCCCTGGCCGCAGACATGCTAAACTTGTCAATGCATCCATTGCACAGGTTCAGGGTTGAAAGCGCTGGGCTTGATTGCGTTAGGAGCGGGGCGCTTCGCGCTAAGCTCATTAATGCTGAAAATGTTGAGAATCTGGCGTTCCTGGTTGACGCCGCGAACGACAATGACATGGCGCTCATAGCCAAGGCTGTGGCCGAATCCAAGGTGCCGGTAGGGTTAGCTGATTCCGGGCCTTTGACGTACGCTGTGGCAAAGGCCATGTTTCCTGAAGCCGCTAGAAGCAGGATAGTTCTGGCGGTTGGAAGCGTTGCCGAGCCCGCAAGGCGCCAGGTTGAGGCTGTGATAAAGGCGTTTTCCCCAGTCAGAGTCGAGCTTGAGGTTGCCAAAATCTTAAGCTCGGAGGGAAAAAGCGAGATAGCCCGGGCGGCGCTTGAGCTTTCTCAGGCGTTCCCCCAATACGCCATTGCAACGCTGGACTCCCTTGATCCATCCAAGCGGCTTGACCTTGCGAGCTTGGCCAGGGAAAGAGGGGATTCGCCAGCGTCGCTCTCGGCAATGATAAACCAGGCCATGGGCAAGGCGGTTGCCTTGGCGCATCTGGAGAACCCCTTTGACGGGCTGTTCTGCTCAGGCGGAGACATTGCCCAGGCGGTTTGCAAGGAGCTTGGCGCCAGCGCGTTGAGGCTGGTAGACGAGGTTGTGCCGCTAGCCTCATTTGGCTATTGCGTGGGCGGGATTGCCAATGGCTTGCCTATAGCCACAAAAGGCGGCTTGGTCGGAGATGACGACTCGATTGCCATGTGCGCCAGGAGGCTGAGCCTTGCGGCGATTGACAAGAGGCTGGGGTAAAAGCCTGTAAGTATTAAAGTCCGAAAGTTTAAAAGTCAAGAAAGTCCGAAAGCTTGAAAGTCGAGAAAGAAGGGGAAAAAGGTGGCGGAGGCTGACATGGCACGGGCTGAAATAACTAAGCCTGTCATAGCTGTGCCGATAGGAGACCCGAACGGGATCGGGCCTGAAATAGTGATAAAAGCGCTTTCTGAACAAGCGGCTTGCGCTGATGCCACGCCAGTGGCGATTGGAAGCGCCGAGGTTTTGCGCAGGCACAACGCCTTGATGGGGCTGGGCGCAAATATAAACGAGGTGGATTTGAGCCTCTCCGGATTCTTGCCCCAAGCCGTGAATGTTCTGGATATCCAGTCTCCAGGGCTGGATGAGCTTTTGATTGGATCAGTGCAGGGAGCGGCTGGGCTTGCCGCGTTTTCAAGCATAAAGGCGTCATGCGAGATGGCGCTTTCCGGAAAGGCGGCCGCTGTTGCCACAGCGCCGATAAACAAGGAGTCCATCAAGGCGGCAGGGGTAAAGTTCATTGGGCACACGGAGATGTATGGCGCCTTGACTGGGACGGCGGATCCGCTGACCATGTTTGAGGTGAGAAACCTGCGCGTCTTCTTTTTGACCAGGCACCTGTCCTTAAGCGACTCGATCAAGGCATGCAAGAAAGACAGGATAGTCGACTACCTGAAACGGTGCTGGGAAGCGCTGGGAAACCTCGGGATACATGAGGGAACGATGGCTGTGGCTGGGCTTAACCCCCACTGCGGAGAGCATGGGCTCTTCGGCAACGAAGAGGCGGAAGAGATCGAGCCAGCGATAAAAGAGGCAAAAGAGTTGGGGCTGGCAGTCGAGGGGCCAATCGGCGCCGACTCGGTTTTTGCCCTGGCTCTAAAGGGTCGGTACAACAGCGTTTTGTCATTGTACCACGACCAAGGGCACATTGCGACAAAGACCCTGGACTTCGAGAGGACGATATCCCTTACCCTTGGGATGCCAATACTGAGGGCGTCTGTTGATCACGGGACGGCGCTTGACATAGCGGGAAAAGGGATCGCAAGCTCTGTGAGCATGACTGAGGCGATAAGGCTTGCGGCGAAGTACGCGCCATATTTTCGAGCATGAAGATTTTATAATAAAGCTTTATAAATAAAGTTTATAAATAAAGTTTTATAAAAAAGATTTAAATAAAGTTTATAAATAAAGTTTTATAAATAAAGCTTTGTAAATTAAGAAAAGAGGCAAACGCATGAAGATAGCAATGCTTGAGCCATTGGCGGTTAGCGCGGAGTGCTTGGAGAGGGAAGCGGAAATTTTCAAGAAGGCTGGGCACGAGGTGTTTTTGACGTTGAAGCCCTTGCTAGATTCTCAGAAGCTGGAGGCGGCAAAAGACGCCGACGTCTTGATAATCGCGAATTCTCCCCTTCCGGCGGGGCTTCTTGAAAGCTCTCCTAAGGTGAAGATGATCTCGGTGGCGTTTACCGGGGTTGACCACCTTCCAGCCGCCGAGGTAAAGGCGAGAGGGATCACGGTTTCGAATTCCCAAGGGTACGCAACGATTCCTGTGGCTGAGCTGGTCTTTGGCGCGGCGATAACGCTTTTGAGAAACGTTATCCCCTGCGACGCGGCCGCCAGGGCAGGGAAGACAAAAGACGGGCTGGTTGGAACGGAGCTTTACGGAAAAAGGCTTGGCATAATAGGGTTTGGCGCCATAGGAAGATCTGTGGCAAAGATAGGGCAGGCGTTTGGATGCGAGACAGTCGCGTTTGACGTATCCTTGGAAGGCGAGGCCGGGAGTTTAGTCGAGGGAACCAAGATCCTTGAGCTTGACGATATTTTGGCGACCAGCGACATAATATCGCTTCACGTGCCCCTGACACCGCAGACCCGTGGCCTGATAGGCAAAGAGAAGCTTGGCTTGATCAAGAAGACTGCAGTTCTTATAAACATGGCCAGGGGGCCTGTAGTTGACTCCCAGGCGCTGGCTGACGCCTTGAACAACGGCGACATAGCGGGCGCGGCCCTTGACGTTTTTGACGTTGAGCCTCCATTGCCGCTATCTGAGCCCCTGCTTGGCGCAAAGAACACTGTCCTCACCCCGCACATCGGCTTTGCCAGCAAGGAGTCCATGGTCAGGCGGGCAGGGATTGCATTCGGGAACATCTCGGCGTGGCTGGCTGGCGAGCCAAGGAACGTCTCGATTTAGGGTTTTTGGTTTTTGGTTTTTTGCTTTTAATGTTTTTGCTTTTAATGTTTTTGTTTTTTTGGTTTTTTGCCTTTTATATTTATTTTCGCTTTTTTGGTTTTAATAATTAATTATTTTTATTTTCATTTTTCGCCGTCCGGAGGAATCGCATGCAAAAGCATTGGCACCAAAGGCAATTAAGGATTCTTCAGACCGTGCTCCGGGAGCCTGACGCTAAAGGCTATGACGCCAAAGCGGTGGCGTCGTACATGGAAGAGTCAGGCTCAAACGCGATAGTCGTAAACGCCGGAGGAATCATAGACTTCTTCCAGGCCAAGGGGCCGCTAAGAAGAATCAATGTTTTCTTGCAAGAACAGGACATTCTGGGCGATTTGACTTATGAGTGCCACAAGCGCGGCATGGCTGTCATGGCCAGGGTGGATTTTCGCGGGGTTGAGAAGGAGCGGTACGAGCAAAGCCCGGACTGGTTCGCTTTGGATCAGGAAAAAGGGCCGCGCGTGGGATATGAGGGGCGGATACACAAGCCCTGCTACGCTGGCATGTATGCTGGCGAAAACGCGGCCAAGTACATAAGAGGATTGATGGAAGAGTATCCGATAGACGGGATCTGGGAAAACAGCGTTGGGTTTGGCGACGGGATCTGCTATTGCAAGACCTGCAGGGACAGGTATATGGCGGACGCTGGGCGATTGATCCCAAACGAGGGGGCAGGCCGCGAAGAAATCCAGGCGTACCGAGCCTGGAAGGCAGGAGTTGCCGCTGGGCACCTTAGGCTTATGCGGGACACGGTAAAGAGCTTTGGTGACGACAAGGCCTACTGCGCCGAGATTTTCGGGATGTTTCACGCTTCCGGAGCTATAGGCACAGGCATTGACCTTTACAACGCGAAAGACTTGTTTGACTTTTTGGCAACCCCGGCATTTCTCGATGGCCCGGCTTCCGGGAAGAGGTACGACGAGCTGAGCCAGGCGGCCTCGTCCATGAGATTTCTGAGATCGATTAGCCCAAGCAAGGAAATCGTGCTTCTTTGCGGGAACAACGGAACCAAGTTCAGGTATGTGAAAGCGCCGACAGTGGAGACCAAGATCTGGATGTGGGAAGCGGCCGCAGTCGGAGCGGGGTTTTGGAACTGCATGTTTAACGGCCAGCATCCTGGCGCGACTTTTGACAGGAGAAACGCCCTGATCGAAAAGCCTGTGTACGAGTTTTTGAAATCAAGCGAAAGCGCTCTCAGCGGCCAAGCGCCGGTCATGGACGTTGCCATCTTTTTCTCAAAGCCGTCCCGCGACTTGTTTGGAAGCGATGACGAGAGCAAGGATGGATACGGGGTTTTCATCAAAGGGCTTGAGCGGGTTTTGGTGTCAAGCCATATCCAGTACGGATTTGTTTGCGACTTGGACTTCTCTATGGAAAAGCTGGCTGGGGTCAAGGTTTTGGCGCTTCCAAAC
>JAISWZ010000646.1 GCA_031270945.1 Clostridiales bacterium | reverse complement strand
CCGGCCTTGAGCATGGGCAAAGCCGCCATCATAAGCGTGTCAGCCCAAGCCTGCTCTGGAAAGTCGTTCTTGGATGAGACTGTGTGCTGCAAGGTTCCCTCGCCAAAACGCAGAGCTTTGGTTTTCAGGTAGCCTATCGCGGCTAGGAGGATCTCTTCATATGCCTTCTCGCCAGTCAGGGCATGCAGGGCAAAAAGGCAGTGCGTCATGGCGCATGTGTTGACGTTCCAAGGAGGAAGGCCAAGCTCGATGAACTCGCCTATCCGCTCTTGGAGAAAACGCGCGATCTTTTCGTCCCCAGTGGCCTCCAGGGCGTCAGAAAGGCCTAAAAAAGCCACCCCGCAAGGCCAATCCCAGGCCTCGTCCATTCGCATGGTCCTTTCGGCAACCCGGCTTAGCGCGTCCTCAATGCGGGATCTATCGGTCTTTAAGTTTAACAAGGAGTTCGCTCCTTTTTTCTAGCCTTATAGTGTTTCATGAGCCTCCTTGCGGAGGCTCATGAAACAAAGAAATCTAAAATATAAAAATCAAAAAAACTAAAAATCAAAAAATTTATTTCGGCAGCTTTGTCGTAGATCCAGCCTTGTAAGCTTCAAGCCTCTCGTCAATGACTTCCTGGTATCCGGCATCTAGGTACTTGGAGCTATAGTCGGCATAGAGGGCTTCAAACTGGGATGGATCCGCTTTTACCAGAGCTACGTAGTACTCCTGCCACAAGGACAGAAGGGTTGCGGTATACTCTGACTCAGCTTCTATGGCTACGGCGAAGACTGGATCTGAGTAAGCGCGTCCGTCGTCCGCCAGTTTCTTCAGATAGTAATAGTTGTCTATAAGCTCCTGGGTGAAGTCTTGCGGGAGCCCCTGCGGAGAGATGGCTGCTATTGTCTGCTCGATTGTTCCGACCTTCTTTGAAGCGTGGACAAGGCAGGTCATGTCAATGTTGTTGTTGTGGTTAAGCATTTCCGGTCCGCGATACTCGTTGTCCGTTACAGGGAGGCCATTGGCGTCAAGGACGTAGGTAACGCCTTCGACTCCGTTTTCAAGCGCGAACAGGCTGTCTTCTTGGATCATCCATTCCATGAGTTTCCAAGAGGCTTCCAACTGGGCCGCGTCTGCCTGGGAGGAGAATCCTACGATCATGCCGAACGGATTGTCTGCGCGGATCTTGATCTGGTCAACTACGCCTGGCTCTACAGAGACTTCGGAGCTGAGCACTGCAAGCTTGGCACCGGGATTGTTCTCGTAGAACGCCGTAAGCCAGTTGACGCTGGCGGACATGTAAGAGCCGTACTGCAGGCTCTTGCCGTTGATGAAATCGGTCTGCATCTGGTCTGATCCGCCTGTTGAGGCGCTGTCAAGCTCGAACTCCCTGGAGTACCAGCCTTTTGAATACTCAGTGTTAAGTCTCTTGAGCATCTTCTTGGTCGCTTCCCATGGAAGGGATGCTGTTCCAAGAGAGGAATGTATTGCCCATTCAGTTTCGTCCACAGGCTGATTGCGGAAGTAGTAGTTCTGCGCGTAAGCGCTTGATGGCAAGCCAAGGCCAAGAGGAGCTATGTCGGTAAGCTTGGCTTCTATGATCTTGTCAACCAGGTTTGTGTACTCGGCATAATTCTTAGGCATTGACAGGCCCAGCTGCTCGATCCAGTCAAGGCGGATAAACGAGGCGTAAGTAAACGTAGTGTTGTAATAAGGCCTTTCAGAAAGAACGAAATATGTCTTGCCATTGATGTCGGTGTAGCCAAGCTGGCTATTGTCAACCATGGCCTGGTAGTAAGTGGGAGCTGCGGCCTTGAACGCGTTCAGGTCAATCACTTGCATGGCGCCGTCGTTCGCCCATTGGGCAACCTTCGGGTAGTCATATTCCATCATGATTGTGGGGCTTTGCTTGCCGCTTATAAGAACGCTGTATGTTGCCATGACATCGTTTCTGGGTATTGGCACATATTCCACATCGATATTGTTGGGATCGCCAAACTCAGTCTGGATGTACTTTGTCCAGTAGTTGTCGTCAACAGCTGGATATCCTTCTTTTGAGCGGTCATACACTGGAACCCTGATCTTAACTCTGGGAGCGGCTGGGGCTGGCGCTTCAGTCTTTTCTGCCGCTGCCGCTGGGGCGGCTGTCTTTTCTGCCGCTGGGGCGGGCGCTTGGGTTTGGGCTGGCGCGGGCGCTTGGTTGCCTGCGCAACCTATCGCGGAGGCGCTAATGAGCGCAATTACTAGGATCGCGATAATGGCACGAGTCATTTTTTTCACATTCATTCCTCCTGTTTTTTGTTCCGGCAGACGCGCTCTGGCGCACTGTCGGCACTGCTTGCGCATCCCGAGATCTAGAAATGCATGAAATATATGGGACGCGTCTTGCTTTCTCTGCAAGCCTGAACGGGAGCGGCCGTCGACTTGCTTTCTCTTATGTAGGGAACTTTCGAGTATAATCAAGTAAAAGCGCTGAGCATCCAGCGGCTATTTTTTTTTATTTTTTTACTTAAAAACAAAAAACTTTTCGGCGTCAGCCCTTTACAGCGCCGATCATGACGCCTTGGACAAAGTACTTTTGGACAAATGGGTATATGCAAAGTATCGGCAATGTCGCGAACATGACCGCCGCTGCCTGGAACACTTCAGGGGTGCTTTGGGTTGCCGTTGATTCGGAAAGAGAGACAGCTTCGGATGCGGTGGCGTTCAGTATCATGTTGTAGAGCAAATATTGGATTGGTTGAAGCGCCTTCTTGCTTATGTAATATTTTGCGTCAGCATAAGCGTTCCAGCGACCGACTGCGTAAAAGAGGGATATTGTCGCAAG
Source organism: Clostridiales bacterium (assembly GCA_031270945.1). Taxonomy (GTDB): domain Bacteria; phylum Bacillota; class Clostridia; order Lachnospirales; family WQUN01; genus JAISWZ01. The sequence continues at coordinate 2,389 of JAISWZ010000646.1, read as the reverse complement.
TATTGGCTTGCTCAAAGGAAGGATGATTCTGCCTAAAATCTGAAAGTGGTTAGCCCCGTCCAGGTAAGCGGCCTCTTCGAGAGAGGGCGGAATGGTGGAGGAGAAGAAGCTCTTCATAATCAGCATGTTATAAGGTGAGAAGGCGAGCGGCAAGACGAGAACCCACATGGAGTTGTAGAGGCCAAGGCTCTGGATCAGCAAATATTCCGGGATCAGGCCGGCGGCGAAGTACAGGGGTATCATAATCAACAAGGAAATGACCCCGCGCCCTTTTAGTCTCTTTACGCTAAGCGGGTACGCCGCCAGGACTGTCACAACCATGCCTATGGCAGTGAAAAGAGCCGTGGCATAGAGGCTGTAGACCATGGAATGGGTAAGCTGGCCGTCCCTGAATATCGTAATATACGCGTTCAGGTTTGCGCCTTTGGGCCATAGGAACACTGTCTTTGACAAAACTGCCGTGTTCGAGGACAGGCTCTTTGCCAAAAGATGAAAAAACGGGACAAGGCAGGTAAGGCATAGGAGCAGTATGACGAAAGCTATGACAAAGTCGCTTAAATGGGGCGCTTTGAGGCTTCCAACTTTTTTGCCCATTGAAGCTCCCCCCTTCTATATGAGGCCGTCGCTGCCAAGCCTTTTGGCAACGCGGTCAGCAGTGATTACAAGCAGGAAACCAACAAGCGACTGAAAGAGGCCAACAGCAGTGGCTCTTGAGAAATTTCCGCTTGCAAGCCCTTTGTCATAGATGTATATGGCTAGCTGGTACTGAAAGTCTTTGACGTTGACGTTTGCGAAAGAGTCCAAGCGCTCGAAGTTTGAGCCAAGGATTCGACCCAGGTTTATTATCAGGAGGGTTACTATGGTAGGGCGGATGCCAGGCAGGGTAACGTGCCAGATCCGGCGCAGCCTGTTTGCTCCGTCCACGGTAGCCGCTTCATATAGCTCCGCGCTTATTCCCGTTATAGCCGCCAGGTACAGGATTGAGCCCCAGCCCATGCCTTGCCATACGCCAACCAGTAGGTAAGTGGCTGCCCAGTGCCATTTTTCTGTCAGAAACGGTATTCCTTTTTCGATCCAGCCCGCGCTCTTCATTACGACGTTCACAAGCCCGCTGTCGGGCTTGAACAGTGAGTACGCGATGCTAGCGACAATGACCCAGGACAGGAAGTGAGGCAAATACAAGATTGTCTGGGACACTCTCTTGAACTTCTTGAACCTCAGCTCATTTAAAAGGATGGCAAGGATTATCGGAACGGGAAGACCAATGGCCAGATCCAGGAAGTTGAAAACCAGCGAGTTCTTGATGGCCCGCAGAAAGTCCCTGTCCTTTATTATTTTCTGAAAGATCTCCATTCCAACCCATTTGCTGCTCTCAAACCCCAATGCGGGCTTGAAGTCCATAAAGGCCAGCCGCAAGCCGGGATAGGCGGCATACTTGAATATGATTGTCATTGCCACAGGCAGCACAAGCATCAGGTACAGCTGCCAGTCCCTTTTCAGGAAGGCCAGCCTGTTGCGTTTCCTGGGCGGTATATAGGCGGTATCCATGTCATACCCCCCTTCCGTTTTTATTAACAAAAAGGTCTCCTGCCTCTTTGAGTTAATTGTATATTTTTCATAAATCCATTTCAACCTTAAATCAACCAAGAATCATGCGAAAATGTCCATTTACTTTTTTTAAGGCAGCGTCCCCTTTAAATTTACCCGCTCTTTTCTGGTTTCATTTGTGTAGTCCAACTAGGCTAAAGCCCCCAAAGGCTTGGGGTTTATGCTATTTCTCCAATGGCGCCTAAAAAATTTGCCTAGGAGGAAACAATTAAAGATTGTTTTCGCGTGGTTATTGTAGTATAGTAATCATAGGGCGATGTTGCTAGCGAGGCCAAATGAGGCGCTTATGCGCTGGGGCTTGGAGCGTGCGAAAAACGCCAAGGGCATGCCTTAGTGCATATCGGGCGCCCCGATAGACGCTGGCGCTGGCATGCCTATAGAAAAAGATCAAAAAAGCGCCCATCGGGCGCCGCGCGCGCGGCGCGCCAACAGGCACTTTGCTTTAAGAAAAAAGCGACGTCTACGCGTCGTCACAGCAACAAAACGCAATCGATCTACGCCATGAAATCGGTTTCAAGCACTCGCAAGCTTTCCGAAGCTTCCGGCCTGGCTGCGCGGGTTGGAAGCATGCAGTCTTCAAGCGAGGTGGGTTTATGCCAAGGCCAAAAGGCCCAGTGGTAGAGTACCGCATCTATGAGTTGCCGGAGCGTTTTCCGGTGCTGCTTATCTCTGGCGACAACTGGAGGATTTCTGACATCAGGAGCCGCCGTCTGCACTTCCACAATTGCTTTGAGGTTGGCGTCTGCCATTCGGACAGCGGCGTCCTGTCCTTTGACAACAG
>JAISWZ010000643.1 GCA_031270945.1 Clostridiales bacterium | reverse complement strand
GAGGAGTACACAAAGAGCATATCCCAAAATTAAATCCGAGGCGCCGGAAAAATCCGGCGTTGAAGCATTCGCCCGGATTTTTCCGGCGCCATTTAGGAATTTTGGGATATGCACAAATCCAGGCTGGAAGCCTGGCTTTTTGAAAATAATTTTTTTTGGGATGCTTGCGAGCGTTCCGCTCGCAAGCATCCCAAACGAAAACAAAAAACCAAAACAAAAAAACCAAAAATCAAAACCGGCTCTCTATAATAATCCGCTCTTGGCCCCCGGCCCTTACTGCTTGTCTTCCAGCAACCCATTAAGGTGCTCGATCAGCCCGGCCAGTTGCGCCCTGGTGAAATCACCAAACATGGCAATCGACCGAATCGGCGCTTCCATCATCATAGCCAGCTGCATCTCGGCGGAAATGGCTTCGGAGGCCGCGTCTGTCTCAACGGACTTTTGCTGTGAGAACATGAGCTTTTCGACCTCGGCCTTCAAAATGGGATGGGCAAGAAGCTCTTCAACCAGCGTATTCGGCGTGACTATAAACTTTGGAAGCTTGGCTTCTGTCAGGTTCAAAGTGGCTGAAGCCCTGATGTCCCTGGAGGAAGAGCCGACAAGGATCTCGTACTGGCCGCTGGGGGTTCTCCAGCCTCCTTTTCCGTCACTGAAAGCGAAGGAGCGCTTGTCCAGCTGGAAGGTTGCCGTCTTGGTTTCTCCCGGATCCAGAGCCAGCTTGGAAAAGCCCTTGAGCTCTTTTAGCGGCCTTAAGGCGCTTCCGGTCTTTCCGGTCTTGTCGGAAACATAGAGCTGAACGACCTCTTTGCCAGAAACTTTGCCAATGTTTTTGATCTCTATAGAAGCGACTACGGATTCGTCGCTTGAGATCTCGCCCTTGGACAAGGATAGGCTGGAATACTCGAACTCGCTGTAGGAAAGGCCGTGCCCAAAGGGGAACAGTACAGGCATCTCCTTCTTCTCGTAATAGCGGTACCCGACAAAAATGCCCTCTCCATAGAAGGCGGTCTTGCCGTCCCCCGGGAAGAACAAATGGGATGGCGTGTCAGAAAGCTTTACAGGGAAGGTTTCGGGAAGCTTCCCGCTTGGGTTCTTTTGCCCAAAGAGCAGATCGATGGCAGCTGAGCCCACCGCCTGGCCGCCAAGGTACATTTCAAGAATCGCAGGAACAGAGTCCACCCATGGCATCTCTATTGGGCTTCCGTTGTGCAGGACAATGACTGCATTCGGGTTTGCCTGGGAAAGCTTTTGAATGAGCCGATTTTGGCATTCAGGAAGCCTGAGGTGTTTCCGGTCATAGCCCTCTGACTCAAAGGAGTCTGGAAGCCCAGCGAAGATTACTACTGCATCAGCGTCCTTGACAGCCGCCAGCGCTTCTTCTTCGAGAGCCGGATCCACCTCGTCTGCAATCGCCGAAAATCCTTGACAATACTCAACTTTGATTCCACGCGCAGCCAGCGCGTCAAGGGCGCTCTCTGTCTTGAACGCGTTTATGTGCGAGCTTCCGCCTCCCTGGAAGCGGGGGTTTTTGGCGAACTCTCCAACAAAAACTATCTTGGACTCTTTTGAAAGAGGCAATACGTTCTCGTTCTTCAAGAGCACCGCGCACTCCCCTTCGATCTCTCCGGCCAGCTTGTGGTGCGCCTCTTTGTCATAAGTTGCATTTAGCTCTTTCTCGGCCTCTCGCCTGAAGATGATGTCAAGGATCCGGGCAACCGCCTGATCCAATGTTTCTTCAGAAAGATCTCCGCTCTTCACAGCGTCTACTATCAGATCGTCAGATGAAGTGTACGGCATCTCCAGATCCAGGCCAGCCTTGAGCGCCTCAACACGTTCGTTTACCGCGCCCCAGTTGCTGACGACAAACCCTTGGAACCCCCATTCGCTTCTCAGGATGTCAGTGAGAAGCTCTTTGTTCTCTGAAGCGTAAACCCCATTCACCTTATTGTAGCTGCACATCACGGTCCAAGGATTTGCGTCTTTTACGATCTTCTCAAAAGCAGGCAAATATATTTCCCTCAAAGTCCTGCAGTCCACTTCCGACGAGGCCGAAAGCCTGTGGTTCTCCTGGTTGTTCGTTGCGAAATGCTTGACGCTCGTGCCTATGCCTTTGCTTTGGGTTCCTTTCACCTGCTCAGCGCCCAGCTCTCCCGCCAGGTATGGATCTTCTGAAAAGTACTCGAAGTTTCTTCCGCAAAGCGGGCTTCTCTTTATATTTATCGCAGGGCCCAGCACAACAGCCACATTCTCGGCCTGGCACTCCTCTCCTATGGCCGCTCCCAGCTTGTAAAGCAGATCTCTGTCAAAGGATGCCGCCGTAGCCGAGGCCGCTGGAAAGCACACTGCCTTGATGCTGTCATTAACCCCCAAATGGTCAGCCTGGTCGTCCTGCTTCCTTAGCCCGTGCGGGCCGTCTGAAACCATTATCTGAGGCACGCCAAGCCTGGGAACGCTCTTCAGCCTCCAAAAGTCGAAGCCGGAGCACATGCTGGCCTTTTCTTCGAGAGTCATTTGGCTTAGAATAGATTTGATGTCTGCCATGCTCATTCCTCCTTTGCCCGCGAAATCGCGGGAATTATGCGTGTACGCGCCGGGGGCGGGGCGGTTTGGGGTAGTGGGTTTTGGCTTGGCAAGTGCTGAGCCAAGCGTTTAGCCAAAGAATGACTGCACTTTTAGGCGTATCGCAACAAGAAATATTTGTAACTAGGTCTAGAGAAACTAGACAAAACATGACCCCGCCTGACTTGACTTCGCCCAAATGGACAAAACTATAACGATGGATATTTAAGATCCTACTTCTGGCTGAAGCATAGGTCTGTATAAAGCCAATTAATGCCACTCAATGGTTCCTCAGGCAATCACAGACAAAATCCATCCCCAAACCAGCAAAAAACTTAGCTATATAATGCTCGTAAATTGAGCCGCGCACCCATCGTTATTATAAACCTGGACAAGGGTCCAAGCAAGGCCAGCTTTCTTGACGCAAATATGAAAGCTATATGCGGCAACCAGCGCAAAACGCAAATCATAAACTTTTTTTCCCAAGTTTGGATGCCAATTGGCTGAGAAAGTCGGATTAGCGCCATTCGCGTCTCTTTTTCGTCTTTTTGGCTTTTCTTGCGTTGCGGCTTATCTTTTTGTATAATAGGGGCATATCCCATTTTTTTTATGCGCGAAAAAGTCGGCTCGAAAAAGCTGGTCTTTTATTGGCCTGGCTCAAGCCTTTTGACCGACGGCTTGCCACAAGCATCGGGCAAACGCCATAGCGCCTTTGGGATATGTCTCTTGGGAAATTTCGCCCACGAGACAAAGCTTTCCGGTTTGGGATAGCGGGCCCGGCGAAGTTGAGCGCCGCGCCTTCTTTTGGGAACGGGCGCCAAGCGCCATAATGAAACAAGGAGGCAAAACAAAGATGTCGTTGAGCATTAAGAACGCATTCGGCACAATAACTATTGACAATGAAGTCGTGGCCAGGATAGCCGGAATGGCGGCTATAGATTGCTATGGCATTGTCGGAATGGCGGCCAAGAACGTCAAGGACGGCCTTGTCCAGCTTCTGAAGATGGAAAGCCTCACCAAGGGGATACGCCTTAAGGTGACTGAATGCTCCGTCGCGATCGATCTTCACATCATAGTCGAATACGGGACTAACATCGCAGCTATAGCCGACTCCATCATAAGCACGGTCAAGTACCGCGTCGAGGAGAACATCGGAATGCCTGTGGAGGATGTCAACATTTTCGTCGAGGGCGTCCGGATCGAATAAGATACTGGGCGACAACACCCAAGAATACCGGGATGCCTGGCATCCGCGACTGGAGGATTGCAGTTGGGCACTTTAACCGTTGATGGCAACCTGCTTAAAAAAATGATTATAGCGGGCGCAAACGCCCTTGCGAAGAAAAGGCATGAAGTGGACGCCATGAATGTGTTCCCTGTCCCTGACGGAGATACGGGCATAAACATGTCGATGACAGTGATCGCAGCGGCTAGGGAAGTTGAAAAGCTGAACACGCCGAACATACAGGATGTGGCGAAAGCCGCTTCTGGGGGATCCCTGAGGGGGGCAAGAGGAAACTCGGGAGTCATTCTTTCCCAATTATTTCGCGGCTTCGCGAAGGGCCTGCAGGGTGTGGACATAGCCAACATGGAGCAACTAGCGCTGTCTGCCGTGAAAGCGACAGAAACCGCATACAAGGCCGTCATGAAGCCCAAAGAGGGCACCATTCTTACCATAGCCAGGGCGCTTGGCGAGAGAGCTGTGGAATACTCAGGGGATGATGTGGAAGAGATGATAGCTGAGGCTGTTGACCACGCCACGGTAGTCTTGTCCCAGACTCCCCAGATGCTGGTCGAGCTTAAGAATGCCAACGTTGTAGACGCCGGCGGATTCGGCCTTTTGGTCTTCATTCGCGGGGCGCTGGAAAGCATGAACAGGCCCCAGGAGGCGCTCCAGGAAATTGGGAAGCAGACCGCCGCTGAAGAGGAAAACAGCGTGCTGAGCGCGGCCGCGGCCGCGTCTGGAGAAATCCTCTTCGGGTACTGCACCGAGTTCTTTATTAACGCCAAGAATATTGACGATAACACCGAATCCAGCCTCAAGTCTTTCCTTGAGACAATGGGCGACTCCATTGTTGCCGTGGCTGACGAGGATATCGTAAAGATCCATGTCCACACCAACCACCCCGGCCTTGTGCTTGAAAAAGCGCTGAAGCTGGGCCCGCTCAGCAACATGAAGATCGAGAACATGAGGCAGCAGCATACGACCCTCATCAACTTCTCAAGCCATATCAAAGAGGAAGAGAAGCCGGAGCCTGAAAAGCCCTTCAAAGAGGCTGGATTTGTCGCCGTCTCAGTAGGCGCTGGACTTAAGGAGCTCTTCGCAAACCTTGGAGCTGATGAAGTTGTCGAGGGCGGACAGTCCATGAACCCAAGCTCAGAGGACATAATACGGGCTGTCGAGAAAGTGAACTCAAACGTTGTCTACGTCTTGCCGAACAACAAGAACATCATTCTTGTCTCAGAGCAAGCGTCAAAGATGTACACAGACAAGAAGATAGTAACGCTTCCAACAAAGAGCATACCTCAGGGCGTCACCTGCCTTGTGAGCTACGCTCCCGCCAACTCCGTCGAGGAGAACACGCAGTCCATGCTTGACGCCATGCAGAGCACCCATTGCGGGCAGATCACAATAGCTGTGAGAGACACTGTAACAAACGGGCTGACCATCAAGTCAGGAGACTTCCTGGGAATACTGGATGGCCAGATAGTGGTGGCGGAACAAACCATAAGCGCAGCCGCCGAAGCGATGATGGACAGGCTCCTGGTTCTCGGATCAGACGTAGTGAGCATTTACTACGGAGCGGAAGCGAACAAGGATGACGCGGAGCGCTTGGCGGAAGAAACAAGAAAGAAGAGCCCCAGAACCGAAGTTGAGATCTTAGATGGCGGCCAGCCGACATACTACTACATCATCTCCGCCGAATAACAGCTGGTTTTGCCGCATTTTCGCATATGAATTTCATTTACTTGACAGGCTGTTTTTATTATACTAAATGCGTATCCCAAATAATTTATTTCAGGGCTCAGAAAAGCCACGCGTTAAAGCATCGCATGCCTTTTCCCTCGCCACTGGAGGAAATTTGGGATATGCACTAAATGCGTATCCCAAAAGGGCGAACGATCAGGATTTCAATGCGCAAGATCCCGCTGGCTCAACGAGCGGGATCAGAAAAAGCTTAAATAGGCCTTTTTATAACTTCGGGATGCTCTAAATCTTGATTTTTTGGGCTTTGCCCGGCGCGGAGGCATGTATGCGCGTTATTGCGGGAAGATCAAGGGGCAGGAAGCTTTTGGCCCCGTCCGGGCTGGATGTCAGGCCAACGGCTGACCGCATGAAGGAAGCCTTGTTCAGCATGCTGGGGAGCAGGGTGCAAGACTCGCTGTTTTTGGACTTGTTTGCCGGATCCGGCGCGATAGGGATAGAGGCGCTAAGCCGAGGGGCCAGCTTTGCCGCGTTCGCGGACAAAGACGCCAGGCTGGCGCAAAAGAACATCAAGGCGTGCGGCTATGAGGCGCAAAGCCTAATCCTTCAAATGGACTGGAAGCTTGCGGCCAATCGGCTAAAATCCTTGGGAAAGAGATTTGACATCATATTTCTGGATCCCCCTTACCGCCAAGGGCTGTGCCCTGAGGCTGCTATATTTGCCAAAGAGCGTGAGCTGCTGGCGGAAGGGGGGCTCCTTGTCGCTGAATGCGCGTCGGACGAGCTGGAAGACGTCAAATCTCTAATCCAGGCTAACTGGGGGCTTGCGGCGGCCAAGGAAAAAGCCTATACGACCGCCGCGTTCCTGTTTTTTGACCTGTCCTAGACCTGGCCCGAAAGGAGCGCTTTATCTGTCTGCGGTTATATTTCCAGGAACCTTTGATCCAATCACCGAAGGCCACTTGGATGTCATAAGAAGATCATTGAAGCTTAACCTTGGAGACAAGCTGATTGTGCTGATCGCAGAAAATGAGGCCAAGGTGACGCTGTTTTCCCTGGCCGAAAGAAAAAGCCAGATAAAAGAGGCTTTGGCTGGCCTGGAGAACGTCTCTGTCGACTCGTTCAAAGGGCTGGTGGCGGATTACGCCAAAGTACACAGCGTGAAGGCAATCGTCAGAGGCACAAGAAACATCACGGACTACATGTTTGAGATAGAAATGGCCCATTACAACAGCCAGATATGCCCAGGGCTAGAGACGGTATTTCTTCCAACAAAACTTGAGCACACCTTCTTAAGCTCAAGGGCAATAAAAGAGATAGCCAGAAACGGGGGAAGCATTGACGGCTTGACGCCGGGGTTCATTGCGGTGCAAATGAAGGAACGGCTTGAAGAGCTTCGCAAGACCTAATAGGGGCTTGAGTTGCAAAAGATTTAAGATCAAGAAGATTTGAAAAGCAAGAAAAGTTCAAGAAAAGATCAAAAACTCAGCAAATTTAAGACACGCGACGCAAGAACACAAGCAGTGCTGGCGCGCTGCCTCACAGCTTACGTTGCCCAAGCGCGCTTGGGCAAAGCAAGGCCGCTCATGGCTGGACGTGCCAACAGCCGAAAGGCCTGGAGTCAGGGCTTGAAAGGTTGGTCCGGCGGGGAGGATCTCCTGGCTGAGGCGAAATCGAATCAGGGATGAGAAGAGCCCTTTTGACCGGAGGGAATATATGGAATCGATACTAGAATACTTGGAAATGCTGGAGGACTTCATCGAGAACAGCAGACCGATCCCTTTTTCAAGCAAGGTTTCCGTGGATAGGGAGAAAATTTACGATATCATACGGGAGATAAGGCTAAATCTTCCCAACGAGATCAGGCAGGCGCAGCGCATAATCGAAGAGCATGACAAGATCATCAACGACGCTAAGATAAAAGCATCTGGAGTCATCAAAGAGGCAGAGGGAACTGCCAAAATGATGACGAACAGCCATGAGATCTTCAAAAGGGCGACCGAGCAGGCTGAGAGGGCAGTTGAAGAGACCAAGAAAAGCGCTCGCGACATGAGGCTCAACGCCATGGACTATGCCGACGAGATTCTGGCGAAGACTGAGAAGACAATCCAGGAGGCTATGACAAACATTGATCAGCAGCACCAGTTGCTGGCTGACTACTTCACCACAACCATGGACGTTTTGTACTCGAACAGGCAGGAGCTTAGAAACGGCAAAAATTGACCTAAGATTTGCCAAGGAGGCCAAAGCTGATGCGGCTGTACAGGCGACCAAAGAGCGAAGCGCCAACCGGGTTACGGAAGGCGCTTTTGCGTTTATCGATGTGCGAGAAGAACCGCGCCTTTTGGTAAGATATGATTTGGCTATAGCGCTCAGCCCAGCAGCCAGAGCGGCTGCCGATGTCGATGACATATGATTCACGCGATATACATATCCAGCATTGCAGCTACGGGATTGCCCGACACAGCTCTCTTTAAACTCCTGCCTCCAGCTCGATTCCTTTATCTAAAACCTGATTCCATATATTTGCCAGCCCGTTTTCTTTTGCAAAATTCTCATGCCCGCGACGCGGGCAGAAGGGGTGCCTTATGGGAAAACGCATTTGCGCATTTTTACTAATATTTTCACTTGCATTCGTGTCTTTATCTTTCAAAGCAAACGCTGCCGAAACAATAAGCCGGATCTCTGTAAAAATTCCAAACACCAATTCAGTCGTAACCCTTGAAGGGGCAAGCTCAGAGTATGTGACATCCACATATGGAGAGGGCGTTCCCTTATACAGGTTTGCCATTCCTGGCACAAGCGGAAGTCTTTCTTTGGGGTTTGACGCTTTCATCGAATACAAGGAGTACTACAAGCAGGGAGTCAGCGAGCCTGGAAGCATGGGCGTTCCTACTGGCAACCTGATAAAGATCACTGATTCGTTTGATGGCCTGGCCATTGTAACTTATACCATAGTCAGCCATGGCAACGCGGAAGACGGTACGCTGGGCCAAGTCCAGCCAATAGCCAGACTGGAGTTCCTCATGGGGCAAGCGGTGCAGGGATATCCAGAAGACATGCTCTCTTGGGAAAATAGCAATGGATCAGTTCAGGCATCGGCATTGCCAAAGAAATCACTTTCTTCAATCAGCATAGAAACACCTTCTCCCTGGGCGGCAGATCAAGTGAAGGCCGCTATTCAAGCAGGGTTGGTTGCCGACAGTCTGCAAAGCAACTACCAGTCCCCCATATCTAGGGGAAATGTTGCCAAGCTGTTCGTAGGCCTGGTAGAAAAGAGCTCAGGCAAGTCCATAAACGAAGTCTTGGCGTCAAAAGGGCTTGAGATTGACAAAAACTCGTTTTCTGACACAGCTGATGAGTCGATTCTTTCTGTCTACGCTCTTGGCATAGTAGCTGGTGTTGGAGAAGGAAAGTATGCGCCAACAGAATCACTGACAAGGGCCCAGATGGCCGCTTTCATCAATAGAACCGCCAAAGCCCTGAATGTTGAGACAACCGGCTACTCCCACAGCTTCACTGACGTGAGCGATCACTGGGTTGACGCTGAACTGGGCTGGCCAGTAGAAGCTGGCGCCATAACAGGAGTTGGAGACGGAAGATTTGAGCCCGAAGGGCAACTGACGATAGAGCAGTCGATAACGATTGCATATCGCGCGTACCTGAAGCTCAAAGCGTAGGTAGGGCGAAAAAAGTCGAGTTTACAGCGGGATTGAAAGTCCTAGGGTGATTTAGAAGGTTCAGAAGCGGCCGGACATTTGTCTGGCCGCTCTTTTTTATGAGAGCTATAAATTTAGGACGTATTTGGGGAACGGGAGCGAGGCTGGGGATTTGGCGGGGAGTTTGCTTTGCATCCCTTAATTCCATGGTGGAATGTGGATAGTGATTTTCCTGGCGGAGAAAGGAGGAAATGGCGGGAATTGCTGATAGGGGCATGATAACATTGTTTGTTAATCATACTGTAATAGGAACCAAGGAAAAGCTGTGACGGGGAGACTTTCGGCGGCGATACTGTTAGCCTGTGAAGGGGAGTTGAGATGAGCCCCAAAGTGTGCCAGTCTTTTGGCAGATGAAGAGCGCTTGCTGGATTTGGTACCATATTTGCTTTGCATCTTTAAATTCCATGGTGGAATGTGGATAAGCGCTTGTTGACAGATATAGCGGGGAGGGGAGGGCGAGAACTGCAGGTAGGGGAATGTCAAAATAGTTTGTTAATCAAACTGTAATAGGAACCAAGGAAAAGCTGTGACGGAGAAGTTTTTGGCGGCGATGTCGTTAGCGTGTGAAGGGGAGTTGATACGAGCCCCAAAGTGTGCCAGTCTTTTGGCAGATGAAGAGTGCTTGCGGGATTTGGTGCCACATTTGCTTTGCATCTTTAAATTCCATGGTGGAATGTGGATAGGGATTTTCCCGGCGGGTAGGGGAGGGAGTGGCGAGAACTGCAGATAGGGACTGTCAACATAGTTTGTTAATCAAACTGCAATAGGAACCAAGCAATAACTTTGGTCGGAGAATTTCTTGGCGGCGCTACCATTGTTGGATTTGCAAGGATTCATAAAGCCAGGCAGACCTGGGGTCTGCCGGGTTTTATCATGGAAGAGTCATTTTATAAGGCGGGTTTGCCCCCGCCCTTATGCAGTAGTGATTTTGCCTGTTTTCTTTTTGACGAGTTTCTCAGGCATCTGCATTGGTACTCGCCGACAATGGCTGGATTTCCAGGTAAAGCGCGTACGCCTCATCAACTGTCATGTCAGGCGTGAGCTGTTTGACAAAGGAGAGAGGCAAATACTGGCAGACAGAGGCTATGTCTTCTGATGTTAGGCGCGACTTAGTGCATATCCCAAAATTCCGAAATGGCACCGGAAAAATCCTGGCGAATGCTTCAACGCCGGATTTTTCCGGTGCCTCGGATATAATTTTGGGATATGCACTTAGTGAGGTTAATGGATATGGAAATTTCGGTTTTGATTGCGGACTCGGTCGCGTAATTCTCAAAATACTCTGTAAGGGTCATTGCGTTTATCACCTCCTAGAAATATCCGGACATCGGCTTTGTTTAGCCGATTTCCGGCGAAAACATGCGTCACAAAAGTGACCCTGGCGAGAAAAATTTAAAAGCCAGCGTAGCCCGCTTTGCTAAAATCCTCCCACTCGTAAAATTCAAAATGGCGATAGAAGTCTTTAACATGAGTCAATTAGAATCCATCTAGGAGAGTTCAGTACCGCTCATTAGTATATCCAGCGCCATATTTAGGAGTTGCTCTAAGCCGTTACCAAGGCCAGGCTTTTGAAAAGCGCATACGCCTCATCTACTGTCATGTCCGGCGTGAGATTCTTGATAAACGACATAGGCAACGACCGGCAACCTAAGGCTATGTCTTCTGGTGGGTGGCGCAGTTTGAGGAAGGTAATGGCCATGTAAATTTCGGCTTTGATCACGCACTCGGTCGCGCGCTCGTTCGCGTAATTCTCAAAATACTCTGTAAGGGTCATTGCGTTTATCACCTCCTAGAAATATCCGGAAATCAGCTTTTTTTGGCCGATTTCCAGCAAAGACAAACATGCGTCACAAAAGTGCTCTTGGCGAGAAAGATTTAAAAAGCCAGCGCGGCCCGCTTGCTAAAACACTCCCCGCTCGTTGCAAAAATGGCGATAGAAGTCTTTAGCGTGAGCAAATAGGAATCCGTAGCAAAGAGCTTGCATAGTTGGGTTGAACGTCTAATGGGTTCTTTGCGCACAGATCATCATTCCTTAGTTGCACAAAAACTGCCGTGATGCGAGGATAAATATTACTTGCGTGCGTGCTTAGGAACTGCAAAAGCACTGAGATAATAGTTAGCATCGACGCGAGCGCGTGATTAGCGCGTATTGAATCTAAACTCGCAAGAATATATATGCATCTGACGCGGTTGAAACGTTTGTTTTCGCCAATGCAACGATTGTATCATACTATTCGGAAGCTGTAAACACTTGACGAATAAGCGCTTATCACAAATTCGCGGGTCGTATCGAGCAAAAAACCAGCCAGATTGTTAGTCTGGCTGGTTCGAGCGAATAACGGCGAGTGAAAAAACTGCGCTTTTTACTCAAGGGGCAGATGCTCTGGCTTCTGCGAGCAAACACTCGGACTTCTCCAAGCCTCGGAATTAATTTTGGGATATGCTCCAAGAGCGTTCGGTACCGCTCATTAGTATATCCAGCGCCCTGTTTTGGAGCTGTTCTAAGCCGTTGCCAAGGCCGAGCCTTTGAAAAGCTCGTACGCCGCATCCACTGTCATGTCTGGCGTGAGCATCTTGACAAACGACAGAGGCAACAACTGGCAGCCTAAGGCTATGTCTTCTGGCGTGTGGCGCAGCTTGAGGAAGGTAATGGCCATGGTAATTTCGCCTTTGGTCAAGCGCTCGGTCGCGCGCTCGTTTGCGTAATTCTCAAAATACTCTGTAAGGCTCAAGGTTTTTATCATCTCCTCGGGGATTAGCTGGATGGATTTTTCTGTTTCAAAGTACTTAACGAGCTTGGCATTGACGTCTATGTCAGACTTGATCCTGTCCATGACTGTCAGCCAGCATATGCAAGCATCTTTGGCACCCTTGTTGTTTCCAAAAAGCTTTTTGCAGGAAGCTTCATATTGCTCCGGAGCGTGAGCCTCCAAGAATCCGAGGCAAAGGGCTTGCATTTTTGGAGTGAGTTTTTGCTGAGTATCCTTTATTTGCGTTGCAGGGTCGGATATGTACTTGATGAAGAGATCTAGGTTGATGTTGACAATCTGACTCTTAGGGTACATAACGTTTCCTGAGACGGGGCGAAATCTTGGTATTCTCTCAACAACCTGCTCTGCATCGTCGTGTCTCAGGTTCACAAAAACCAATGAGACATCAGGCTGTATGGTAGATTTCTTGTTGTTGAGGTAAGCAGTAAAGGCACCAAGATAATTGTTTTGTCTGCCTACAAAGAAATTCGGGTAGTAATACCGCTGTCCCTCGACAATGAAGAATGACTTGCGTTTACTTGCGGTAGCACTCACCTTCACGTCATTTCTGGACTGCTTGGAGTTGAAATATTGAGTCAGGACTGTAGATTGAGGTTCCGTTTCTTTCGCTCTAACTCGCACTCCCTCGATCTCCGACAGAAGCATTGACATCAGTTCGAGGTTGCACATTGCCCTCATGAACACAGGGTCGTTCATGGGGAAATACATTTCTTCGCCTTGAGGAGCTGTGTCAACATACTTCATGATGGACATGAGGGGCTCAAGCTTGCGATCAGGGCTGGAGTTGGGATTGAGGCTGGGGTTGGGGTTGTTGCTGCCTTTGCAGCATGCCAATCCTTGATACTTTTCAAATGGATCGGAATTGCCGAATGGTACGCAATTGTACATCAGAGCTGTCCTTTCCTTAGAATGACGGTAGTAGCAGTAAAGATAGAATATTTAGCCAACGAGGTTCAGATGTTGTTTCAAACTAGCAAAAACATGGCGAGTGGCGCTGAACGCTCTTGGCTGCGCTGACAGGAAGCCTAACTGAGGGTATACGCTGTTGCCTACGGATGCTATTGCCAAAGAAGGACAAGCGTATGATTTAAGTCACATGCTGATTGTATCACACTGATCGAAAAATGTCAACACATGACGAAAAAATGATTTTTAGAGTCGTATCGCGTCTTAGAACATACCCAGAGCATCTATGCCAGGGAGCCGCGATTGTATTGGCTGGAATGCAATCGACAGGACTGGTTTGGATGCGCCGTAAGTCGACAGAATTCGCGCGATTGCCCTATGAAGCATTATAATATGAATTGATCGAAAAGGAAAGCCTAAAAACTCGAAAATTCAAAAAATCAAAAAGTCAATTTATAAATATAACAAAGTATCAAATTGGCATAACCGGATCGACGTAAAAAGGCCGGCCAGACACTCGTCTGGCCGACCTAAAAACGCTCCTATTCCCGATATTCCAAGGTTTTTGCTGGATTGCCCTTTATTATTAGCTTGCGCTTGCCCTTTCCTAATTATTGACTCGCGCTTGCCCTTTCCTAATTATTGACTTGCGCTTGCCCTTTCTTATTCCGTCCCTTTTCCCGGAGTCAGCACGAACCTTCCTTCGTCCAAGTAGATCTTGGCCTTCTGGCCTCTTGTCTTGAACGGTATCAAGCATCCGTCCTTCTTTTTCGCTATGTCCCGCTCCATGAGCTCGTCAATGACCTTCGGATTGCTTGTGAAGTGCATGGGCGCGAAAAAAGTCGGACCAATAAGCTCGTCGAAGGATTCTATCCCCATGAAGGCTGACTTTTCAAGCCTTGGATCTACAGGAACAATAGCCAGATCTATTTTCTTGCCCTTGAGTCTTCCGATGCTGTCAAAGTAAGCGTTCTTCATGGCGGCCTCTTCATCTGGCGTGTCATCGTCCCAATGCCACCAGTTCAGATCCCCGGCATGATAGATCGTTACGCCGTCTACCGTGACCAGAAAGGCTATCCCTAGGTCTGTCGATAGAAAAGTCTCGATCTCCAAGCCCTCAAACGATCTCTTCTCGTTTGCCCCCAGCATGAGCGCCCCTTCTCTTGCTGGTATGTCGTCCGACAAGACGTAATGGACGGCAGGCCTATAGGAAAAGTTGAAGATGGCAGGATTGTAGTGATCGCCGTGGGAGTGTGACGCAAAGAAAAAGGTTTCCTTGTCCCTGATCGAGTCCGAGTCAACAATCCCGGCAGCAAACCCGCCGGTGTGAGGCGTGTTCTTCCAGTAGTCAAAAATGAGGCGCTTGTCTCCGACCGCCACTGCGAAGCCGCTGTGGTACAGGTACCAGACATCTATTTTCATGTTATCGCTCCTTTGCCAGCCAAAAATTCAAAGCGCCAAAGGTTTTAGTTTTGGCTCTCACATGCTTATCATAAACCATACCTGCAAGCTTGGCAAGAGATGCCGAATTTCTCTTTGCCGCTGCCCCTTTGAAGCCTCCCGTCCCGCCGCCTGAATTAAGTCGTTAAATTAATAGATTGCGTATTATGCTATGTTAAAACAGGCGTGTTGATAGATTGCGTATTATGCTATATAATGAGAAAGTCTGAAAGTTATCAAACGCAGAGCCAGGTCACAGAGCCTGAGCTGTGTATTATGGCAAATATTCCAAAGGCGTTTCGCCAAAAGGGGGCACAAGTGGATATCGATGATGAT
Organism: Clostridiales bacterium; assembly: GCA_031270945.1. Taxonomy (GTDB): domain Bacteria; phylum Bacillota; class Clostridia; order Lachnospirales; family WQUN01; genus JAISWZ01. The sequence goes on along the minus strand of JAISWZ010000643.1, from coordinate 29,654 downwards.
TCTCTGCAAGATCAACATATCCAAGAACTCAATGTAACGCCAACAGGCGCTTGGATTCTGTTTCAATTTTTAACAGTTGCACTGTTTATTATCTTGCGCGCGACCACCCAGTCTGAAGCGTATGTCAGGGCTTTCAACCTGTTCATATGCATTGGGTCGGTCTTTCTTCTTAATTCCGTGTTTAACGGCAACTCCACAAGGGATGTAGTCATTTATCGGATAGCGTTTACAAGCGTCATAAACATGACAGGCGTGGCTGTCGCTATTGCCTTGTCTGCGGACGCCGGGTTTTTGAACGCGGGCCTCATAACCAAGATTGCGTACTGCGCCTTCGTTTTATCCATCCATTTCATGGTCAGGCACAAGATGAAGTTCGTTTCCGAGAATCGCATGAAAGGGAAAGAAACAAAGCTGACCCGTGAGGCTTTTGCCTTTGTGCGCTTCTACTGGGACTTGGATCTGTTTGCCATAATCCTCTTTGCCGCCGGATATTTTGGCGTTTTTCCTCACATTGTGTCAATGGCGCTGATAATGGGCTCAGTGCTTGCCATTTTGATCATGCTTGGAAAGATGTCCGTTGCTTTGGTTACGTCCGAATTGTCTTGGATTGTGGGAGTTGGCTGCATGATCCTGTCGATCCCAGCGCTTTTGGCAAGCTTTCATTTTCTTGGGTTTATGGCGCTTTGGAAAAAGTGAGAAACTGGCATAAGCCCCTCAAACGCTAATTATTTTAAACCCTATTTTTAGGAGGTGAACTGTGGCTGAAGAAAAATCTGCCCGAAACAAAGGCAACGATGATTTCCAGCTGCTAAAGATACCAGGAGGATATGCAAGGCTAGCTGTTGTGGCCAGCCTGGGCGTTATAATAGTCATGACGCTTATCGGGGATGGAACCCCTGATTCATACGGCGCGAGATACTTGTTGATAGCAGCCGCCTATACGACCGCCCTTGTCGCGATAGACAGATGGGGCAACGCCAATGAAGCCAGCACATACTGGTTTCTTGTAGCCAGGCTGAACATCCCGTTTGTCAGAAATCTTGGCCTTTTCATATTGTTTATTCACGTGGCCTCAGAAGGCGGGTTCTTTCGCGCCAATCTCTTGGTAAAGGCTGTTTTTATCCTCTTCGTCATGTTTAATGCCTCAGAGGTCTTTCTCAGGTTGAAGGGAATGCGGACAAGGTCGGAGCAGGCGGTGATTACCTCTGACGGAGCGCTCTTGGATTTGCTCATGGCCATTCTCCTCTGCGCCATCTACCTGCTCAACGGATTTGGAGAAATCTGGGGCAAAGTGGCCGCGTATTCCTGCGTCTGCATATGGATCGGCAACCTGGCCGCAAGTCTAAGGCGCTTTCACTTTTCAATAGGCGCCAAGGTATACAGCTCCTGGAAGCCCCTTCTCATGTGCTTCCCAATCATCTGGGGATCCTTCGCTCTAGCCTTCTTCGGCTTTGACTACTTGAACAGCCAAATTATTACGGCGTTTGTGGCGGTGCAAGGGCTCTGGTTCCTGCTGGTCGCTAGGTTCGCAAAGATGCCGTATTAGATGGGATTTAAGCAAGGCCCGGGAGCGCCGGTTTTTGGCGCTCCCGGGCCTTGTCTTGGTTTTGGGGTTTGATCTGGAGTTTGCGAGGCATGGAAAGAGGAAGTTAGGGGCAGCCCTGGCAGGCGAGGTTAGAGGGTTTGCCTCTTTGCCTCTTTATATCATCGCGCTCCAACCCCCACTTCCACCAAAATTTTGAAAGTGAGTATATGAAATATCTATCTTTATTTCTTTCCACCGAAGGCCGCATCCCGAAAGCCCAAGATCCGCCCTCATATTGCGCATCACTGGCAAAGCGGGTCCGAAGTCGCAAGCGCAAGTTTCGCCATTGCCAACCATTTTGCCTAACCCTTGAAGGTAGCTTTCCTGAAGTTGCAACCGATGCAGCTCTTTTTGATCTTCCAAGCTTGCGTAACAGCTAAAACGAAAATAGCTAAACTTTGAGTCTTATTTCAACATTTTCTGGCGAAATTCAGGTAGTTGTGTGGGAAAAAGCGATTGAAACGACTTAAGGATGGCAGATTTTAAAGGCAAATCGCAAAACTGGGCGAGGACATGGGCAAAAGATTTCGCGGTGAGAGCGAACGCGAAAACTAGCTGCAAGAATAAATGATCGCGCGTTAGCTTCATCAACATGGCGAAAAGAGCGGCAAAAGGCGATTTGGCCACGAGAAAGCAAATCTGCGAGACGGGCGGGCTGCGATAATTAATAGCTGCATCTTCTTCCTTGTCTATCAATCATTACGATGGTATAATATAGGCATGCTCAAGTGCGCTGCCGAAAAAGCTTTGGGGGGCTTAAATTCCAAAGGCTTAGTGCATATCCCAAAATTCCGAAATGGCAGCGGAAAAATCCTGGCGAACGCTTTAATGCCGGATTTTTCCGCTGCCTCGGATATAATTTTGGGATATGCTCTTAAATTCCAAAGCTTAAAATCTTGAAGCCTTAAAGCCTTAAACGCAGGCTTTTCCAAGCCCCAAGGGCTGCGCTATAAAAAGCGGAATCGGGCTTTCCATGGCCATGGACAGCCGCCAGTACGCGCGCCAAGAACGGCGCCGCGGCCAGGATTTCCTGCGGAGCGGGATCGGGCGGCGCGGCGAGACGCACAGTAGGCGCATGCCCCAAATTTCAGCAAGCTATCTATAAAGAAAGCTTTGCTTTGGGACATGCGCTATAGAGAAGGTGAGAAGTTGCAAAGCCAAATTGCGGCGCAAAAGCCGACCGGATTGATAGATTACTCTCAAGAGGGTCTTTCTGAGCGCATAGCTGGCGAAATTGCCTGGGTTCGATCCTTGACGCTTGACATAGAGAGTGTTGAGGCAATGGTTTTGGAAGACGTGTTCTTGGAGCGGATGGCCAGGCTTAAGGTGCTGGAAGCGAACGCCTCTGTGGGGCTTGCGGCTGCGACGGCTGAGATACCCTATGACGGGTTTTGGAGTGAAGACGCCTTAGCCTTGGAGGAGCTCAAGAGCCTTTCGGATTCCAGGGCGAAAGAGGCGCTGGCGTCCTTGAGGGAAAGCGTCAGCAAAGGTTTTGCTGGGGCTGACCCGTCAGCCGAGGCAAAGCTGGCTGCGGCAAACGCTCTTTGTCTAGCGTATGGGTTCGGGACTGAGAAAAACCTGGAAAGGGCAATGGCGGACGCCGACTCGTTTGCGGCGTTCAGTGAGCTGGCGGATGCTGAAGGAAAGCTTTTAAAAGGGATCAAGTATTACATCGAATGCCGGCTGGCGGCGGAATGCGGAGCGAAGGCCCCAAGCCCTGGAGGGTACGGCTGCGGAAGATCAAGCCCATGGAGAATGCTTGCCAATTGGGAGCGTGACTGGACTGGAGGCCGCAAGTTCTCGATTCTTGGATCCAGATGGAAAGCGGGCCAGGCTTTGGTCTGCAAAGAATGGGAGTTCTTGGACAATCATACCCAGAACAGGCTGAAGTTCGCATACGCGGCTGAATCATTCAAGTACGACAAGCAATGGCGAAAAGAAATTGAAATAGGGCTTTTGACCGGAGTAAAGGAGGACGCAGACGTTGCGGCCTGGGCGATCATGGAGGCTGGGAGAAGCCTGGGCTTTAGATCGGAATACAAAGTCGCGTCCCTGGTGGGATACAAAGGGGTCTCAGCCCTTGTCGCTCAGCTGGACATGAAGGACGGCCCCATTGCAGGAGCGAAGTTTGACAGGTTCGTGGCTAGTGGAACAGATATTGAGTGCGCGTACCTGTACGCGGAATACATATTCAATGAAGGGAAGCCAGAGCCAGCGTTCGCGTGGATGAGAAAATGCGCTTCGGACGGCCATAAGCCAGCCCAGCTTTTTCTTGCCCACATGCTCAAAAATGTCGGAAGCCTAGATGAGTCACTGTTCTGGCTGAAAAAGCACGCCGACACAGACGAGCAATCCAAGCTTGAGCTTTTCTTTGAGATAAGAGATGATCCCAATCAGGCTGATGAAGCTGAAAGGTTGGCGGAAGAGCTTTGCCATACCCACGGCAAGGTGGCATATTGGCTAGGCCAAAGGCATTTCGCGAAGAAACGCCATAAAGAGGCCCTGGAAACCCTAGAGATAGGGCATAGCCTTGAAGATGCCACATGCCGCGCACTTTTGGCGTTTATGAACCTGCACGGATACGCCACTAAAGAAAACCTGGAAAGAGGCCTCGCTCTTATGCGAGACGCCGAAAAGTCAGACCCTGACGCCACTTTGCCAAGAATGCTGCTTGAAGCCTCTGGCATAGGAGGCACAGCTCCTCTTGAAAACCTGAAAAGCCAGTTCAAGAGCTGGATGACGACAATGGAAGAGACAAATCCGGACCAAGCCCACTTTGCCAGCGCCCTTTTCAACCTAGGCATAATGGCCAGGCAGCCCCAGAACGCCAGGTTCTGGAAGCTGATAAAAGAGCGGGCCGAGCTTGGGCAGGGATTTCGATCCCTTAACCAGGCCGGAGGAAATCTCTGCTTCTTTTCATTGGTTGAGCTCTGCGGCGCGAGCGTGGCTTCCCAGTGGAGCAGAAAAGGCGCCTACCTGGTTCAAGCGGCCATCGAAGACTTGGCGTTTTGCGCTTCCTGCGGAAATGTCTTGGCCAAGATCCTTGGGGATTATATTTCCCAGTGCGCAGACAGAGCCCTAAGGCTAAACATGCCCTCTAAGATAAAAAGGCTTTCCCAGGTTTTTAGCCCTGTAAAGAAAGCCAGATCCCTGAACGAAGCCTTTGACGAGATCGAAGCGAGCACCCTTGATATTTTCCCGGCCATGCTTGACCTCTACCAAGCCTCGCCCGAGATTTTCACGTCTCTTAGAATGATCATCCCCTGGATGGATGAGATGTGCAAAACCCTGGAAGGGATTAGGCTAGCCAAACTCTCAGCCAAGCGCCTTGAGGCCGGAGAGTCAAAAAGAGCCCGTGACCTCTTGGCTAGAAGCGCCGCCGCCGGGCACGGCGAAGCCGCTTTCGAGATCTTCCAAGGCCTTGACAAATCAAGTGAAGAAGCAGTGTTCTATCTGGACATAGCTTCAAAATGCAACATGGCGGAAGCGTTCTCCTGGGAAGCTGTCTTGATAGAAGACGGACTTAAGGGAAGAGGGAACGCGGTGGACGCAAACTTGAAAGCCGTCTGGAAAGGCAGCGCTGAGGCGTACCAAAACCTCAAAGCCCTAAAGCTTGGCCCCTTCCGCAAGCTCCGGCTGGCCAAAGCAGATTTTGCCGCCAAGGTTCTGGATTTGAAGGAGGGCGATTAATTTGCGCTCATGCGCCTATTGCTCCACCATGCTAGGTGATCGCGAGACATTCTGCACATATTGCGGCGCTTTGGTGCCTCCTGCTCCAGAAAGCCCCAGCGCAAAGCTTTCGAGGTTCCTGTCGCCCCCGCCGCCACTTGTTCTCTATGCCCAGCAAGCGCCCGAAAAAGGCTATCTCTTAAAAGCCATATACAAAATTTTCTTTATTGTTTTTGGCATTGCCCTAGCAACCGTTGTCGCATTAAACGTAGCCCTGAACCCCATTGACCTGAAGATCCAGGCCAAAGCGATAGCCATAGCCGAAAGGCTGGCTTCCAACACCGAAACCAGACTGCAAGTCGTGACAAAAAACCTAAGCATGGCAATCAACAAAGATAAGCTGAACCTGCTAGGAGATCGCTACAACAAGTCTATCCAGGAAAAGGCCTATTACCTTGGCGGAGAGGAAAGATTGGCCGCCTCCGGGCCGTATGTCAGAGGATTTGACGGAGTTAAGCCTGCCATGGAAAGGCTGGGCCCAGCTTCTTCCGAATTCGCGGAGAAAGTGAAAGGCTATTATCAGGGCGCGAAAGGGCGCATAACAGCGCTCCTGCCATAGTGCATATCCCAAAATTTCTTTAAAGCCGTAAAATAGTTAATTTTGGGATATGCTAAATAAGCGTAATCCAAGTCAGATCTTTCCAAAAACAAGATCTATGCCCTAAAGCGCAAGCTTTCGGGCATATAGGAGGAGCGTTCATGATACTATCCATCTTGCAGGTTTTCTCGATAGTTCTTCTGGTTGTCTCCATACTCTCAACAGTAGTGTCCATGTATGTATTCGGGATCCATAGAAGCCCCGGATCAGAGCCTGAGTTTTTCCACAAGCAGAACAGCGTCTGCAAAATCGGGATAGCGGTTCTCCTTGGGCTTGGCTGGCTCTTCGGAAATCCCAATGAAATAGCGGCTTTTGCCCAAGTGTACCAGTTTATCGGCTTCTTCTGGTTCTTCTTTGGAATCGCATACCTTCTCTTTCTCATATTTGGGCTGTTCACAAACGCCTCACAGATAGTCCTTGAGCAATTGAGAAAGTTTGGGTTTGGCGACCTGATCTACGGAATAGTCATCACGTCAGTCACCTGGGTGTTCTGGGGAAAGTAGCAAACAAAAACCAAAAACCAAAACAAAAAAACAAAAACAAAACCAAAAACAAAAAACCAAAAACCAATATGTTCGGCGGGGCTAGGAGAGCTCTTTGCCAACAGTTCCCCGTTATCGGGGATGAAATGCAGGGGAACGGGGGTTGGAAATGGCAGAATCCGATGCTTCCTTGAGAAAAGCTGGAATGGAGGCCTTGATCGGCAAGCTGGGGCTCGCGGACGCGCAAAGGTTCATACTGCTTATCAAGAAAGATTCGTTTGACTACGCGAGATGGCGGGAAAAGCTCTTTGAGGCGGCTTGCGAGAACGTGAAAAAATCCCAGGAAGCTGTCAAGGAAACAGTCTAGCATCCAGGGATGCCGAAAAACAGAAAGGGCCAGGACAGCAGAGATCTGCTGTCCTGGCCCTTTAAGCGTTATTTTGCGAAGGCTTGCGCGAAGCGCAAGCCTTCGCTGCTTAAAGCATGCCCTACTCGTTTATGTGCTCAAACCCCTTCTCAAATATGCTCTTCACGTGGTCATCGGCTAGGGTGTAGTATACCTCTTTGCCGCTTCTGCGGTTCTTGACCAGGTTGGCAGTGCGAAGGGATCTCAATTGGTGCGATGTTGCCGACTTGGTGAGGTTCAATAAAACCGCCAGGTCGCACACGCACATTTCTGAATGCAGCAAAGCTGAGAGGATCTTCACGCGTGTCGAGTCAGCGAATAGCTTGAACAAGTCAGCCAGATCTATCAAGGCGTCCTCGTCAGGCATCAGCGCTTTGACGCGGGCTACCACTTCCTCATGTATAGTGTCGCAATCGCAGCGATCCATGTCTTCAGAGTTCATGTCGCCATCTCCTTTAGCAGGAAGCATGAGTGCATTGTCCCAAAAATTTCGCGATTGCAGCGGAAAAGGCATGCGATGCTTTAACGCATGGCTTTTCCATCGCCATAAAATAAATTTTGGGATATGCATAGGGCTCTTGGCAAATCGAGCCCTCAATATGCTGGCGCTGAGACAGCACCTTGACTTATTTTACACAATTGAAGCCAAGATGTAAAGGCAGGGATATGCGAATAAGACGCATTTACGATTTTGCCGCTATGACAGCAAAAGGCTCTGAGAAAAAGGCTTGATTTAAGCTAGGATTTGGCCAAAACGGCATAATCCTGCATAAGCCTTTTCTGCATATCCACCAAAATTCAATATAGGCGCAGAAAAGTCCTTTGGGCGCATCAACGCCGGATTTTTCCGTCCACATACTAAATTTGGGATATGCGCTTGCTTACTCTGTCTTTTCGCGGCGGAAGAGGAAGTTCAGCTCGTCAGCCGAGGGCAGGAGCAACGCGACGTTAGTCGCAACATCCTCATCCTCGCTGGCCATCTCCACGATCGTCTTCTCCTTGCCTACGCTTACGGCGACCCCAACTGAGGAGGCGTCTCGTATCGACTTCTCGTGGATGTCGTACCACAAGGCGCAGTAAGCGATCCGCTCAACGTCATGAGGGATGATCAGGCTGGTCTTCAGGTTGATGAGGACGAAGCACCTCAGGTTCCTGTTGTAGAACACAACGTCAACGTACCGGTGTGTGCCCTTGGGAGTTGGTATCCTCTTCTTCAGGGCGGCGAGCACAAAGCCTCTATCAATGGAAAGGACGAAATCCATCAGCCTCTTTGCAAGGAGCTCTCTTGCGCTGGCGTATTCGCGGGGAGCTTGGAAGTACTCCCCGATCAGTGCAACGTTTTTCCGAGCCTTAAGCTCGGTGTCTATATAATCCACACTCCCTGCCTCCTTCGTTTTGCGCAGACCTCTTATGGGCATATCCCAGAATAAATTTTTTATGGCATGGAAAAGTTCGGAGTACTTGATCGAAATCTTCACAGGCAAGCAAGCGTTTTTAGGACTCCAGAAATTTGCCTGCGAACTGCGATCAAGCCATAACTTTTCCAGCAAATTTGGGATATGAGTTATATCAGCAAGCGAAAGCTTTCGCCTGTTGATATAACAACTAGTCATTCTAAGTTCTCATTGGTGAAAATCTTGCAGCAGCCCCATTGTACCAGTGGGCGCCATGGTAATGGCGCAAGGCCATAATAGGTAATGGCATAGCCATAATAGGCAACGGCGAAGCCGTAATAGGCAACGGCATAGCCGTAAATATCCGCACAACGGCTTATAGCCATTACTAGCGCCTAGGGACGGGCTGATGACATATGTCTTTGATGCTGTTGATTCTACAAGCGAGCGCTTTGTGCGCTTCGCCCTGAGTCTTGAAGCAAGGCGAGTCGTACGTGCATGCTGCAAAGCTGAAGCAATGGAGTCGTTATAATTGCTAACGTTATAACGCTCGCATTGGCGGTCAGTTACGGTCACGTGAGCTAACGATGACTCGTTTTTAAAATGCCTTGCGTGACATGCCCCGGCCTGTAGAGGCTGGGGCTTCTCGCTCGATAGCCCTTGTTTTTCAGGCTAAGCGTGAACGAGCTTCCTCCGTGTGCCCCACGGTCGTCCGCCAATTCATCCCGCCGGGAATTCTTGTCGGTTTTTGTTAAAGCGCTAAGCGCTGTCTATCAGGGGACTGTCAGGAGCGGCTTACAAGGACTAGCTTCTAGGCCTAGCCCGCATCGGGCTTCCTGATTTTGGCGCTTGGAGCTGTTATCAAAAGCTCCTATTCTAGCCAGGTGTCTTCTTCCAGCCAGGTGTCTTCTTCTAGCCAGGTGTCTTCTTCCAGCCAGGTGTCTTCTTCCAGCCAGGCGTCTTCGCCGCAAGCAGGATAAAACCTTTGGCAGGAGCCATAAAGCGCTACTGGTCGCTGGGGCTAGCCGGATTCCGCAGAATCCGCAACGCTTTCGACTTTATGTATTGCCCCAGCGCCTGGAACGCGCGCCCAAGGCCCGGCGCGGTTGGTCGAAATAGGAACTTTTGATAACAGTATATCACAACTTTGCCAACCATGCATCATAATCGAAGGATTTGACGAAAAAACGTGAAAAAAGGTCACTGAGCAGGCGCTGGGCTAGGGGGCGCTGACGGGCCTGATTTTGAGAAAGCCTGATTTATCAAGGGATCCAGCGCGTCATAGGATAAAAGATCATGTCGGTTGGCGCGAACCGCGCTGAGGCGCTGGGGCGCTAGGGGGGCTGAGCGCCTAAATTTCCTGGTTAGAATAAATTGGCAAAAAAATATTTTGAAAAACGCTTGACAGTTGCACAGTTGATCAATTATAATATTCTTAACAGTTGAACAAGTGCTCAACTGTTTGTCGGAACCGCCTAGAGCGCCCCGACAGGGCTGTTCAAAGATATAGGCGTGTTATTCAAGAGAGGGTGCTTTATCGTGACAAAAACATTTATCCTGCAAGGCTTGGACTGCCCGCACTGCGCATCCAAGATCGAAGCGGCTGTCTCAAAGCTGGACGGCGTTTCGGCGGCTTCCATAAACCTCGAAACCTCAGAGTTTGCAATCAAAGCGGATGATGACAAGTTTGAGGCAATAGCGAAATTGGCTGAGGAAATCGCGAAAGATATCGAGCCGGAAGCGGTTTGGAAGTCAGCGTAGAAAGACATGGGATTCGCGGGGACGCGCCTGGGCGCTTCCAGCGCCCAGGCGCGGGTTTGGGTTTTGGTTTCAGCGCCAGAGGCGCTGAAACCAAAAAGTCAAGAGACTAACCCCAGCGCCTCTAGATTCAAGTCTTAAGAAAAACCCAGCGTTTCCAACTTGCCTGTCAAAGCAAATCCAGCGCCCAGCGCTTGAATCAAATTAATTTGCCCCTTGACAGTTGCACAGTTGATCAATTATAATTAAATTACGATTGAGCACATGCTCAACCATGAGTTTCTAGCATTAAAGCTTAGAGCAAAGACAAACTAATATAAAGCTCCAAGAGAGGATGGATTGCTGTGACCAAGTCATTCCGTTTGGCAGGGCTGTGCTGCGCTAACTGCGCTTCCAAGATTGAAAGGGCCGTTTCGAAGGTGGACGGAGTATCCTCCGCGTCGATCAACTTCATGACAACGAAGATGATCATAGAAGGAGAAGAGTCAAAGTTCAGCGACATCGTGAAAGAGGCCGAGAGGATCGTAAAGAAGATAGAGCCGGATGTAGTCTTGAAGCGGGCTTAGCCATGAGCGGAGAGAAGAAGAGGATAATAAAGCTTGTCCTGGCGCTGGTGCTGCTTGTGGCTGGCGCTTTGTTGCAGGACGTTGTGATAAAGCCGGTGTCGGTTGCGATATTTATAGCGGCCCTTGCGTTTGCGGGCCTTGACATTATATTGAGGGCGGTTCGAAATATCGCAAACGGCCAGGTCTTTGACGAAAACTTCTTGATGTCAATAGCCACGATAGGCGCTTTCGCCATTGGAGAGTACCCTGAGGGAGTGGCAGTGATGCTGTTCTACCAGGTAGGGGAGCTTTTCCAGAATCGGGCTGTGAACAAGTCAAGAAAGTCAATAGCTGATCTTATGGACATCAGGCCTGACTACGCCAACGTCTACAAAGACGGGGTTATTGAGAAAGCTGATCCTTACGATGTCGCCGTAGGCGACTTGATAGTCGTAAACCCAGGCGAAAAGGTTCCCTTGGACGCTGTGGTGGAAGAGGGGGTTTCAACCCTCGACACCTCAGCGTTGACTGGGGAGTCAATGCCAAGAAACGCAAGCCCTGGAGACGTCATATTAAGCGGATGCATCAACATAAACGGAAGGCTTGTCGCCAAGACATTAAAGGAGTTTGGAGAGTCCACAGCCAGCAAGATACTGGATCTGGTTGAGAACGCAAGCAGCAAGAAGTCAAATTCGGAAAACTTTATCACCAAGTTCGCCAGGTACTACACCCCCTCGGTTGTCATAGTCGCGGCTCTGCTTGCAGTTATACCGCCGCTTCTTGGCGCTGGCGCCTTCTCGGTTTGGATATACCGGGCGCTGACGTTCCTGGTCATCTCCTGTCCGTGCGCCTTGGTCATATCAGTCCCCCTTAGTTTCTTCGGCGGAATCGGCGCGGCATCCAAGCGCGGAATCCTGATAAAAGGATCCAATTATTTGGAAGCCCTGGCTAAGACCGAGGTAGTGGCCATGGACAAGACGGGGACGCTTACAAAGGGCGTTTTCAACGTCCAGAAGACAAACCCCCAGGGCATTTCAGACGAAGAGCTTTTGCGTCTAGCAGCTTACGCTGAGAGCGCCTCCAGCCACCCCATCTCCATTTCATTGAAAAAGGCCTACGGAAAGCCGATAGATCCAGCCAGAGTGTCAAACATCACCGAGACAGCAGGGCAAGGCGTAATCGCCGATGTGGACGGGGTTGAAGTCGCGGCTGGAAACGCCAAGCTTATCAAAAGCCTTGGCATAGACCTGCCAAGCGAAGAAGTCACTGGCACATTGGTTCATGTTGTTTCCGACAAAAAGTATAGAGGAAGCGTCTTAATCTCTGACGAGATCAAAGCCGACGCCAAAAAGGCCGTCGCAGATCTCAAGGCTGTAGGCATAAAGACTGTCATGCTTACTGGAGACGCCAAAAGCATAGGCGAAAAAGTCGCCGCCCAGCTAGGCGTAGACGAAGCCTTGTCAGAGCTTCTGCCTGACGGAAAAGTCGAAAAGGTTGAAGAGCTTCTAAGAAACAAGTCAGCAAGCGGAAAGCTCGCCTTTGTAGGAGACGGAATAAACGACGCCCCGGTTTTAGCCAGGGCTGACATAGGCATAGCCATGGGCGGCCTGGGCTCCGACGCCGCCATTGAGGCGGCAGACATCGTAGTAATGACCGACGAGCCGTCCAAGCTTCCGGAAGCGATAAAGATTTCAAAGAAAACTCTCGAGATAGTCAAGCAAAACATCGTCTTCGCCCTTGGCGTCAAGCTTTTTGTACTTGTTCTAGGAGCGCTTGGCTACGCTCCCATGTGGGCGGCAGTGTTCGCTGATGTAGGCGTGTCAGTGCTGGCTATACTCAATGCAATGCGGGTGCTGAACTACAAAAGCGCCAACGCGTAATGCCAAAAGCCCTTGAAGGCGTAGCCGCCTTCAAGGGCTTTTGGTTTTTTTGTTTTTTTCTTTTTTCTTTTTTTACTTTTTCTTTTTAATTTACTTTTTGCTCTATCCCTTAATACAGTCTATCATCAAGCATCGCCTGGGTCAAAGTCGTGGCGTCAAAGGCTTGCTCTGACACATAAGTCAGCTTCTCCGGCTTCATCCCGCCTTCCAGATTTTTTATTATCGCGTCAACGCGAGGCCCGTGAAGCGGGTTGCATTCCACGTTGAAGTTGATCTTTCGCTCAAGCGTAAGCTGCAAACCTGCGCTTGTGGCGTCGAAGGATATCACGGCTATGTCCCCGCCGACTCCAGCCGTCTTGCCTGCGGCCTCTATTGCGGCGATAGCGCCAAAGGCCATGTTGTCGTTCTCTGCGAACACCACGTTTATGTCTTCTCCTGATTCCAGCAAGGCTTCCACGATTTCCTGCCCTTTCGCCTCGGTGAACTCCCCGGTCTGCTGCGACACCAGCTTCCAGCTGGGGTTTTCAAGCAACCCTGCCTCCAGCCCCTCGGTTCGCCCGATCTGGGCGGAAGATCCTATCGTGCCTTGCAAGTGTACGATCTTTAGATCCGTCCCGAGGTTTTCCCTCATCCATTCCACGGCGATGTCGCTTTCTTTGCGAAAGTCGGATCCAACCCAGCAAGTGAACAGGCTGTAGTCTAAAACATCGATCATCCGATCCACTAAAATTACGGGTATATCGGCGTCCTCTGCCTCCTGCAAAACTGTCGCCCAGCCGCTCTCGGTCACTGGCGCCAAAACTATGTAGTCAACCTCCTGCTGCACAAAGCCTCGCACCACGTTTATCTGGTTTTCCTGCTTTTGCTGCGCGTCGTGAAATATCAGCTTATAGCCGTTGTCTTCTGTAAATGTATCCTGCATTGACTTTGTGTTGGCCGCGCGCCAATCCGACTCCGCTCCAACCTGGGAAAAGCCGACTATCAATACTGGTTCGGAAGGGCTGGCGGCGCTGGCGCTTCCCAAAGCGCAAGCGCAAAGAGCTAGGCACAAAGCCAATGGCAAAGCGGCTTTTATCTTCATGACAATCATCCTTTCGCTTAGCCGAAGTCCAAGCCTGGGGGTTGATTTGGGGTTTTTGTTGAATTAATGGCTCTTGTAGAATTAATGGTCTTGTAGAATTAATGGAAATTTACGCTTGCCGTTATTTGAGCATTGTCGCAGGCCTTGTTTAGCCTTGTCTTAAGTCTGTCTTAAGCTATGGCTTTGTACTTAATTATAGCAAATTGAGGGGGGCTAATCAATTGAAAAGGTGTTGGGAAGGCTTCTTGTATTCCCCAATTTGCCTCTGATGCTTAAGCGCAAGAATAGCGGTTTTACGAGATTTGGGCGATCTGAAGGCTGAAATGGGAGAGCCATGCGGCCAATAAGAAAAAATGCTTCACAGAATCATCACAGAAGAGAGGGGCTTGGTGGATAGCGCACAATTGGGGGTAAGTCAAAGGGAAAACAAAAGGCTAAATCGGGAGGCTAATTTAAAAGGCTAAATAAGTGGCTAAAACCCAAAGGCCAAACCAAAACCAAAGTCAAAACCAAAACCAAAAGGCTCGCGTCTCCGACGCGAGCCTTTTGGCAAATATGAAGTATTACGCGTCCCGCGTTGCAGCATGGGGGACGCAGTGCCCTTGGACTCTTGTTCTTTCTCTATTGCTTGTCACATGCCCCACTACTTGTTTCCCGACCAATTAAGCTTCTTTCATGCCCCGTTGCTTGTTTCCCGGCTTATTAGGCTTGTTTCATGCCCCATTGTTTCTTTCCCGACCTATTATGCTTGTTTCACGCCCCGTTGCTTGTTTCCCTACCTATTATGCTTGTTTCGCGCCACATTGCATATTTCCCGATTTATTAAGTTCACTTTATGCCCCATTGCTTCTTTCCTAACCCCATTTGCAACTTTCCGTCCTAACCCCATGCCATCCAAAAACCTTCCCGTTTCTTTCTTTCTATCCTCCACCCCTCTATTCCTTCTTCCCCGCCCCAATCTTCAGCCATTGCGGCAGCGCAAGCTGGCCTTTCCCGCGCCTGGCGAGGACAATGCTTTGAAGCAGGATAAATAGGCATAGCATAGCTCCGGTGGTGATCTTCTGCCAATATGGCTCCCGGAGGCCGGAGGCTATGACGATTGAGGTGATGGTTTTTAGGGATAGAGCGCCAAAGAGGGTGCCTATCACGTTTCCGACGCCGCCAGTAAGAAGGGTTCCGCCTATTATGGAAGCGGCTATCGCTTCCATCTCGGCGCCAGCGGCGTTGGCGGCATCGCCTGAGCCGGTGTGAAGGAGGTAGACGAAACCGGCCACTCCAGCCAAGACTCCGCATAGCAAGTACGAAAAGAATCTGGATCTTTTGACGTTTATGCCTAGCATAAGCGCGCTCTGGCTATTGCCGCCTATGGCGTACAGGTTTCTTCCAAACCTGCTCCAGCGCAAGACCAGAAATACTATGGCAACGACAGCAAGCGCGATTACTACGCCAAGCTCTATGGTGGAAGGGATGAAGTTGCCGGCCTTGCCGTAGGATCCCAAGAACGGAAGCTTGATGCGAAGGCCTTTCAGGGCCAAAAACTCCGGGTTTGCGGCAGTTCTGGGAGTGGCGCTAACTATTGTGGTCATGCCTTTGGCGAAGAACATTCCGGCTAGGGTTATGATAAAAGGCTGGATCTCCAGGTATGAGATAAGCAGGCCCTGGACAAGGCCAAAAGCGGCGCCTATTCCAAGGGACAAAAGCAGGGCCATGAAGACGCTGGAACTGCCGTCATCCAGCAAGACCACGCAGGACATGGAAGACAGGGTGATTATGCCTCCAACGGAGATGTCGATCCCGCCAGCCACCATCACTATGCTAAGGGCGCAGGATATGATTATAAGGGCGGCGTTGTTGTTGAACATGTCCAGGAACTGCTGGGGGTTCAAGAATCCTCCGCCCCAAATGAGCATGGCCAGGATGTACATGCCAAAGAAGGTGCAAACGGTTATGCGCAGCAAGAAGATCGTGTCAGACAGAGGCTGCTTGCTTTTGTTTTTTGTCATGACGCACCCCCTGCGGCCTTTCGCTTCAGAAGAAAGCTGTCTCTGGCCTTGACCAAAAGTTTCTTGATGACCGGCGATCCAACTGCCACAAGCGCTATGATGACTATGGCCTTGTATGACTTCACTGCGT
Organism: Clostridiales bacterium; assembly: GCA_031270945.1. GTDB lineage: Bacteria > Bacillota > Clostridia > Lachnospirales > WQUN01 > JAISWZ01. Next base: position 14,063 of record JAISWZ010000643.1, on the reverse strand, counting down.
TAGAGGGGACTTTCAAGGCGTACAAAGTGGTTGTGAGCGCCTGTATGACATACGCTCCTATGACAGATCCAGCCAGGCTGAACTTTCCTCCGCTTAGCGCGTTTCCGCCTATGGCTACAGCCAGGATCGCATCCATCTCTATGTCAAGAAGAATAGTTTCGTGGTTAATGAGCCCCAGTCTGCACACGCGTATAACTCCCGCTATGGCTACGCACGCTGCAAGGATGATAAAGCTCAAAAGCTTGATCCAGGTGGTGTTGATCCCGTTTAGTCTTGAAGAGGTTGAGTTGATCCCAACAGCCTGGACGTAAAGCCTTAGGTTTGTGAACTTCAAGGCAAGCGCGAAAAGAGCGCCTGTGGCAATGACAATAAAAACCGGTGTGGGAACAGGCATCCCTGGAAAGAAGCCTCCCAAGTACCCAAGCAGGTCTCCGCTTACGGTAGGCGTAGCGCCGCCATTTACCCAGTACGCGATTGACCGCCCGGCGGTAAAGAGAATCAGGGTTGCTATCATAGGCTGGATCTTGAATATGGCAACCAAAGCGCCGTTAAAGGCGCCAAAGAGCATTATGGCAAGGCAGCAGGCGAGAAAGGCGAAAAGAATCAACCCCAGGCTGGAATTCCCGCTTTTTATTACCTTCACAAAGACGCTCCCGGCTATCGCCGCGCCAGCGCCAACGCTTATGTCCTGCCCGCCGGAGGCGGCAGTTACTATTGTCATTCCCATGGCCAGTATCGCAAGCTCTGAGGCCCCGTTCAAAATGCTGACGAGGTTTCCGGAAAGCACAGTGTTCCCTGAGTTGTTCACGACCAGGCTCACGGAAAAGAATGAGGGGTCATGGATTACGTTGAAGATGACTATTACAAGCAAGGCCAGCAAGGGAACAATCAAGTGCGACAGCGATACGCTGGGCCTGCGCAATGTCTTTGGCATTTACTTGACCTCCCCTGCGATAGTGCGCATAATGTGATCCTGCGTCAGCTCAGATCCCAAAAGCTCTCCGGCCACGTTTCGATCCCGCATGACGATAAGCCTGGAGCACGTGCGAAGCATCTCTTCGATCTCAGAAGAGATGAAAGTGACGCAAACCCCGTCTGCCGCAAGCTTCAGCACGATCTTCTGGATCTCAAGCTTTGTTCCCACGTCAATGCCTCGAGTGGGCTCATCCAGTATCAGGTACTGCGGGTTTGTCAAAAGCCACCTCGCAAGTATGACCTTCTGCTGGTTCCCCCCAGAAAGGCTCTTTATTGGCGTGTTCTTGCTAGCAGTCTTGATCCCCAAAGCCTCTATATAGGTGTCAGCGAACCTCTCAGCCTCGCTCTTTGAGAAAGGCCGGAAAAACCCCTTCATGACTTGAAGCGCAACTATTATGTTGTCCCGCACGGACAAGTCGTCAATGATCCCGTCGCTCTTGCGATCTTCGGGCAGGTAGCCGATCCCTTGCTTCATGGCCTGGATAGGGCTTGATATTTTCGCCTCTTTGCCGTTGATCTTAACCTTTCCCCCGATTATCTTGTCAGCCCCGAATATGGCCCTGACGCTCTCGCTTCGCCCAGATCCAAGAAGCCCGGTAAACCCGTTGACCTCGCCCTTTTTGATGAAAAAGTCAAAAGGCTTGACGCCGCTTGCGCTAGAAAGCCCCAATGCCTCGTATACAGGCTCGCCTTCAAATTTCTTTTCTCCAGGGCTTGCGATCTGCGAAATCTCGTCCAGCTCCTTGCCCATCATCTTCGAGACAAGCTCAACCCTGGGCAGATCCTTGATCTCGTACTCCCCTACAAGCTCGCCGTTTCGCAGTACCGTGATCCTGTCGCAAACCTCGTAGACCTGATCAAGAAAGTGGGTGACAAATATGATCCCAACGCCTCGGGACTTCAGATCCCGCATCAGCCCAAAGAGCTTCAAGACCTCCTGCTCGTCCAAGGAACTGGTTGGCTCATCCAGTATCAGCACCTTGCAGTCCATGTCAACCGCCCTGGCTATGGCAACCATCTGCTGCACTGCGATAGAGCACTTGGCCAGCTGCTGTGTCGCCTTCACAGGGATCTGGAACCGCTCAAGTATTGACGCCGCCCCTTTCTCCATCCACCGCCAGTTGACAAAAGCTTTCTTCCCGCGTCCTATGTAAATGTTCTCAGCTACAGTAAGGTTGGGGCAAAGGGTGATCTCCTGGTAAACAGTGCTTATCCCGATCTCCTGGGCGCCTTGCGGAGATTTTATGATAACGCTCTTGCCGCCCAGCTTTATTTCTCCGCTGTCCCCCGAATAGACACCTGTCAGCACCTTTATCAGGGTTGACTTGCCCGCCCCATTTTCCCCCATCAGGGCGTGGATCTCGCCGCTTCTAAGCGAAAAGTCAACGTTTTGCAACGCCCGGACTCCAGGAAACGATTTTGAAACGCCTTTCATCGAAAGCGCGATTTCGCCAGGCATGCGCCACCTCTACTTTCCAAAAGAGGGCGGATGGGAATCCGCCCTTTATCTGGTTTTTATATTTAATTAACTTTTTTTAATTAAATTTTGATTATTTTTATTTTTTAATTTAATCTATCTTTTTATTTAGCCTATCTTTTTAACTAACCTATCTTTTACTCTTACTCCCCAAGCCCGTAAGTATCAATGTCAGCCTGTGTTATAGTCGTCGCGTCAAAGCCCTTCTCTTCAGAAATGACTTTTTTCTGCGCGATGCTTCCGCCAGACTCAAGGGACTTGATCATGTCCGAGATAACCTTTGCCTGGAAGGGGCTGCACTGCCCGTCGTAGTTCCAGTTGCCAGCCAAAAGTTCCCTGAGAGCCCATCTGTTGCAGTCAAAGCCCATTACGACAACGTCCTTGCCTACGCCATGAGTGATGCCAGCCTCGTCAAGGGCTGAAACAGCGCCTTTTGCCATTCCGTCGTTCTCAGCGTAGATAACGTTGAAATCTTCGCCTGAGTTGATAACAGCCTCAACGATCTGCTTTGCGGTGGCCTCATCCCATGTCGCGGTCTGCTGTGTGATCTTTGTCATGGCGCCAGAGGCGAATTCCGCGTCAAGAGCGCCAGTGCGCCCGATTTGCGCGTCAGATCCCATGGCCCCTTGGATGTGGATGACCTTGTATGTCCCAAGATTTTGAGCCTTCAGCCAGCTGACAGCGGTTTCTCCTTCTTTTGCCATGTCGGAGACAACAGCGGCCTCGTATAGATCAGCCGAGGTGTTGAGCATGCGGTCAAACAGGAAGACTTTGATTCCAGCGTTTTTCGCGTCTTGGAGAACGCTGTCCCAGCCGTCCGTAGCCGCCGCTGAAATGAGCAGGTAATCAACTTTGCCGGTTATGAACTGCTTTGCCGCGTTCAATTGCTCGTCGTTTTTCAGGCTGTAGTAAGTTTGGACTTCATAGCCGTTTGCCGCTGTGAAAACAGACTCAAAATCCTTGACATTAGCTTCGCGGTATCCAGACTCTGACGGCGGGTTGTTGACTATGCCAACCTTAATGACCTTTGGCCCGGTAGAAGCGGGCGCCTTGCTGGCACATCCAGCCATGGCGCCAAGCGCCAACACAAGAGCGATTGCCAGGCAGATAAACTTTTTCATAAATAGCCTCCTCGTTTTCGCGCAGGGGTGCCCCCTGCGGGTTTGGCGGATCTTTGGGTTTGGGTTCTGGGCTAGGAGATGCATGACCTAACAAATTTAGCGCTAGAAGCCCTTACGTTTTCATATGTACTTAAAGCTTTTGGTCCAAAAGCCTTGCCAAAGCCGTTTTTCCTAAGCAAAAACCTGTCTATCAGCTTGCTTATTGAAAAATCAACCATTGCTACGACTTAGCCAGAGCCCGCAGGGCTCTGGCCTTAACTGCGTTCAAGGAGCGCATTTTTGCAAACAAGATTTCAGCGTAAAACCCCGTTTTGCAAACAAGATTTAAGCAAAAAACCCCGTTTTGCCAAGCATTTCTGCCCTTTAAAACGCGCGCTTTAACTTCTGCCTTTATTTTAGCCCACAAACACCCCTTCAATCAATTGAATGGGTTATGGGATCGGTTCTATTTCTTATGCCTTTTGTGTATCCTGTTGAATAATTTGCGATTTCGGTTTAATATTTTGAGGCAATCGCACAGTAACCCGGGTCCATTCTCCAAAAACGCTGTCAAAACTTAGCCCATAGGCCTCTCCGCAGTACAGTTTCAGGCGCTTATGCACATTTATAAGTCCAAGCCCGGTGTGCTTGTCAGTGTACAGGCCAGACCTTAGAGCGGAAAGCTGATCTGGGGTCATTCCGATCCCGTTGTCCCAGACTGAGAGAAAGATGTCCCCGTTTTCCTCGTACCCGGAGATCTTGACTTCGCCTACGGCCCGCTTGTTCTTGGTTCCGTGGTAAATGGCGTTTTCAACCAGGGGCTGCAAGGTTAGCTTGGGAATAAAGTAGGACAAGAGGTTCTGCGGGATGTCAATGTTGAAGGTCAGGATATCACTGTAGCGGGTCTTTTGGATCTCCAGGTAGCTCCGCACATGATCCCGCTCATCTGAAATAGGGATGATGTCTTTGCCTCCAGCCAATGAGTTCCTAAAGAAGACCGAGAGCGAGGTCGCCATCTTTATTACCCCCTTGTTGTCATCCGTCTCGGCCAGCCAAACAATGGAATCAATGGTGTTGTACAAGAAGTGGGGGTTGATCTGGGCTTGCAAGAGTTCCAGCTCCGCCCGGTGAAGGCTTTCCTGCTGGGCCTTTTGCCCTGCGATCAGGGTGTTTATCCTTTTGGCCATGTCATTGAACCCGTCATCTAGCGCCTTGATCTCGATGCTATGGGTCTCTACGGGGGAAACGAAAAAGTTGCCGGCGCCAAAGGCTTTGGTCTTTTCGACCAGAAAGCCCAAGGGCCTTGTGATCCTGTTGACCAGAGCCAGGGAAAGGGCAAGCATTATCCCGATCAGGGCGGCGGATATTACTAGGGTCGCTATGACGGCACTTACTACCTTAAGCCTGATCTGGCTTTGAAGCTTGGAAAGGTCTTTCACCTCGTCATAAATGTAGTCATGCATGTACTGCTGGATCAGGTCTGTCACAGTGTAGATGTCCTTCTCCAGCTTCTGCATGCGATCATCGTAGGCGTCGGTATTGGCGATATCCAGCATGTACTTGCTTAAATTTGAGCACATGTTAAGCATGCTCTTGACCCGCCACTGGTTGTCGCTATTCGTCGTGGTTCCCTGAAGCTTCAGCAAAAGCTCTTCCGCCTGCCTCACCTCGTTCCAGGGAAGCTCGTCCTCCGACTTGGCCTTCACTACGTGGTACCACATGGCCAGATCCAGGTTGTACTTGAACTTGTTGTTGAATTCTGCAGCTATGTTGGCGTTTTGAAGCGCAGAGGCGTATTCGGCGTTAAACGAGGCAAGCAGGATCAAAAGCGCGAAGATCAGGCAAAACAAGGGTATGATGACTATCGCCAGCAATGAGTAAATCCTGGTTCTCACGGTCTTCATCTTAGTACTCACAGCCTTCATTCCAGTACTCGCAGCCTTCATCTATCTTTGGCCTTTCTGTACTCGGTAGGCGTCACCCCGTTGATCTTCTTGAAAGCGTAGCTGAAGTAATGAGGATCGTTGTATCCGGTCTTGTAAGCGATCTCCCCGCTGGCCAGGCTTGTGGTTCTCAATAGTTTTCTTGCCTTGTCCATTCGCAAGGCCGTGACGTGCTCGATGAACGTTTTTCCCGTTTCCTTGCTGAACATGGCGCTCAGATGCGTCGGGGTCACTCCCGCCGCGCTGGCTGCAGATATGAGATCCAGATCCGGATACGTGAATCTCTGCTCAATAAATTTCATAGCTGAATTTATGATGTCGCTGTACTTGGAGCTGTCGGCTGGCGCCTCCCCAAACAGCGCCCGCTTCGCGGCGCTGTAGCTGGCTGGAAGCTCGCTCAGCCGACTTACCGGAGTTCCTTTCTCGCACTTCAGGTCTACGCAAAGCGACATGCACTTGTCGCTCTCTGCATCTATCTCATGACTTGGCCCTTTTACAAGAAAAGCCGATACTCCCAGCCAGGATCCAAAGGGAAGTATGGACTGTCCGCCCGCTATGTCCGGGGGCTTGTCACAGATGCACAGGACTATGTTAAAGCTTTCAGCCGACAGATCAATGCCCAACGATCTGGCCCTGTCAAGCAGAGTAGGCACAGGCTCGGATCCGTAGATCAAAGAGTCAAACAAGATCCGCGTCGCATGTCTTGTGTCTTCCTCCTTTTGCTTGAGCTTCCAGCTCTCGTCTTCGATCTCTTGGTCTTTCGCTTTCTTGATGTCAAGCAATGCGTCAACCAGCCCGTCTTTTGACAACGGCTTCAGCAGGTACCGGCTTACCCCTATCCGTATAGCCTCCTGGGCGTAGGCGAATTCGTCATAGCCGCTAAGTATTATGATCGTGGTTTTGGGAAGCTCTTTCTTTACCAGCTTTGACAGCTCCAGCCCGTCCAGGAACGGCATCTTTATGTCTGTTATGAGAATTTCCGGCTTCAGCTTAAGAATTTTAGGCAGCGCTATCTCTCCGTCAGGCGCCTCCCCTATGAATTTGAAGCCGTAGTCAGCCCAAGCCACTATGCGCTTAATGCCCTCGCGAACAAGAACCTCGTCTTCCACAAGAAAAACAGTGTACATGATTTTTCCCCCCATGCGTTTGGCAAGCTGCCTTGGGATTGCGCATATCCCGATATTAATTCCTAGACTTTGCGGATTTTTGGGATATGCACTAATAGTAACCCATGGGTGAAGTGAAAACAAGTCTTGTTTGGGGATGGGGGAGGGGAAGTGAAGAGAGAGGAGATGAGTGAAGAAAAGAGATGAGTGAAGAGAAGAAAAAGAAAAGAAGAGAAAAGGCTTAAACGGCAAAGAAAGAGGGGTTTGAAAGGCAAAGAAGAACTTAAATGGCAAAGGCGTAGGGCTTGAACGGCAAAGGCAGAGGGCTGATGCGGGAGCGGTGAACAGATGAGGAGCAAGAAAGAAAAGCGGGCTGAACGGGGATAAAAAAGGCTGAGGTGGGAGAGATGAAACGCGAAGACGGTGACCGGGATGGAAGCGTAACGGAACGAGGCAGAGGAGGGCCGAAAGAATGTTTATATTTCAGCGGTGTGGCGTTTTAAAAAGAGGGAATTGTCGAAAATAAGAATGAATTGGTTCAAAAAGAACATATTCCGACACGGTACATCAAAAAAGATCTAAAAAAACTCAAAAAGCGCTTGCATGGATTCTTGAAGTGATGTATACTAGGTCATGTGGCATTAAGAAAATTTTACCGCTAAATACCATGAACCGACTAGATTGTTTTTAAGCGGAAAATTTAAGGAAACACGCCGGACATCCAAAAGAATGCAGGATTTGCTCGTTCAGATGTTCAACGGGGACTCAAACGCAAGCGCCTTATCGTAAACGAGGTTCGTTTACGATCTTTTTGCGAGGAGTAAAATGAGTAGCAATATTTTTCCAAAGAATCATCAGGAATCGCAGAGGAGTTACTCAGGCGTCGCAAAATCGTCGCCAATGCAACGCCAATGCAACGCCTAGGCAGCGCCAAAGCGTTGCCAATGCAACGCCAGATAGGGACGCCATAACGACAGGAGGAACATTATGTCCACAGAAACCCCGGTTGACGGGGCGGAGGCTTTAAAAGTCTTGGCCGAGTTAATAGCGCAAAAGCTCTCTGTAACTGGCAGCATCGAGGATTTCGCCGAAAGCGTCGTCAAGGCGCACACGGGGAAGGCAAGCGAGAAGTACAATGACAGCTTCTTCTTTGACATCCTCAAGCCAGTGATCTCGCGCTTGATCAGGCTAAAAGACGACACGGCCAAGGAGTTGCGCTTCTTTGAAAGGTCGGTGGCTGAAAAGTCATCGTCAAACGATGATACCGAATACGCTAAAGAGATACTTGGGAATTTGCTGGAGGACATCGACAGCATGCTGCTTGAGTACGACGTGATGCCGTTCGTCAGCGAGGACACCCGCTTCAACCCGCTCCGGCAGAACGCCGTCAAGACCATCAAGACAGACAACCCTGACCTGTTCAAGACAGTCATCGCAAGCCTGGGGTGCGGGTATGAGCGGCGCGGGGTTGTCGTAAGCAAGGAGAAAGTGGCGGCTTACATATTCGTCGCTGCCGAAAAGGCATAGAAGAAATGGCACTTTAAAATGGCACTGAAGAAATGTCACTGAAAAATGGCACTAAAGAAATGGCGCTGAAGAAATGGCACTGAAAAAATGTCACTGAAGAGAAATGTCCCTGATGAAATGGCACTGAAGAGGAATGTCACTGATGAAATGTCACTGATGAAATGTCCCTGATGAAATGTCCCTGATGAAACGTCACTGATGAAGTGGCACTGAAGAGGAATGTCACTGATGAAATGTCACTGATGAAATGTCACTGAAGAAATGTCACTGATGAAATGTCACTGATGAAATGGCACTGAAGAAATGTCACTGAAGAGGAATGTCACTGATGAAATGGCACTGAAGAGGAATGGCACTGATGAAATGGCACTGAAGAAATGTCACTGAAGAGGAATGTCACTGAAGAAATGTCACTGAAAAATGTCACTGATGAAATGTCACTGAAGAAATGTCACTGATGAAATGTCACTGAAAAATGGCGCTAAAGAAATGGCACCAAAGAAATGGCACATTAAAATGGCATCCAAATCACCACCAAAAGACAGTACCAAAGAAATGTCATAGAAGCGGAGAGTGAAACATGTTCTATTACGGCATTGACCTGGGCACGACATACTCCTGCATCGCGCGGGCGGATGAAAACGGGGCGGTTGAGGTCATCAAAAACATTGAAGGCAAAAACATCACCCCGTCAGTTGTCGAGTTCATAAGCTCAACAGAGATAGTCGTCGGGGAGACGGCGAAAGGGGACGCGATACTTGCGCCTGACAATGTTTCCCTGTACATCAAGCGCTCAATGGGGAAGAAGGATGAGTTCCTGTTTCACGGCGAGAAGTACAAGCCGGAGCAGATCTCAGCCTTTATCCTAAAGAAGCTCGTCTCCGACGCGAGCTCTTTGACGGGGGAAGAGATAACGGACGTGGTCATATCCGTCCCCGCCTATTTCGGCTTTGACGAAAAGCAGGCAACGGAGAACGCTGGCCGAATCGCTGGCCTGAACGTGCTTGCGATAGTGAATGAGCCCACAGCGGCCGCTATTGCGTATGGCGCAAAGAGCAAGGCGAAAGAGGACAAAATTGTGCTGGTTTACGATCTGGGCGGCGGCACGTTTGACATAACGGTGGCGGAGATCGTTGGGGACAGGGTAACTGTCATCTCTACCGAAGGAAACCACACCCTAGGCGGGAAGGATTGGGACGCTGAGCTGATCTCCTACTTCGTCTCCCAGTTCTGCGAAAAGACCGGGGTTGATGAGGAACGGGTCTACGATGACACCGAAGTCTTGAACGAGCTTGTAATCAAGACCGAAGAGGCCAAGAAGGAGCTGTCTGCCAAGAACTCCACCGCCTTCTCGTTAAGCCTGGGCCGGGAGCAGAGAGCGAAGCTGGAAGTTTCCGTGGACAAATTTGACGAGATCACCCGCCACCACTTGTCAAGCACCATTGAGCTTACAAAGGTTGCGATAAAGCAAGCAGCAACCAAGACAAGCTCAACTGGCAAGTCCTGCGACAAGTTTGACGAGATCATTCTCGTTGGCGGATCTACGCGAATGCGCCAGGTGAAGGAAGCGCTAAAGAAGGAGTTTGGCATTGAACCCAAGCTCTTTGAGCCTGACGAGGCGGTGGCAAGGGGCGCGGCCCTTTTGGCCCAGTATCTCGTAACCAACCCGCCAGCGCAAACAGCGGTAGGCGGGATCGCCAGAAAGAGCGAGCGCTTCGAGGAAGTGACAAGCAAAAGCTACGGGATTGAGACCATAGACAAGCAAAAGTCCGTTCTCAGCCACGTCATATTGAAAAATGACAAGATCCCGCTGTCAAACACCGAGACCTACTACACATTAGAAAGCAACCAGTGGGCCGTGGAGCTGAAGATTTACGAAAGCAACATAATGGAGCCGATAACCGACCTGTCCTTCGGAAAGCTGATTGCGGAAAACGAGCTGAAGCTTCCCCCGGATCTGCCAGCCGACTCCCCGCTTGACGTTACGTTCTCCCTGGACAGGAACGGCTTGCTGAGCATTACGGCGGTTGAAAGAAGCAGGGGCGGGTCATGCAACATAACAGTCAAGACGGCGGGGCTGCAGGAGTCAGAGATTTTAAGGCTCCGCTTGGCTACCAGCGCGATAAAGGTGACGGAAGAGGCATAGAGTTGGGTTTAAACGGCATAGGGTTGAACCCTTGAGTTGCTGATCAATAAAGCATAAGCTCGACGCCTTGAGTTGTGATCATAGAACCTTAAGCTCGCCTTTGTTTAACAAAAAGGAGCAAGTTTGACCTTGTGTTGCTAAACAAGGCGTCAAAAAAGGCATCCTCACGCGAACAAAAGCTAGAAAAGCGAGCGAAAAGAACCGCGATTTTCGCTCGCTTGCGCAAAGAAATATAAAAATAAAATATAAAATAAAAAATTAAAAAACAAAAAATCCCAAAGATGAGCTTTCAAGAATACACAGGGAGGTCCATAAATGCAAAAGCGCGAAAACTACTACATCAGTGTTGGATTAGATCCCAGTATTACTGACAAAGCAACTGTCGAAGCGAAGCTTGACGAGATCGAGAAGAAGTGGCGAGATCTCGCCAACAAATCAGGAAAGCCGGAGCACAAGAGCAGAATCGAAAAATTGCCTGACATACGGGCTGTCTTGCTGGATGACGGGATGCGCGAGAAAGAGGCCAAAAACGCCGTGATGCTAAGAGCCCTTGATCCCGCAAAGCTCACTGTGGCAAGACAGGCCTTGCCTGAGACCTATACGAAGCTCGAAGAAAGCCTCGCGCACATAAAATGCACGGATATTTATGACTTCCTGTCCAGAGATCCATCAGATGGCAGCAGAATAAAGCGCCTCAAGTTTCTGGAGTCCCATGCCGCCTTGGCGGAGCATGCCAGAGACCTGATGGAGAAGTACCGGAACATCGAAGGCGCCGCAGACAGGATGCAGCTGTCATCCCTTATATTTGATCTCGTCTCCAACGGCTACAAGGGAAAGTACGACGCATACGCCATACTTTCAACGAAGTTCGCTCTTTGCGCGGAAATTGACAAGATTGTGGACGTTGTGGCTGAGCTGAGCGCTGAAAGGTCAGAAAGGCTGTCCCAAGAGTACGCAAGGGTCTTTTTGCCCCAAAACAAGCTAGACGGGTTTATCCAGGAGTATTGCTCATTCAGGGAATACAAGACAGGGACATCAACTCCAGAGCCGACAGCGGCCCCTGATCCGGCGGGCAAGCCCAAGAACGCGCCAAAGCCGAAAAAGAACGTTACTGCGGGGCTCTTGGGCATATTCCTGGGTTCCATAGGAGTGCATGACTTTTACCTTGGCAGGAAGGCCCGCGCTTGCACCCATCTGTTCCTGATCGCCCTAACGATAGTGTCCTCCGGTAGCCTGGGCGTATTGGCCTTGGTCTCCGCAGGCTGGGGGCTCATAGAAGGGGTGGCCATCTACCGAAGCAAAAATGCGATAGCGTCAACAGATCCGTTCTTTAACGCATGCTGGAAATGGATAAAAGGGCACAAGAGGTTTGCCATGTCCGCAATCAGCGTGATTGTCGTGGTCTGCTTCGCGTTTGGGGCGTTGGGGAAAGACAGCGAGGCAAGCAAAGAAGAAAGCCGAAGCACACAGAGCCCGGATTCCAGGACAGTGGTTAGATCCACCGAATCCCCGCTGCAATCAGCAGATCCAAACTCGAATCAAGTAAATGACCAAAACCAGGATCAGCCCGTCGTTCCTGACGAGGCAGACTTAAGAATCCTTCTTGGCCGTGACCTGCCAGCCTTCCAGTCCTTCAGCTACGAAGAGTCCATCGAAGCGTCCATGGGCGGAAAGAAGCACGGAAACGTTCTGATATTCCGGGATGACTTCAAGACATCCCATAGCTACGCCAACTTCAACCTGGAGCAAAAGTACTCAGCAATCACCGGCGTTTTTGGCCATGCTGACGGAACCCCTGAATTCAACGTCACTTTGCATGTTTACGGCGACAACAAGCTCATAAAGTCGGTGGACCTGAAGTCAAACATGTTTGATGAACAGATCACCATAAACACCGCAGGGGTCGGCCTTCTTAAGATGGAGGTGACAGGGGACGGAAAGAGGGCCGAATACGCCTTTTCAGATATGGCGCTGTCAACAGAGCCAATCGAAGCTGCCCTGTCTGATCTGCTGCTGGGCCCAGACCTCAGCGCGTACCAGTTCGTCAGCTACAGGGAGCTGACAGGCGTCACAATGGGCGGGAAGAAGCATGAGAACGCCATCCTTTTCCGTGATGACACCAAGACCAAGCCCGCCTATGCCAACTTCAACTTGAACCAGCAGTACTCCAAAGTCACAGGCGTCTTTGGCCATGTGGACGGCACAGCCGAATTCGAAACCAAAATGAATATTTACGGCGATGAGAAGCTGCTAATGTTCATAGATCTCGAACCAAACATGTTTTCGGAAGAAATATCCATAGACGCCACAGGCATCCGCCGCCTTAAGTTTGAGATGACAGGCGAAGGCAAACGGGCCGAGTACGCTTTCGCGGGAATGACGCTTGCAAAAGACGCAAGCGCCATTCCCCAAAAAACCTACCAGCCAGATCCAAACGCTCCCCTCCTTGGCGCTGACCTGAACGCATATCAGTCCAATAACTTCAATAAGGCAACAAAAGCCCTAATGGGCGGCAATAGGTATGACACTGCCCTGGTCTTCAGGGATATCTCCCGTTTCGCCTCTAGCTACGCCAACTTCAACTTGGATCGCCAGTACTCCAGACTCACAGGCGTCTTCGGCCATGCAGACGGAGCGCCTGAATACGATACCACCATGAACATCTATGGCGACGGCAAGCTCCTAATGTCTGCAACCCTCAAACCCAACCTGTTCTCAGAGGAGATCGATCTGGATACCACAGGAGTCAGGCTCTTGAAGTTTGAGATGCAGGGTGAAGGCAATAGAGCGGAATACGCCTTCGCAGGAATGGCCCTAAGCAAGGATCCAGAAGCCCCTCCTCCAGGCATCCAAACGGAAGTAGACAGGAATGCCCTGGTCCTGGGAACGGACGTCAAGGCGGGAGACAACAAAAACTTCAAGCCAATGCCAACGGTTTCCCTAGGCGGCGTAACCCAGTACAACGCGCTGGTCTTCACGGAAAAGTACAATGCCCCAAGCTACGCGAGCTTCGACCTGAATGACCAGTACACCACCGTCAGCGGCCTCTATGGGCACGTGGACGGCACAAATGAATATGAAGCGGTAATGGATGTGTACGGAGACGAGAAGCTGCTCCAGTCCTTTGATCTCAGAGACAACATCTTCAGCGAGCTCATGGAGCTTAACGTTGAAGGCATCGGGGTTCTGAAATTTGAGATGCTGGATGTCGATGGAGCGGACGCGCAGTATGCGTTTTGCAATATGATAGTGGAGTGAAAGCGTTTGGGCCCCGACGGCTTGCCTCGATGGCTTATGCTCCGACGGCTTGGCAAACGTTCTCCCAGCAACTCACTGTCTCTCCGTCTGCCCCTCCAATTCTTTTTCCAGTCCAGCCGCCCTAATATCTCGCCGTCCCACTAGAACACTACTCAACATTCATAAATTCGACAGTCGAATAATCGAAGTTTGGGTAAATATTCTCCTAAAAAACCTCGGAATATGTCTTTTCAACTCGCCAAATCTGTTGTATAATGTACCTAGCGCGAAGCGGAACCGACTGCAAGCGCCACCCCACCCCATCACTGCCGCTGGCTGGGCAGCATATCCCAAAATTATATCCGAGGCACCGGAAAAATCCGGATGTTTGCTCGCAAAGCCCGAGCAAACTAGTTTAAGCATTCGCCAGGATTTTGGCGATTTGCCCATGAACATTGGGCAAACGCTATCCGGCGCCATTTCGGAATTTTGGGATATGCACATAGACGCCCGGCTTTTGAACTGCTCGGAAAGGAGAATGCCGATGCCACA
>JAISWZ010000635.1 GCA_031270945.1 Clostridiales bacterium | reverse complement strand
AAAATTCCGAAATGGCACCGGAAAAATCCTGGCGAATGCTTCAACTAGTTTGCTCGGGCTTCTGCGAGCAAACACCCGGATTTTTCCGGTGCCTCGGATATAATTTTGGGATATGCTTTTAATTAACGGCAGACAAGAACTCAGAAAACAGGCTCCTGCTGTCAACAGGCCCCGGCGCGGCCTCAGGATGGAACTGGACGCTCATGACAGGCTTGCTTTTGTGGCGGATTCCCTCTATAGTTCCATCATTCACGTTGACATGGGTCACTTCTATGCCCTCAGCCAAGCGCGTGACACAATAATTGTGGTTTTGGGACGTTATCTTCACTTGCCCGGTTCTCAGGTCCTTTACCGGATGGTTGCAGCCGTGGTGGCCGAATGTCAGCTTCCCTGTGTCGCAGCCGCTTGCGAGCGCAATCAGCTGGTGCCCCAGGCATATTCCGATAACCGGCTTCAAGTTCATTAGCGCCTTGACGTTTTCGATTACCTGGGGCAGATCCTTCGGATCGCCAGGCCCGTTTGTCAAGAATATGGCGTCGGGGTCATTCTCCAAAAGCTCCGGCACGCTTGTCCAGGAAGGATAGACATCCAGTCTGCAGCCGCTGGCGGAAAGCTCCCTCAATATGTTAGCCTTGACCCCAAGATCCAGCACGGCCAGATGGCGGGTCGCGCCTGGGCTTAGTATCTGGCGCTTGGCCTTGCATGTTGTTGACTCAACCAATCCCTCAAGGCTGAAATCCAAGCTGGGCTCTTCGCCCTCTAGCGCTATCGCGCCTTTCATCGTTCCCTTTGTCCTTATAAGCTTGGTCAAGGCCCTGGTGTCTATGCCCTCTAGGCCGGCAACCCCATGCTGCTTGAGGAACCCGTCAAGGTCTAGCTCGCAGCGCCAGTTGCTGGGGAAGTCGCATTTCTCTCTAACCACAAACCCCCTGAGGGCTGGCGCCTCAGCTTCCATGTCATCCAGGTTCAAGCCGTAGTTCCCAACTAGCGGATATGTCATGACAACTATCTGCCCTGCGAAGGACGGATCTGTCAACGTCTCTTGATAGCCTGTCATCCCGGTCGTGAACACTACCTCGCCCTGGGCGCTCTTGATCGCTCCGAAAGCCTTGCCTTCGAACACTGACCCGTCTTCCAGGATCAGCCGGGCTTTTTTGCTCTTGGCCATCATTCTCCCCCAACTGTTGGCGCATGCCCCTTTTCCGGGACATGCCAAATGTAAATTAGTGCATATCCCAAAATTCCGAAATGGCCCCGGAAAAATCCTGGCGAATGCCTCAACTAGTTTGCTCGAGCTTCTGCGAGCAAACACCCGGATTTTTCCGGGACCTCGGATATAATTTTGGGATATGCACCTCGCCAGGCACATCTCAGGCTTTGGCATTTTTTGTAATTTAAGATATGCCTTCAAGGGTGCGCTAGCCCCTATACGCATTATATACCTTCATGCCCTCTATCGTCAATCCAAGAGGTTTTATTGCTGGCCTCAAAAAGCGCATATGCAAATATTAGCTTTTAATTCCTTGGCATGCCCGCTGTCGTCAATCCAAAGAGCAACCCGGCTCATCCCAACGCAAAAAAGCCAGGACATAATCCTGGCTTTCCCGTCCCTATGTACTGCCGCTAGGGCTTTCGCCCTGCGGCGTTAGCGCTGGCGTCTTTTCGCCTGGTTCATCTTGATGGCGGAAAAAGTCAGCCCAGCGATGCTCAGAAACGCAGCGATCACATAAAAGATCGAAAAATCAGCAGTTTCTGGGTTTTTAGAAATTGGGGGCACAGGCGTTGCTTCAGCTCTTGGAGGATCTGTTGCTATAGGCGCCTCTTGCTCAGCCGGAGGATCAGTTGCAACCGGTTCTTCTTCTGGCTCCGGCGCTGATCCTTCGCGGATGTTGTTCATGGTGACGCTAGCGTTCACGATTCTCACTGTATCGGGGTTTGTTTCTTCAGGGATTGACAGGGAAAAATCGTAAACCCTGGTGTTCAGCTCATAGCCTTCAGGCGGCGAGACCTGAACCACAGTGTATTCCCCTAGCTCCAGCTCATAGACAAGAGTGCCGTTAAACTCGATTTTGTCCGTGAGCTCATCGCCGGTTACCTTGTTCACAATCTTTACTACCGCGCCATTTAGCCTGATCGAGTTGTCTGCCTCGTCAACGTCGATGATTGTGATTTGCCCGCCAAGCTCTGAGTCATCCGCTGTCTGCGCGCTCGCGCTTGCGGGAATTCCCGCCAATAGCAACATCGCCAAAGATAAAACGGCGAGCGCCTTGTTTGTTGCCATTTCAATACCCTCCTCCGTTGCCGCCAGGATATGCAGAGCATAATCGCAGGGCTCGCAAGGGCTTGCCCCTTGCTCTTAAAATTTCGCAAAGCTCTGTCTGCGCCACTTTAGTGCATATCCCAAAATTCCGCAAGTGGCGCAGCGAAAGTCATCGCGATGCTTTAACAGTGTTTGCTCGGGCTTCTGCGAGCAAACTTGCGTGACTTTCGCAAGCCCTAAGATTAATTTTGGGATATGCTCTTAGCAATTTTGGGATGCGCTCACACCCTGGCACTTGTTGCCTCGTTTTTATCATGCCAATAAAGCCCCAAAATATTCGTGGATCTCTCTGCAAGTAGGCGTATACTCGCGAGCGAAACATCAGCATGCTTCGTTCTTCGCATTCGCGCGTGAGCAGCTGCCGTTTGAGCATGGCAATGCTTGATGGCGCTTTTCGCTTTCCACAATGAGACTTGTTTCGCCAAAAAGCGACTGCCTGCAGCCCCGCAACAGGCGCGCGCAGTCTCATCATATCATATTTCGGCCAGATTTGAAATGTTCAAGTTTTGCCCGGTCATATAAGCAGCGGTCTGAAACATTTGATAAATATCTCGATTTGCGTCTTGCTGTCTCAAGTTTTTATTTGTTTTATTATTTATTTCTTTTTTCTCGCACGTTGTTTGGGGCTGCTTGTTTCAAGCCTTTTTCGCCTAATCTGATTCATTTGGCAGCCACTGCCATAAATTTCTAGTTTTGAATTGTCGCATTTGTGCAATTTCACCCAAATCCAGCGCGGTTTTGGCGCTTGCGCCCGCCTGCCCAAGATATTTTGCCTGGCTGCTCCCAAAGCCTTTGATCAAATCGAGTTGCCGTAGTATAATATATGCATGCCAATCGCGCCACGAAAATGCCCCGCGCCCGGCCAGGGCGCCGCAAGATGAGGGGGATTGATTTGAAGCTTCCCAAGCATAGAAAATACGTCGAGGATGATTTCGACCTTGACGAATTGATAGCGATGCAGGCAAAGAATGTCGAGCGCTCCGCTAACCGCAAGCTCATTGAGAAGCTTAGGGTAGTCATTTTCTTCCTGGCCTTGTTCGTAGCCTATTTGACGTTTGTCGTGGTCAATTACTATATAGAGGTTATCAACAACAAGCTTCTGACAGACAAGGCCAGAAGCCTCACAGTGACTATGGATCCAATCGATGGCACAAGCGTTGAGGCAGCGGATTCATCGCCGTCGTCCGCGCTGTCGTCAGCGCCGCCCAAAATATCGAGGTGGGTAGACTTGACGGAAGACGAATCTCCAGCGCTAAACGAGAAGATCCTGGCCCTAAGAGAAGAGTTCGGCAATGACGAGATTGTGGGGTATGTAAGAATCCAAGGGACAAGGATTGATTTTCCCGTTGTCCAAGGCTCTGACAACGAGTATTACCTGTCCAGGGATTTCAGCAACAGGGAAAGCGTGACCGGCGCGGCCTTCATGGACTTTAGGTGCAATCTCGACCCGCTCGGCCTAAACACTGTGATATACGGCCACAACATGAGAGACGGCTCGATATTCCATGACCTGCGAAACTTCGTTGACAAAAAGTACCTCAATGAGCATTCGCAAATAGAGCTTGAGACCCTCTACGGGAAGTCGGTTTGGGAAGTCTTCTCGTTCTATTCAACCGACACGGGCTTCGACTACATCCAAACGGATTTTCCTGTCCCTGACGACTTCTACAAGGACCTGCTGCCAGAGATCGTGAGAAGGTCCATGCACTTTCTCCCGACCTACGCCGGGCCCGGCGACAGGATTCTGTCGCTGTCGACTTGCACGAACACCGGAGACCTGAGATATGCCCTGCACGCTAAACTGATTGAAGAAGAAAAGAGCGAAAGACAATATTAGGGCGAGGCTAGAATGGCGGCGCATATAAGAAAATTTTGGGATATGCGGGCTTCGCTAGAAAGAGCAAGAAAGATTAAAAGAAAGAAAAATCAAAAAGCTCAAAAAGATCAAAATCAAAAAACTGACGGCAAGCGCCAAAATAGCCAGGCCCCCAAGGGGGCCTGGCTATTTTTCAGTTCTCGTCAAACGGCATAGGCGCCACATCAACCAGAGCTGTGTAAACTTTCGAGAGCAAATTGCAAAGCGCCAGCTCCTTTTCGAGGAACACCCCTATCTTCTCGTTCAGGGTCAGCTCGCTGTATCCGTAGCTAAGCATCTTCTCTTCTTCGAAGCTCATGGCTCTGCGTCCCATTTGCCAGTACTGCGTCTCAGCTCTCTTGAAATCCCTGAGCCTTTTCAAGCAAGGCTCATCCCTTCCAATCGCTGCCAGCGCCTTGGCGTAATCCCTGTAAACGGAGCCTTTTTCTATCTCTTCGACTAGCTCCCTCAATTTGGCTTCAACTGCGTCCATTAGCTCAACTCCGATTCCGGCCTAGACTTCCGTTATTATCGGAAGTATCATAGGCGAGCGTTTCGTCCTCTGCCAGAGGAATTCCTTGAGCGTGTCCTTGATCAAAGACTTCAAGGCTGACCACTCAGAGTACTCCGTCTTGTCAGCCAGAGCCAGCCTTACGACTCCCCTGGCGTCTTCCATCAGGTTTTCGGACTCGCGCACATATACGAACCCCCTGGAGATGATGTCTGGCCCAGCGGCCAAAACTCCTGTTTCCTTGCTTATCGCGACTACAACAACCAGTATGCCGTCCTGGGACAGGTGCTTCCTGTCGCGCAGCACTATGTTTCCAACATCGCCTACTCCAAGGCCGTCCACAAGCTTTTGGCCTGACTGGACAGCGCCGTTTACCTTAGCAGTGTCTTCCGTGAGCTCCAGCACATCGCCAATGCCCATGACAAATATGTTTTCCTTTTTCATTCCGATTGATATCGCCAAATCCTTGTGGTGCTTCAGGTGCTTGTACTCGCCGTGAATGGGCATCAGGAACTTGGGCTTGACCAAGGCGTGAAGGAGCTTTATCTCCTCTTGCTTCGCGTGCCCTGAGACATGCACTTCCATCAGGCCTTCGTATATCACGTCAGCGCCCTTGCTCATAAGGGAATTGATGACCTTTGTGATCGTCTTCTCGTTTCCCGGTATGGGAGACGCGCTTATTATTATCTTGTCGCTTGGCTTTATTTCCACCTGCCTGTGCTCGGCTGTAGCCATCCTCGAAAGCGCGGCCATCGGCTCGCCTTGGCTTCCGGTGGTTATGATAACCAAGTCCTGGTCCCTGAAGTTTTTTATTTCAGAAATGTCTATCAGCACGTTGTCGGGAATGTCCAGATAACCTAGCTCCACAGCCGTCTTTACGACGTTCAGCATGCTTCTTCCAGCAAGCGCGACTTTCCTGTCGTGGTTCACCGCGCTGTTTACGATCTGCTGTATCCTGTGTATGTTCGAGGAGAATGTCGCTACCATGATTCTCTGGAACTGGCTTTGCTGAAATATCTCCTCGAATATGCCTCCCACTGTCCGCTCGGACATGGTATACCCCTTCTGTTCCACGTTTGTGCTCTCGCACATGAACAGGAGGACGCCTTTTTTCCCAAGCTCCGCAAACCTCTGCAGGTCAATCGGATCGCCTTGGATTGGCGTGTAGTCCACCTTGAAGTCTCCGGAATGGATCAGCACTCCTACCGGGGTGGTGACAGCGATTGCCACAGAGTCAGCTATGCTGTGCGTCGTGTGTATGAACTCCACTTTGAAAACGCCGAAATCAGCTGACTCCCCTGCCGACATCACCCGCTTTTGAACCTGGAGAAGCCCGTGCTCCTTTAGCTTCGTGTCCACCAGGCCCAGCGTGAGCTGGGTGCCTATTATGGGCACGTCGAAATCCTTGAGGAAATACGGGACGCTGCCAATGTGGTCCTCATGCCCGTGGGTCAGGAAAAGGGCTTTCAGCTTGCTTTTGTTCTTGAGCAGATAGGAGAAGTCCGGGATCACCAAGTCGATTCCCAGCATGTCATCCTCAGGAAAGGCAACGCCGCAGTCGATGGCTATCATTTCGTTGCCGTACTCGATGATGGTCATGTTCTTCCCTATTTCTTGCAGTCC
>JAISWZ010000471.1 GCA_031270945.1 Clostridiales bacterium | reverse complement strand
CCTTTTATGGAATTTTGCGATATGCACTTATTGGCTTTTGAATCGATGTGTGGCATAATGGAATGTAGCGCTGAGCGCCGGCAGCGCGTACGACGGGCCGCATTCCGATTCAAGATCTTTTCTCAAAAAAAGAGTCGGAGGTGTTTGCCATTAGGTACAGCAGCTATCTGAATAGCAGCAATCCCTACGTACTGTTCAAAGCGGAACGCGAAGATCTGTATTACATTGATAAATCCTTGATTCTAGAAGAGCTGTTTGAACCCGACAAGTTCATCTGCCTCACCAGGCCCAGGAGATTTGGCAAGTCGGTCACTGCAACCATGATAGCGTCTTTTTTCGGAAAAGGCGCTGACTCAAGCGCTGTCTTCGACAACCTAAAGATAAGCGGGACTTCTAGCTTTAAGAAGCACTTGAACAGCAGGAATGTCATATTCATCAACCTAGACCACCAGCCGTGTAGATGCGAGTCGTTTTTTGACTATATTGGTTCTATAAAATCCAATCTTCTCTCGGATCTGCGCGAGGCTTACCCTGGCGTTGGCAGCGAAACGGACAACCTCCCCCAGCTTCTCCAGGAAATATGCGAGATCAAGGGCGAGACGTTCATGTTTGTCCTTGACAACTGGGATTACCTTTTTCGCGCTTCTTTCGCCACGGCAAAGGACAAGGAGGACTATCTCGCCTTCCTCAGCAGCCTGCTCAATAATCGCCCTTACGTCTCGTCCGCATACATGACCGGGATTTTTCCGATAGCAAAGTTCTCAAGCGACTCTGGCTTGAGCATGTTTCTAGATTGCAATGTCGCATCAGACCGTTTCAGCAATTACTTTGGCTTTTCCAACTCTGAGGTCGACGAGCTGTTCAAAATATACGAGGCTCAGCCCGCAAAAGAGCACCCAATATCGCGGGATGGCCTAAGAATCTGGTATGATGGCTATAGCGACGCGCATATCTACAATCCCGTTTCTGTAGTAAACGCGCTTATGGTAAGCCTGTTAGACTATCAATGGACGGCTTATGGATCTGGAGATGAAATCTTCTTCGCTGTGCAAGGCAACATTTCAGCCGTCCTTGCTGACCTGGCGTTTCTAGTCTCCGGAGAGCAAGTCCCTTTCAGCTTTTCGCCAACCCCCGCTTCAGCCATCGCTTCCAGGGACGAAACACTTTCCCTATTGGCCACGAAAGGCCTCTTGACCATAACCGGTTCGTGGGCACGCATCCCCAACAATGAGATAATGAACAAGTTTGAGTATACAATCTACAGGCATAAATCCCTGGGCTATCTGCACGAGCTAGCCTTTCACTCAAAAGAAACGCTTGCGGCAACCTTGGAGAAAAACACGAAAGAGATTTGCAGGCTTCTAGATAAAACTGCTTTTTCTTGCATCTTTTCTTTCTTTGGCGAGCACGAGCTTTCAGCGATTGTTTCCCTTGCCTATCTTCTAGCTCGCGACAGATATGACATTGTCAGGAAATCATCTGGCGAAAGGCAATGCGTTGACTTTTTGTTTTTCCCGCATGACCCGTCAGATGACTGCATCATCCTTGATCTAAGGGTTGGCAACACCCCACGCCCAGCGATAGCGCATCTCAAGGAAAAGAATTACGCGATCGCTTTCCAGGAAACATCAATCCAGTATAAAGGCCGGTTGCTTCTGGTTGGCATTGCTTTGAGCAAGAAAACCAAGAAATTCTCCTGCGATATAAAGACAGGAAAACGATCACAGAAAAAACCTGATCTCTCATGATTACACTAAAAAACTAAAACGCCGGATGCGTTTGCCCCTCTTCACAGGCAAACTGCCATATCCCCCATAAATCTATCTCATAGGAGTGAGCGATTGAAAACCCAAGCATTCAACCCATACCTGCCTAGCTGGGAGTATATCCCGGATGGCGAGCCTTATGTCTTCGGAGACAGGGTATACGTCTATGGCAGCCATGACCAGTTTGACGGCAAGAGCTTTTGCCTTGGCGATTACGTCTGTTGGTCAGCCCCAACAACAGATTTGTCTGACTGGCGCTTCGAGGGCACCATCTTCGAAGCTACCCAAGACCCCAAGAACCCAAACCGCGAAGGAGCGCTTTTCGCGCCAGACGTGGCAAAGGGCACTGACGGCAAGTACTACCTTTACTATGCCTTGAGCAACCAGAACGTCACCTCCGTTGCAGTGTCAGACACTCCCGCTGGAAAGTATGAGTTCTTAGGCTATATAAAAGACGCCAACGGAACTCCGGCAGGAGAGGCTGAGCCTAGGTACAGGCAGTTTGACCCTGGAGTGCTGGTTGACGATGACGGCAAAGTCTACTTCGCCACAGGCTTTTCGCCTAGAGACAAATCTCACTTTGACAAGAGCGGGATCCTCTGCATGGGCGCTTACCTTTTTGAGCTTGAGCCAGACATGCTCACAATCAAAAGAGGCGGAGACATAGTGGCGCCAAGCGTCCATAACTCAAAGGGCACTGGATTCGAAGGGCATGAGTTCTTCGAGGCAAGCAGCCTTCGCAAGGTAGGAGACAAATACTACTTTGTCTATTCGTCAATCAACAGCCATGAGCTTTGTTACGCTGTCAGCGACTATCCTGACAGGGGCTACAAGTTCGGCGGCACTATTGTCAGCAACGCCGACATCCCATTGCATGGGGAGAACGTCTTCGCCAACTACGGAGGAAACACGCACGGCAGCATAGTGGAGATCGAAGGGCAATGGTACGTCTTCTACCATAGGCAAACCAACCTGCACCAGTACTCCCGCCAGGCTTGCGCTGAAAGGATCAGGATCCAGCCAGACGGATCCATACCGCAATCAGAAATCACCTCGTGCGGGCTTAACGGAAAGCCGCTCCAGGCAAAGGGCCGCTACGAATCCAGAATCGCCTGCAACCTGTCCAGCGACAAAGGCGCTGATTTCTACTCCTTGAGCAAAATGCCGTCAGAAGGCCGCCCTTACTTCACCCAGACCACGCCTGACGGCAATTACCAAGAAGGCGAAAGCGCCCAGTACATCGCCAACATGCACAATAATTACTGGTGCGGCTTCAAGTACTTCAGCTTTGACGGAGATGAGTCGAAGATCACTGCGAGTGCCAGAGGCTCTGGCAC
>JAISWZ010000339.1 GCA_031270945.1 Clostridiales bacterium | reverse complement strand
GAGGAGCAAGGCAAGAACCCGTTCACCCTGGACTCAAAGGATCCATCCGCGAGCTACAGGCAGTTCATTGAAAGCGAAGGCCGCTACACCTCCCTGAAGATCTCCTTCCCGGAGAAGGCCGGAGCGTTGTTTGACACTGCTGAAGAGGACGCGAAGAAGAGGCTTGCGACTTACAAGTTCAAAGCTTCGGAGAAGTAGAAATAAAATCAAAAAAAGCAAAAAGCAAAATGCTGCGCGGATGTCCGCGCAGCATTTTTTGCGTAGGAGTGATAATTGGAAGTAGCGCAGCACACCGGAGACATGCTTTTGGCATAGAGGGGAAAGTGCTTGCCTGGAAATTTTGACTTTGGAATGGAGCGCTGAGGCAACGGAGAGCAGGCGCAGGGGGCTGGAGATGGGACGCTGAAGAGCTGAAAAATGGCGCTGAGAAATTTGGATAGAGGGCGCTGAGGCGTTGAGCAGGCGCTGGCACCCCTGGTTGAGGCTGGCCAATAAATAGAAATAAAGGATATAATGCATGGATAGTTGAATGACATATTAGCAAGATTTGTCGATTTATAACAGACAATCAATCACATTGTTGGGACATACATACTTGAAATGACCGAACATTAATTTTCGCCTGGTTTAGTTGCTGTTTTTTATCATATATAATATCATAAATTATTTCATTATTATGTGAAGTTATACGTACTAAAAATGATATTGATTTAAAAGCATTTTTTTCAAAACATACATTTAGGGCTTAAAAAACGACATGATAAAATTTATGGCTTGACAACTCTATGGACAAGGGTTAGAATGTTTTTAGGCCGATTTTGTCAAGCCAAGTAAAACGAAGTCGAATTTTCTGCCATGCGCGAGATTCATTTGACTGGCTCGAAAGAAAAGCATACGTGAACATGGCATGTTCCAAACTGACGGATTGTAATATTATGGATTTTATCTAGTCAGCAAGCTTCATATAGAAAGGCAGGGCAGAAAGTGTATAAGGCTTTTGTATTTCGTATTTATCCAAATAGAGAGCAAGCCACCCTATTCGCAAAAACGTTTGGTTGCGTTAGGTTCATCTACAACAAAATGCTTGGCGATATGATAGCGCACTACGAAACGCATAAAACAAAATTAAAGACATGGCCAGCCAAGTACAAAGAAAAATTCCCGTGGCTAAAGGAAGTAGACGGCTCGGCTTTAGGCTACGCATATTTGAACCTGCTTACAGCCTTCAACAACTTTTTCGCGGGAAGATGCAACTATCCAAAATTCAAGTCCAAGCACAAAGACAGGGATTCGTATACCACCTACCTTCGTAACGGCAACATTAAGCTAAACGGGGACACGATTACCCTTCCCAAAACGGGAGCTGTCAAAATTGTAATGCATCGTGAGATCCCAGCAGGATACAAGCCTAAATCCTGCACGGTTAGCAGGTCCAGGGAGGGCAAGTATTACGTCAGCATTCTTTTTGAGTACGATGAAGTCATAGTTGACAAGAAGGTTAATACTGCCATCGGCTTGGATTTCGCGATGAAGAGCCTTTATGTTGATAACGAAGGCAATTCTGCAGACTATCCTCGCTTTTATAGAATGTCTGAAAAACAGCTTGCCAAGGCGCAAAGGCGTCTCTCAAAATGCAAGATTGGAGGTAAGAATTACCGGAAGCAAAGGATCAAGGTAGCCAAGCGACACGCCAAGACGGCAAACCAACGAAAAGACTTCCTTCATAAAGAATCAAGGCGGATAACCAACGCCTATGACGTAGTATTCATCGAAGACTTGGATATGCAGAGAATGGGTCGAGGCTTGCGTCTTGGCAAGTCAGTCCACGACGTCGGTTGGGGGATGTTCACCAGGTTCCTTGGGTACAAGCTAGCCGCTCAAGGCAAAAAGCTGGTTAAGGTCGGCCAATTGTTCCCCTCCAGCAAGATGTGCAGCAAGTGCGGGAATGTGAAAGACAAGCTTTTGTTGTCAGAGCGTACATACACATGTTGCGAGTGCGGCAATGTTATGGACAGGGACGAAAATGCGGCCATAAACATTAAGCGCGAAGGGCTTAGGATCCTTGATCAATAGATAGACAACCGTGGGACACACGGGGGTAGCTCGTTTATGCTTGCCTGAAACTATGGGTTATCGAGCGAGAAGCCCCGGCCTCTACAGGCCGGGGTGTGTCACAAGATTTTGTAGCTCTTAAGCTAATCTTATTAAGCAAAACATAGAGCATATCCCGATATCATTTAGGCTTGCAAAAGTTGCGCGAGGAGCATCGTGATGACTTTTACGGCGTCTTTGTGAATGGGGGTATGCTCTATTGTTATGCAATGATATTTTCAAAACTTGAATACATATTGTGCCAGGTGATTATTCAGTCTTTTCAATAGTAGCATAGGCTATCGAATGTTAATTATTTGTGCACTGTGAAATCGATCAGACTGAAATTCTCCGCAATTACGCTATGCAAATCTAGGTTATCAAAGCATAATGCACAAAAGATTTTATGGGACATCATAATCGGTCGCATTAGCTAATCAAAATGCAAGTTTCGAAATGATATTCTTGCAAAAGAGGCGCAAATGAAGCCATATTCCTAAACTTGAGTTGAATTCCTTGCTAGAGAGAGCATATTTGCAACAAATGTCGTTCCCAGTTTTCCTCGTGCGCCTCGCAAAGCGAGCGAAAATAATCTTTTCCCTCAATGGCATAATAGACAATTCCTGAGTTTTTGAATCAAGTACAACATTATCCAAAGAGCCGCTTTCTAGAATGGTGCCAGAAGTGTTCAAGGGGAACTGCAAAAAAAGCCGTCTTGAAGCAACTGGATGAGATCCCAAAATCTTTTCCTGCATTTCGGCTGGAAAGGCGAAAACACGCGAAAAATCCGCAGTCAGACTAGCGAAAACCCAAAGAGCTGGAGTCAAAAAAGGCCTGGATCAAGGCGTTCCAAAGATTCCAAGCCATCGCGGTCTGCTTGAAAAATCGCGGACTATAACAAAAAAAGTACCTTTTGCACCTGATAAGTGGTATACTATACTGCGGGTTGCTGCCCCTTGGCTGGGGCTGGGGTTTCATGAAAGGGAGAGAGCCAGATGACAGACCAGATGCTGCAAGTGAGCCTTCGCATAAGGGATCTGCGGGAAATATCCGGTTACAGCGAGAATGAGGTCGCGGGCTTTCTTG
>JAISWZ010000331.1 GCA_031270945.1 Clostridiales bacterium | reverse complement strand
AAGAATGAGTCCGCAGCCATCAAGTACCAGTAGACGGTTTTTGATATCATGTCATCGCTTGCGCGAAAATTGTACTGGGTTTTGCCGATGTACTGGATTATCCTGGCGTCGACGCCAGTTTCCTCCCGAACCTCCCTCAAGGCTGTCTGCTTGAAGGTTTCCCCCTCCTCAAGAGTGCCTTTGGGCATGACCCAACCCATGTATCTTCCATTTTGGTTTTTATAGAGAAGAAGGACTTTGCCCTTGTGTATCACTACACCTCCGCAGCTGATCGCCTCCAAGACATTTTACCTCCGTATGCATGAACCCGCGCCAGCCGAAAACGAAAAAGAGCTTTAGGGCATATCCCAAAGAAAACGCTGTTTCGGAGCATGCTCTCGCTGCACTATCCCCCTGATCGATCAAAACTGTATCCCCTTTGTCGGCCCGGCTGACACCGGGGCTTTTATGCCAATGCGCGCCCAAGCGGGCGCTTGGAGCGCGCAAGCATGATCTACGCCTTTCTAGAGCGCATGTTGCCGCTTTATATAGCGTACCTTTAAGGACCCCATTTTATACTCGGTCATTATTGCCTTGGAACCGCAGCGGAGTTTGGGAGAGGCATTTTTTTGCTTTTGCCTTTTTTCTCTATAAAAAGCCTTTTATTATCTTTAAAAAGCTTTTTATTATCTTATTCCAAGCTCGGTATCCGACTCCGAAAGCTTGCTGCGCTCTTTCACAAAGTCAACTATCTCTTGCGCATAGCCGAAGCACAGGCCGACATAGCTGTCCGCCGCGCCGTAGTATATGGCTATCCGGCCCGTGGCGGCGTCGCCCAGGGCGGCGCATGGGAATACCACGTTTGGCACGAATCCGCGCTCTTCGTACCACTCTTCCGGCGTCAGGAGAAAGTTGGCGCTGCGGTATTTGACTATTGAAGGATTGTCAATGTCAAGCAAAGCTCCTCCGAAGCTGTACACATACCCGTTGCAAGTGTTGGCGACTCCATGGTAGAACAGGAGCCATCCTTCTGATGTCTCGATTGGGGCTGGGCCTCCGCCTATCTTCAGGTCTTGCCACCAGCCGCCGCCTTTTCCCATGACGTGCCTGTGCTTTCCCCAAAAGACCAAATCCGGGCTCTCCGATATGAAGATGTCTCCAAATGGAGTGTGTCCGCTGTCGCTTGGACGGGACATCAGGAGATAGTTGCCGTTCACTTTCCTGGGAAAAAGCACGCCGTTTCTGTTGTAGGGGATAAACGGGTTCTCCAGGCGCGTGAACGTCTTGAAGTCTTCCGTCTTCGCTATTCCAAGCGACGCGCCATAGAAGTCCTGGCACCAAATGATGTAATATGCTCCCTCAACCTCGACTAGCCTGGGATCGTAGGCGTAGACTGGAATAAACGGCTTGCCCTCTCCATCGACGAAGGGAATTCTGTCCTCGTCAAAGCTCCATTTTATTCCGTCATCGCTTCTCCCCAAGTACAGGCTTGGGACGCCGTCAGTTTTCTCTCCTCGGAAAACGCCAATGAAACCGTTTTCCCAAGGCAAGACGGCCGAGTTGAATATCCTTGCCACGTCCTTGTGGGGGTTCCTTCCGATCACAGGATTGCCGCTGTATCGCCACAGCGGCGAATTGGCAAATCCGGCTGGCTTGTCCTGCCACGGGATGTTAGGTGCATCCGGGCATATCAGCTTTACCATGCAACACCCTCTTTTCGTCAAAGCCTGGGCGCCTTTTGCAAAGCGAAAAGCGCCAACAGCGCACACGGCCCCAAGATCTATCCTGCGAGGAAACTTTTTTGCTTCTCGCTGGCATAATATCTTTAGTGCATATCCCAAAATTCCGCAATGGCACCGGATAGCGTTTGCCCAATGTTCATGGGCAAATCGCCAAAATCCTGGCGAACGCTTTAACGCCGGATTTTTCCGGTGCCTCGGATTTAATTTTGGGATATGCTCTTGGCTGATATGCGCCTACAACAAGATTAGCATAACAGAAGGAGCAAAGCAATATGTTTTGTGTCCAATTCAAAAGAAAAGCCCTAATTGCTTTATTAAACCCGTGTTCAAGAAAAGCGCTCTCGCATTATTTCGCGCGTTTTTTAGCAAGATCGACAAGCTCAGACCGAAGAAGCTCTACGTCGCCGCCGCAATTAGACACGGCTCGCGCTACGGTTGCGTAGCCCAAAACGGGCGCATATTCCATTGCGAAAGCGAAGGAGCCCTCAAGCAGCTCTTTGCATTTATCAATATTTGGCATTATCAAGTCAATGCATTTGGTTCGAAAAATCGTATCCGCCTTTTCCAAGAGTTCCAGGTTTTCAAGCATGGCGTCCGCTATCAAGGGAAGGAACGCGTTAAGCTCCAGCTCGCCTCTAGACGCCGCCTCTGTTATGGCGGCGTCTCCAGCGATTGCCTTCATTGCTATTTGCATAACCATCTCAGGGATTACGGGGTTTGTCTTTCCTGGCATAATGGTGCTTCCCGCTTGCAAGGGCGCAAGCGTCAACTCCCCTAGCCCGCCTCTTGGCCCGGATCCCATGAGCCTCAAATCATTAGCAATTTTTATCAAGCTTACAGCATGGGCTTTCACAAGGCCAGAGGCTTCGACAAACACGTCATTGTTTTGTGTTATGTCCATAGGGTGCTCACTTCCGGCAAGCCCTATGCCTGTCAAAGAGCGAAGTTCCTCAAGCGCCCTAGCCCGAAGGGGCGCTTGGCGCCCCCGGGCAGCGCCTACGGCGCTGCCCCCCAGGTTGACAAGCCTAAGCCTTTCCTCGACTTTGTACAAGCGCCATCTATCTCTGGCTATGGCTTGGGCGTAAGCGCCAAACTCGCTTCCAAGCGTTATGGGAACAGCGTCCATCAGCTCGGTTCTGCCTAGCTTGGCTATGCATTCAAATTCATTTTCGCGCCTTTGAAGGGACTCCTGGAGCTTGGCGGCTGAATCCGAGAGGTTTCGCAAGAGCTCTATGCTTGCTATCCTAAGGGCCGTGGGATACACGTCATTAGTGGACTGGCCTCTGTTCACGTCGTCCAGCGGGTCAAGAAAAGCGTATTCCCCAGGCTTCTTGCCCAGAATCAAAAGAGCGAGATTTGCCAGCACTTCATTTACGTTCATATGGGTTGACGTGCCAGCGCCGCCTTGAAGCGCGTCCACAATAAAAGCGCTGTCGTGCTCTCCAGAGAGGGCCTTGTCGCAGGCTTGGTCTATCGCCCCAAACTTTTCAAGATCCTCGCCCAGCGTTATCCTGGCCCTGGCCATGGCTTGCTTGACTTTTATAATAGCGCGGACAAGCCTTGCGTTTGCGGGCTTAAATCCAATGCAAAAGTTGTCCCTGGCCCTGGCCGAGTTTATGCCGTAAAGCGCGTCCTCCGGGAGCTCCATGCTTCCAAGGGCGTCTGTCTCAGTCCTCAAGCGCGGCCTCCTTGTCCAAAAGGTGCGGGAACGGGGTCAGGCACCTGGAAAGTATTCCTTGCATGTACGCAATCAAGACGCCGTAGTTGGTTATGGGAACGTTCTGTGAAATGGCAGACCTTTGCCTGTGCTTCATTTCCCTGGCGTTAAGCATGCATCCTCCGCAGTGGACAACCAATTCATAGCTTGACAGGTCATCCGGGAACTCTTCTCCTGAAACAAAGGAAAAGTCCAAGGAAACCCCAGTATGCTGGCGCATCCACCTGGGGATCTTCACTGTGCCTATGTCATCGCACTGCCTGTGATGGGTGCACCCTTCGCAGACCAGAACTTTGCTTCCGTCGGAAAGGCTGTCTATGGCCTTCGCTCCGGCCACCGCCGCGTCAAGAAATCCTTTTCGCCTGGCCATGAGAATGGAGAAGGAGGTAAGCGGGATATCCATTGGCGTGTCTGCCGAAACTTTGGCGAAGGCCTGGCTGTCGGTGATTACAATGGCTGGCTTCTTGCCTAGCGTATCCAAAAGCTCTCTAAGCTCAAATTCCTTGACTACTATAGAAACCGCGTCAGCCTCCAGCACGTCCCTTATCACTTGCTGCTGAGGCAGTATAAGCCGCCCCTTTGGCGCGGCTTTGTCAATGGGAGTGACCAGCACGGCAAAGTCAGATGGGGACAGGAGATCTGCCACAAGCATCAGCTTCTGGTCATCAGAGCTGGCTATCTCGGCTAGCCTTTCTTTTATAAGGTTTATGTTAAGCCCGGTCTTGCAGCTGGCGTATATCTCTTTTCCATCCGGATTTGGGATCTTGTCCAAAAGATCCGCCTTGTTGTAGATAATCAGGTATCCCGTTTTGTATTCCTCGAAGAGCCCTATGAGCTCCTCCTCGAACGGGCCTATTCCTTGAGTCGCGTCAACAGCCAGCATCGCGGCGTCAGCTCGCCTGAGCGCTTGCCTTGCCTTTTCAACTCTCTTCTCCCCCAGCTCCCCGGCATCGTCGATGCCGGGGGTGTCTATGAGGAGCACAGGGCCAATAGGAAGAATCTCCATGGATTTCTTGACGGGATCTGTTGTAGTTCCCGCCACGTCAGAAACCACAGCGTGCTCCTGGCCCGAGATAGCGTTTAAAAGGCTGGACTTGCCCGCGTTGCGCTTGCCGAAGATGCCGATGTTCACGCGCTCAGATGAAGGCGTTTGGTTCAAGCGGCTTCTCTCCTATGATTGGTATTTTGGGGTTGGGGTTTTTGGGTTTTGGTTTTTTGTTTTTGTTTTTTGTTTTTTGTTTTTTTTATTAATAATTTTTTGTTTGTTGTTTTTTGGTTTTTTTGTTTATTTGTTTTATTTTTATTTTTTTGTTTTTATTTTTTTCTAAATCCTAAAGTCCCTGCGCCCTTCCTTTATCTCATCCAGCCAGTCCCCTACCTTCAGCCTGACTTTCTCGTTCGGGATCGAGCCTCTCTCGGACTGGATCAGCTTTTCGCCGATCTCCCTTGTCTCAGGGCGGGCGTAGTCTATCAGGTATTCTTCCAGCGTCATCAGCGCGTTGGGGTGGCAGCAGTTCTGGATCTGCCCCGACTTGCACAATGCCATAAAGCGGTCGCCAGTGCGCCCGGCCCTATAGCATGCCGTGCAGAAGCTCGGGATGTGGCCTAGCTTGATCAGCCAGTTGACCACCTCATCCAGCGTCCTGAGGTCATTCACCTCAAACTGGGCCGTGTCGTTGTCAGGATCCGGCAGCTCATAGCCTCCGACACTGGTTCTGGATCCTCCGCTTATCTGGGAAACCCCCAGCTGGAGAACCCTCTGCCTGCTGGCCTGGCTTTCCCTGGTGGAGACGATGATCCCGGTATACGGAACGGCTATGCGTATGCAAGCCACGATCTTCGCGAAAATGTCATCAGATATGCCGTTGTCGAAGGAATCCGGGTCTATGCCGTCAGCGGCCCTGAGCCTGGGAACGCTTATGGTGTGAGGGCCTACCCCCTTTGCCGCCTCCAGGTGCTCGGCATGCATCAGCAAGGCGCAGAAGTCGTACCTGTACCTTTCAAGGCCAAAGAGAACCCCTATGCCTACATCGTCTATCCCTCCGTCCATGGCGCGATCCATGGCTTCGGTGTGCCATTCGTAGTTGCTTTTCGGGCCGCTCGGATGCAGCCTCTTGTATGACTCCTTGTGGTAAGTTTCCTGAAAGAGCAGGTATGTGCCTATTCCGGCATCCTTTAGCATTTTGTACTCGCTAACCGTGGTTGCCGCTATGTTGACGTTCGCGCGGCGGATTGAGCCGTTTTTGTGCTTCACGCTATATATGGTCTCCATCGACTCCAGGATGTAGCTGATGGGATTGTGGACAGGGTGCTCTCCAGCCTCTATCGCAAGGCGCTTGTGCCCCATGTCCTGCAAAGCCGCCACTTCCCTGGCTATCTCTTCCTGCGTGAGCTTCTTCCTCGGTATCCGCTTGTTCTGCATGTGGTACGGGCAATAGGTGCACCCGTTGACGCAATGGTTGGAAAGGTACAAAGGGGCGAAGAGCACTATTCTCGTCCCGTAGAATTCATCTTTGATCCGCTTTGCCATGCGGAAGATCGCCTCGTTCTGCTCGGCAAGGCTTGAGTCAAGCAAAAGCATGGCTTCCCTATGGCTGATCCCCTTCTTCTCTGACGCTTTCCTCAAGACCTCGTCTATCAAGGAGGCATTGTTCTTGTTCCTGTCCGCCCAATCCAGGCTGTCGATTATCTCCTCGTGGGAGATGAACTCGCAAGCGGCTAGGGACTTGGGGTTGTAGCTGGCTGTCATGGCTTCCATGAAGCGCCTCCTATTAAAAAGACATGGAAAAATTTATATATTTAAAAGGCATAAAAAGGCTTTTAAATTGACAAAACTTAAATTATCTTAAAACCCATTTGAAGAGGCATTTAAAAACTTAAAAGACATGTTTTCCAAACAAAACCGCCCGCTTGCGAGTTTGGATAACGCAATAATCAGGCATTTTGGGATATGCTTTGCGAACCTGTCTTGATTCCCATAAAAACCGCTAAGTTCAGGCGGTTTTCTAGAACTCTTTAACCAATTTCGCTATTTCAGCATATCCCTCAGACCATTTTTGCATGAAACGTTCAAATCAATTTATTTATCTCATTGCCAGCCTTTTTTATCTCAATCCTTAATCTGCCAAAGCCGCTTCTTCCAAGCGATACCCTGCCGGGTCTCCCCTGGAGACGGCTATGCCGCAGCCGATCCTTTGCATCCGGCCATGCAGGCAGTGCTTGCATTCGGCCGCTTCCTCGCCCGTGCAAATCTTGTTGTCATAGAGCATGTATTTCTTTCTCACGCCCACTGGCGAAAGGTTTGGCATGACTACGTTGGCGCCCGCGAGAACGCCTTTTTCGCGCCCCCATGGATCAATGGTGCCCAGAGCTGTAGTGGATGGGATCAGCGCTTGCGGAAGGATGAGCCTGATTATTCCGAGAAGGGCAAGCGTCAGATCGAGATCGCCTTGGGGCTCGGCTCGAAACGGAGTGTCCTTGTGAGGGATAAACGGGCCTATTCCAACCATGTGCGGCTTGAGGCGCTGGACAAAGACCAGATCGTCTGCCAGGCACTCTGTTGACTGCCCTGGGGATCCAACCATGAACCCGCATCCTATCTGGTATCCTAGCTCCTTCATGTCCCAGAGCTGCTGCATCCTTTTTTCAAACGACATGCCTTTCGGGTGCAGAAGCTCGTAGTGCTTCTTGTTTGCGGTCTCATGCCTTAAAAGGTACCTGTCAGCGCCAGCCTCCCGCAAAGCCGCCAAGCTTTCGCGGCTTCTCTCCCCGAGTGACAGTGTTATGGCGCAATCAGGAAAGTCTTTTTTGATTGTTTTCGTGATGTCAACAAGGATCTCGTCCGTGTAATGCGGATCCTCCCCGCCTTGCAGCACGAACGTCCGAAACCCCAATTCATGCCCCTGCTGGCAGCAATCCAGGATCTCTTCCTTGCTTAGGCGGTATCTTTGGGCATTCTTGTTTGAGGCCCTGAGCCCGCAGTACAGGCAGTCATTTTTGCAGAAGCTGGTGAACTCTATAAGCCCGCGAATATATATGTCATTGCCGTAATGCCTTTTTCTTAAAACCGTCGCCTTTTCGGCCAAGAGCGTTCTGGCTTCTCCGTCAAGCCCACTGAGGAGGCGGATATATTCCTCTTTGGAGAGGCCATGGTTGCGCTCAAGCTTTTCTATCAGTTCCTTGATTGGTCTCCCCCCTTGGTTGCGCTTATGGTGTTTTTGATGGTCTGCGAGCGAAAAGAGCCTTTTCGCTCGCAGGGAACTTGTGTCAGTTAAAGAGCTCTTTTGATCAAAAAATGAAGCTTCTTTGATCAAATTCTTATATGCAACAGATTTTCGGGCTTGCGAAATATCTCTTAAGCCTTTTGAGCCAAGAATATCGCTTACGCCTTTGGCGTCGAGTATACCGCCTTTGCCGTGACTCCAGGCAAACGGCCCAACTGGCCTGTTATGGTGTTAATCAAGTCCAGAGGAGCGTCTATGACGATTGTGATGACGTGCATGCCCTTTTGGCGGTACGGAATCCCCATGCGCCCTACAATGTGGTCTCTCGCCCCATGCAGGATGCTGTTCAGTTTGTCGGTGGAATCCATGTCGTCTACGATGATTGCCAGTACTGCAACTCTTTCTTCCATTTGTGCGTACTCCTCCTGATTTACCGCCTTGAAAGGCCGGTGGCAATTTGGCATATCCCTAGATTCTTAAATAAGTTTTGGGGATATGCTCTCGGTAAAGCCTTCGCAAACCGCTGGCGATTTTCAGCGCATAGCACCTGGCGCAAAAACGCAACAAAAAAACGCCCAGATAGGCGTCTTGTTTTAAAGGCGCGTATCTTCCACCTCGAGCGGACTCAATCCGGTCTTTGTGTCAGAAGCGGATGCTTTCCAAAAGGCTTTACTTTGATTATTGCCTAGGAAGCATCAAATTATTAAGTTTTTTGCGGCTTTCGGCAAAGCCGCGAGCGCTTGCGCCTTGTATCCCCGTATGCGGGCAATCGGGTTTAGAAGCGCGCCAAGCGCGGAAAAGCTTTGGCTTTGGCGGGGGCCAAATGGCCCCGCGTTTGGTCAAGGGCCTGAAAGGCCCAAAACAGCCTAAGCTTGCATACTTGAATGTTATCATGGATTAGCGCGATTGTCAAGCAAATTTAAGGCGAAATTTAAGGGAAATTTTTAAGCTTGGTGGGCGGAAGCATGCGAATGCTTCAAAAAAGGCGTGGCCATCAGTCGGATTCAGCGAAAATACGCAGGTCTTTTCAATGCTGCTCGTCTATAGTATCTCCAGCGCCATCCTGTAGTCATCCATCACATAGCCGTTTCCTATGTCTGTGGTCATGCTTTCAACCACTTCAAACCCCATTTTCTTGTACGCTTCTATGGACGAGGCGTTATGCTTGTTGACAGTGAGCCAGACGAGGGTGGGCTTGAAGTCCTCTAGCATCTGCCTTAGGAATGATCTGGCGATGCCTTTGCGCCTGAACGCCTCATCTACATAAAGCTTTGAAAGCATGAGGGCTGGCGGATCAGGGATTATGCCGCAGTATCCAGCTGGTGTGCCGTCCCAATATGCGATGTAGTAGACATACCCGCCAAAGTTTATCTGATCTTTTATGGCCGACTCGCTCTGGAACTTTTTTGTCATGTAGCTTATCTGGTCTTGCGAGATGATGCTTTTGTAGTGGCTGTTCCAAATGCTTTCAGCCAGCTCTGAGAGCAGCTTGGCGCTTTCGGGCTTGGCTCTCTCTATTGTAAGCGGATTCATTTCTGCCTCCGAGATTGGATTTAGGTGTTATTATTGCGTTGCTTTTAGAGCGCTAGCATAACCAACAAAGAGTAAGACTCGCTTGTAACGCATAAGCGCCAAGCGGCCTGGCTGGCTAGGGCGGGCATCCCGCAGCTGCCAGTGGCTCGCTTGGCGCTTTTCTTGCATTCACAGCCTTGTAGCTAGGGCTAATGTTTTAGCCTAGTTGGTCGGGATGATCTCTGGCGCTGCGATTGGTGGAAGCTCTATTGGCGCTTCCACAGGCAACTCAACTGGGCGCCTTTCTTTGTCATTAGTTGGCAAGATCCGTCTGCCTCCCTTCTCGGATAGGCTATTGCTCCTGAATCACTGCGAGATCGCTTTGCGAGACTTTACGCCTCGTCGCCTTGGTCAAGCGTTCCAACGGAGGCGCCGTCAGCTTCCCTCTTGGAGAGGCTGATCCTCTTTTTGTCTTGCTGGATCTCGGTGACTTTGACGCTTATCTCTTCGCCTATCCTAAGTTCATCTTCTGGCTTCGCTACGTGCTTTGACGCGATCTGGGAAATGTGCACCAAGCCGTCAAGCCCAGGCTCAAGCTCCACAAACGCGCCAAACGGAACAAGCCTGACGACTTTTCCCGTTACGATGCTGCCCACGGCGTATTTGCTCGTGATGCTTGACCAGGGGTCGCCGGAGCTGTCTTTCATGGACAGGGAGATTTTGCCTTTCTCTGAATTCAGGTCGATGACCTTGACCTTCACCACCTGGCCTTCGTGAAGCACGTCGGAGACTTTCCTGACGCGCCCCCAAGAAAGCTCAGAGATGTGGATCAGCCCGTCTACTCCGCCCAAGTCGACGAAAGCGCCGAAATTGGCGATGCGGCTGACTGTTCCCTCAAGCTCGTCACCGACTTGGACCTTTTCGAAAAACTCCTCCTTGCGCTGGGTCTGCTCGACTGCCGCAAGCTCTTTGCGCCCTGCCACGATGCGCTTCCTGGCCCTGTCCAAGTCAAGGATCTGGAAGTTGAACTCTTTGCCTTTGAAAGTGGACAGATCGTCCACGTAGCGGTTGCTGACCTGGCTGGATGGGACAAAAACCCTCTGCCCGCTGATTATGGCAATCATCCCGCCCTTGACCTGCTCGATTATCTTGCCCTTGACAGGTGTTTTGGCGGCAAAGGCCTGCTCAAGCTCCGCGTAGTTCTTCTGGGAGTCGAGCTTCTTCTTTGAGAGGACAACGTTTCCGTCGCCGTCATTGACGCGGACCACGAAGACGTCGATTACGTCGCCAATTTTGATGAGTTCTTCGATGTTCACTTTGGGGTCGCTTGTGATCTCCTCGCGGGCAATGATGCCATCCGACTTGTAGTTGAGGTTGACTGAGACCTCTCCCGTGGATGCGATTTGGATCACTGTCCCCTTTACAATGTCTCCGTTATGTAAAGTGACTATCGCAGAATCCTGCTCCAGCATATCCGCAAAAGACTTGCTGCCGTTAGTGCTGCTTTCCAGTTCGCTCATATAATTGACTGCCTCCTCTGTAATCGCCGGGGGCGTGGATGCCCCAGCCGTTATTCCAATTTTATCATCAAAATTCAAATTATTCAACTGTAAATGATGAATTGTTTCGATCCTGTAAGTCCGTTTGCAGTTCTGTTTGCATATTTGGTACAGTTTATCTGTGTTCGAGCTGCTTGGATCCCCGAGTATGAGCATGCAATCGACTTCTTTGGAAAGTTTCTCTGCTTCCGCCTGCCTTTTGACTGTGGCATCGCAAATCGTGTCGTGGGTGGCGATGTCCAGGCCAAGCCCATGCAGGTAGCTCTCAGCCTGTTCAAAAAGCTCGTGCCTGCATGTAGTTTGCACTACCAGCGTGTATTTTATGTCAGCAAAACTCAATTCCTCGAGCTCTTTCAGGTTTTTTGCCACAATGCTTCCTGGAGCGTAGGATCGTATGCCGATGACTTCAGGATGGGCAGCGTCACCCAAAATAATTAGCCTTCGCCCCATTTCATGGCTTTGCGCCGCCAGCCGGTGTATCTTTTTGACATACGGGCATGTGCAGTCAATAATTTCCACGCCTTTTCTTTCCAACTCTTCGAAGACGTTCTTGGGCGCGCCATGGGATCTGATAGCCACCGCCTCGGAGGTTATCTCGTCGGTGGACTCCACTATGCGCACCCCCTTGCTTTCAAGGTCCCCTGTAACCACCCTGTTGTGTATGAGGGGCCCGAAAGTGGCAAGCTTCCTCTCGCGGCAGGCTTTGTAAGCCGCGTTCACAGCCCTGGCTACGCCAAAGCAAAAGCCCGCCGACTCAGCCAGCCTAATTTCCATATACACCTCCAGCGCCAGGCGGGGGCTGCCCGCCATATTCCAGTTTTGCCCCTCAAATGTTTTTTGGGCGCTTCGCGCCCTTTATGTGCATATCCCAAAATTAATTCCATGGCTTGAAAAATTGGGATACGCTCTATATGGCCAGATTTGCCCGCAAGAAAACTTGCGGGCGCTGGCGCTTTTAGTGCCCGCCAAGGCGGGCGCTCAGCCTCTAGGAGAGAGGGTTTGAAACCCCGCCCTTGAGTCCGGGCGGTTGGGCCTTTCAAGCAGGAACGGCTTGCCGATGGATATCTTTAGCACAGAAAACGGCTTGTATGTAGATGATATCTCGATTGGCAAAAAGGGCGCTTGAGCCTTGGCCCCAAACAGGGCGGCGTCCTTGTTCAAGCTCGAAAGGGAAAGCTTCTCGCCTTTCGCGGTCTGAGTCCTGATTGCTATTGCCTCTCCATTTGTCAAAGACGACATGGCCGTCTTGTATGCGCTTATGTCTATGGTCTGCTTGTCGATGGCAAATGCCCTGAACATTCTTATGACCCACTTGGACAGCTTGCCTATCTGCTCCTTTTTTGCGGCAAGCCTGACCTTCCTGTTCGTGACGTGCTCAAGCATCAGCAAGTCTGCCAAGCGCGTCTGGTTCACAAGGATGACGATCCCCTTTTTCCTCGGGATGTTTTCTAGCCCCTCGATCTTGACCCTGTAAACCAGGCGGCACAGAAAGCTGGCTATGCGTCCCGCGATTTCGTAGAGCACCTTTGTCACCTCCAAAAGCGGATATCAGCCTCCACGCCTCCAAGGCTTGGGCGCGACCCAAAAATCGCTTTTTGGCCGCGCCTTAGCGAATAACCCAAATTTCCAGAATCATTTTTGGGATACATGCCTGATCAGCCCGAGCGCAATCTCTTTGACTTCCTCCCTGCCCATGCAGCTTGTGTCGATGTAAGACGCTTCCGGGCATATCTCCAAGGGAGAGTCTTCTCGGGTTTTATCCCTAAGATCCCTCTCTAAGATGTCTCTTTTGACGGAATCAAAGTCGGATTCCAAGCCTTTCTCCGCAAGCTCCGCCATTCTCCGGCGGGCGCGCGCCTCTGGTGAGGCGTCCAAATATATTTTAACCTGCGCCCAAGGCAGAACCTTGGCGCAGATGTCTCTTCCGTCCATGACCGCATCCGCTTCCCGGCCGATTTTCTGCTGGAGCTTTACTAGCTTCTCCCTTACGGCTGAGACAGCTGCCGACTTGGATGCCCCATCGGCCGCCTCCGGGCTTCTCAACAAATCTGTTACGTCTTCATCCCCAAGCAGGACGCGCTGATCGCCGCCGACTCTCTTGATGGATATGGCTATGTTCTGGATCGCCTTTGACACCTGCTCCTTGTCCAGAAGGTCAACGCCTTGGCGCCTCAGGAATATCCCTGCGGCCCTGTACATGGCGCCAGTGTCAACATATGCGATGCCGAGCTCTTTGGCGAGATCCTTGGCCAGAGTGCTTTTGCCGACTCCGGAGGGGCCGTCGATAGCTATGGCGAAGCGCTTCGCAAGGTCGGGCCTAAGCTTGGCTGCCCCGCCCAGGTAGGCGTGCTCCGCCTCTGACTGGAGCTTGGGGCTGTCCGCCAAGAGGGTCGCTCTCAGCGCCATTTGGAGGCTTCCCGCGACGTGCATCTCTTGGGCGCACATCAGGCTTGCCTCTGTTATTCCCATCATTCTTGCGGCTTCGGCAGGATAAGCCGCGTCCAAATCCTTTGTAGCCGTGTACAAAATCATTCTGACGTCTGCCGTCCCTACGCTGTTAAGGCGCAGCATCTCCTCTGTCATTTCCCGCGCGGCAAGAAGGATGTCCTCTCTTGTGTTGCTTCTTGCCGTGATTGCCCCTCGTACGGTTATCATGTTCAGGTCAGCCCTGGCGCTGCTGGCATTGGCGCGTCCGCATCCCAAAGCGGCTGAAAAGCCGGAAAATCTCGCCAAGCCGCGCCAAAAAGCGGGCAGCTCCTTTCTTGTGGCTATGCCGCGAGCGTCTCTCGCGGCATACGGCCCAAGCGCCTGCGCAGCAGGGCTGTTCGCCCTGCCAAACGCGCTTTGCGCGAAAGCCATACATGTATATTATACGAAAAAATGTCGGGCTTGCAAACAAATTTTTCAACTTCTGCTATGCCAGCAAGTGAAATGAACCGCGCTTTTCACTTGGCGCATATCCGGAGCCAGAGCAAAATGCCCCCCTGAAAACGCCGCAAATCCGGACTTTACGGATTTTTTGCTTGTTGAGTTTTTCCTAAAGCATTGTGATCGAATTTGCGGAGCGCGAAAGATAAAATATCGAGATTTTATTTTTGATTCTAGGATATTTTTATCTTATTAACCGCATCCCAAATTTCGGCGCATATGCTCTTTTCAATCGCCCGCGCCAATCAAGCCAGGCACTTCATTCCAGCCAAATATCCTGTAGAGAAGGCAACCTGAAGGTTGAACCCTCCAGTGAGGGAGCAAACGTCCAATATTTCCCCTGCGAAGTAGAGCCTTTTGACAAGTTTTGACTCCATTGTGGAGGGGCTCACCTCTTTTGCGTTCACACCGCCGGAGGTAATTATCGCCTCTGCAAAGCCGGCTGTGCCTTTGACAGTCAGCTCTAGCCTTTTTAGAAGCCTGGTTAGGCGCTGCCTCTCCTCTTTAGAAATGTCCCTGGCTCTCTTTTCGGCAGGGATTCCGCTCAAGGAGATAGCCACGGGTATCATTTTCGCTGGGAGAAGCTTAGGGAGAATATTTTGGAGCTCCTTGTTGGGAGATTCGGAAAAGTCCCTGAGGATCCTGACGTCAAGCTGCGCCTCGTCTAGGCCGGGCTTCAGGTCTATGGCGATTGTGGCGCTGGGGGCCTTTCTTAGGTAGCAGCTTGCGCTCAGCGCCAGGGGGCCTGAGACTCCTTTGTCAGTGAAAAGCATCTCGCCAAGGTCTTTGTAGATTTTCTTGCTGTTGCTCAAAAGCGCGAGCGTCACGTTTTTCAGGCTCAAGCCTTCAAGCTCGCCAACCCAGCTTTCTGAAACAGTTATCGCCGCAAGCGCGGGCTTTGGGGCCACTATGGAATGGCCGGCTTGGGACGCCAGCTTGTAGCCGTCACCCGTGCTTCCAGTCAAGGGATAGGACATGCCTCCAGTGGCCAGGATAACGCAGTCAGCCCCAATAAGGCCGGAGCTCGCTCTTGCCCCTGTGATCACTCCGTTTGAGATGGCAAGGCTTTCAATCCGTTCCCCCACAAGGGTTTGGACCTGGCTCTTTTTCAGGAACCTGGCCAGCGCTCCAACAATGTCTGAGGACATGTCCGACTCCGGGAACACCCTATTGCCTCTTTCAACCTTGAGCGGCACTCCCAGCCCCTCTATGAGCTTCATGAGGTCGGCGCTGGTGAACGCGCTCAGGGCGCTGTGAAGAAATTTTGGATTGTCTACGGCATTAGCCATATGGGTGGCCGCGTCTGAGCAGTTGGTCAGGTTGCAGCGGCCTTTCCCCGTTATTCTCAGCTTCTTTCCAAGGATGGGGTTCCTCTCGGCTAAAGCGGCCTTCAGGCCTCTTTGCGCCGCGATTCCCGCAGCCATCATTCCAGCGGGGCCTCCCCCTATGACCAGAACGCTCTTCAAGCTTTCAACTCCATCATGCCAGCCCTTGGGGGCGCGGCAGCAGCGCTAGAACTTGCAACTATCCAATTTAATTATATATTCAAACGGCTCGTTTTGCAAGAAATAATGCAAAACGAAATGCAAAACGCCCAACAGGGCCTCTGGGCCCGGTTGAGCGTTTTAATCAGAAAAGTTTGGCGGCGGCTCTGGCTTGATCCGCCCAGCGTTTTTGATTCGCAAGAACCGGCGCATGCGAGCATGCAAAGGCATGCGGGCATGCAAAAAACCGCTGTCCGCAAATCGGCAGCGGTTTCATATTTCGGGTCTATCTTCTCTCCACGAGGAAGTGGATGGATGTCTTTGTCAATCCGTCGACTTCTAGCTGCGAGAATG
>JAISWZ010000326.1 GCA_031270945.1 Clostridiales bacterium | reverse complement strand
TCAAAAGACGCCGCCACCAACTTCATCACCCAGGGAGTCGTAGGCATATTCGGCGCTAACGAAGGATCTACCACAGGCGCTGGCAACGCAATCAAAGAAGCCGGAAACGCCATCGTAGGAGTCGGGTTTGACAACTCCAGCGCTATCCAAGAGCTTATCCAAGACGGAAGCCTTCTTGCCACAATGCAGCAAAATCCTGACAAGATGGGCTACCAAGGCATGCTCAGCGCCGGAAAGATTCTTGCTGGCCAGTCAGTGCCCGCCGCTGAAAAGAACATTGATACAGCCGTGTCGGTTTTGACAAAATAGCATATCCCAAAATTAATTCCATGGCTTGAAAAAGTCACGCAAGTTTGCTCGCAGAAGCCCGAGCAAACACTGTTAAAGCATCGCGATGACTTTTTCGGCGCCTTAACGGAATTTTGGGATATGCACTAAGTAAAAAACCTGAAAAAGGGCGCGAAAGCGCCCTTTTTTTATTTTTTTAATTTTTTAATTTTTTTATTTAATAAACAAAATTTTAACGGTCGCGAAGATTTTTGGCGTGGCGTTCGTATTAATTATTGCAGTGCTTGATTTTACCATGGGAATTCGGAGGGTATATGCGAAAAGCTTCAAATCCGCAAGCCCAAAAGCTTGCGACGAAAACTTAATAGGCGGGTTGTCAAGGGCTTAGTCCCGCGATGACGCGCCAGACGCCTTTGCGTGAAGGAGGAGAAAAGATGGTCTGCCCAAAGTGCTCTTTGGAAAGCTTTCACAACGCCTATTTCTGCTCCCGTTGCGGCATGAGCCTTCGCACGGGCCACCTTCCGTGCATAGAGAGCGTTAGCGCCAGCCGCAATGTCTCGGATTGGCGCTTGGACTCGAAAGGCCAGAATGACA
The DNA here is from genome assembly GCA_031270945.1 of Clostridiales bacterium. Taxonomy (GTDB): domain Bacteria; phylum Bacillota; class Clostridia; order Lachnospirales; family WQUN01; genus JAISWZ01. Next base: position 31,480 of record JAISWZ010000326.1, on the reverse strand, counting down.
GCCGCTTCCAGCGCGAAGGGCTGCCAGCCGACGGCAAAGGGTCGCCTACTGGCGACGCGGGAACGAAGATCCTTCTCATAATTGTGTTTTTTATCTTGATCTGGCTGTTCATGCGCTGAGCTGTTTCGGCGGCGCGTGAAAATGGGCATGCGATTTTCGCGCTTTGGCCAGCAAAGGCAGGCTCGGGTTCCCCGAGCCTGCCTTTTTGAGCGCCTCGCCAATTGGTCAAAAAAGTTGATATTATGAATTGAAATATATGACAAAGAGCAGACCGCTTAGCATTAATTGCCAAGGTTTGCGGCAAGATCTTGGATTCAAGCGATTTTTGGTAACCGGATTAGTGCAATTGACAAGAAATTTGGCACTTATATCATATAAGGCTGCTTGACACCTTGGACGAAAAATATACTGATGATTGCTAAAAGCATATCCCAAACTTAATTCATGGCTTGAAAAAGCCACGTGTTAAAGCATCGCGATGACTTTTCGGCACCTTAATAAAATTTTGGGATATCCTGCGCCTTTCCAAAATTTTGGGTTAGGCCCAAGCGCCTGCTCAAACAAAATTTTTGCGTTAGGCCTAAGAAAAATAAGTTAGGACATGCAACAAAGGATCGAGCTCTCATAGTATATAGTGTAAGCGCTGGCAATCCTAGGCCATCAATGACAAAGGAAGACAAATCATTTCGCCAGCGAAGTCCGAAGGATTCATGGACAGGGCTGCGCCCTTGGGCTTCCAAGGAGGTTCATGAAACTTACAGCATACATCACATGAAGGGGGTTTTCTATCATGAGCCTGGCAGGCTGCCCAGCTAGCCTTGCGTTGATTGTTCTCCTTCTTGCCTAGCCAGCCCGGCCAGATGGGTTTTGCTTGTTTGAGCGCCGGCCTCGCATGCCTTGGGCTGCGCACTTTAAAACGCTTTCTTCAGCCATCACGCTCGAAAAAAGGAACGATTCAAGCTATTAAAGGCTTTTGCGTCGTTCCCTTCGCCTTGTTGGAAAATTATGCATCACGCACTAATGCAATTCTAATTTGTTACTCACGGAGAGTTCACCTAGAAGGGATATGATAGAGCCACATTCAAAGTGGCAGCGGCAAACGCGCATAGGCATTGCGCGAACCATGGCCAAAGCTTTAAAGCTTGGATGGCGCGCATAGAGCCGCTGCATGACAGATATCAGGAATCGCTCTTTGGGAGCTTAAAAAAAACAAGAAAGGAGCTGCGCCTGCAAGGCGTCTGCTATCGAAAAAAATGGCATTGACTTGCCCGATAGCTTACTGATGGCGGAGCCGCCCGAGCTTCGGGCCAAGCTCAAGAAGAAAGCCGGAGAAGGAGAAGCAGAAACAAGTGAGAATAGACGAACTGATGGGCAGCATTGATGAAAAAAATAGACACCTAAAATTTCTCCTGAAGGAGAAAGCGAAAATCATAAACAAGATCCAAACCATGATGGATTTCCTTGCAATGACGAGAACTCCTTTAAACGAGGAGCAGATGGAATCCTTTGCGAGCTTCACTGGCCTCTACGCTGAAGAAGCCAGTTATTTGCAGGAAACTTTGAGAAAGATAGATAACCAGGTAAGCCTCAACACGACAAAAAAAGAGCTGCTACATAAAGAAGCAGACTACTCTATCATTCTGGACGAGTTGACGTCATTCAAGGAATCGCAGGAGAGTGCGATAACCGTATTGCGAAGCATCATCGACTCAGGCTACAGAACGCTGCAAGCTCTATGAGTTTTATGGGCGAGGGCGAGGCCGCCATGGAGGCGGCTGAGAACTTAGAGGGCATGTTTCATCCTAACTTTCATTAAAAAGGCGAAAGCCTGAATTGGGATTGCCCTTGATAAATTTCATCTCGCCCGCAATAAAATTTGCGCTGCTGGGGCAGTATCTGCCCCGGCAGCGCTTTTTTTGTGTTTTTGGTTTTGGGTTTTGGTTTTTTGGTGGGAGGGGGTCAACTTGGCGTATCTAAAAACCTCAAAACCCATAAATCCCATCAATCCCATAAAACCCATAAAACCCATAAAATCAATAAACCTCGTAAAAACCCCTAAAACTCATAAAACCAATAAAACCTCTAACACCAGTTAAAACCCCTTATTCGCGAGGCTTCCTCCTTGACAGCTTTATGTCAGCAGTCTCGTCTTTGCGGTGCTCCAAAGCTTCTTTCAAGAAGTTTTGCTTGCTGTTCGCGTCGTTTTCCTCTTTCGCCTTGCGCATGGAATCGAGCAAAGCGTCAAACTCGCCGCCGGTCATGGTAACCATCGAGGCTATTGTCTTGCCGTTTTCGGTTAGGTTTAGCTCTTCGCCCTCTCCCGAAGGCTTGGTGCTTTCGTGAAACGACTTTTTGAAGTCGCTTGACTTTATGGATTTCATCATTGACACCTCCTTTGCGGCTTGGTTTTAGCTCTAGCATAGCTATTAGCATACGCTTATATTTGACAAGGATTTGCTTGTTTTCGCTAAGAGCAGATATTTGACAGGGCCTGCTCCTATATTATGCCCTGAATACAAGATAACCTAAAATGGAGGATTTGTCAATGATTAGCTGAGACTTTATTATCGCAGGAGAAAGTGCCTTGTTTTTTTTATTGCTATGCTATTTCTCCGATGGCTATGCTAAATTTGCCTTTTTGCCCTATTTCTAAAAAAGATCAAGGCTTTGGCGTATCCAGCCACAAACTTGCGAACTGGGAAAATGTTGAATCATGCCCACGGAATGAATCATATTTTCCATCCCTCCCCAGTAGAATAGGAATAAATGCAGATGCGCATTCGGGGGCGAGCATCCAAGCGCAGCCGCTTGGATCGCGCCTAGGGAGGGTAAAAAGTGAAAACTGAGGTTAAATCCGAGAGCTCCAGGTTCTTGTCGCTTGTCCAGGGCGTGCTGGTGGGGTATGCGGTTACAGTCATCATCTTTCTGGCGTACTCGATTCTTATCACCTACACAAACATGCCAGATGACAAGACGCCTATAGTGGTGGCGGCAGCCACGCTGGTGTCAGTAATGATCGCGGGCTTCGACGCGGCTAGGGGAGCGGAGGCGAAAGGCTGGTTCTGGGGCATAATGGCAGGGTTGATCTATGCCATAATCCTTGTGGCGCTAATGACCATAGTGCTTAAGGAATTTGCTTATGATTCCAGGACTGTCACTCTTCTTCTGCTTTCTCTCGCGGGCGGAGGCCTGGGAGGGGTAATAGGCATAAACTTCACGAAGTAGCGCGATGCGCTCTTGGCCCCAGGGTGATCCCTGGGGCCAAGAGCCATGGCAAAATATGCTTTGCGTACGCATGTCAAGGGCTTGGTTGCTGAGAAAGAGCGCTCTTAGGACAAGCCCAAGACAAGCGTCGCATGCCTTTGGCCCTTGCGCGTTGGGCAAAAGCTGTCTTCTGATTTTGATGGAAATTTGGATGCGGAAGGCGCTTTTGGAAATGGATCCTGGGCCAAATTAAAGCATTGGCAGAAGCCTAAAAACGTGTTATAATAACGAAAATGCGGCGCTTTCAGAGATTGCGCCAAAGAGGGCATAGACCAAGTGCATATCCCAAAAGGCGTTGCGAGCTTGCGCAGGCCTTTTCCGAGCGATAACATTTGGGATATGCCCCATATCCGGGCGAGGAGTGAATAAGTTGAAGCACGTGAAAACATTAAGCGCTGGCGTAAGGCCAAGCGCTGCCGCTAAAGGCGGTTGCGGGGAATGCCAGGCGTCATGCCAGTCCGCATGCAAGACCTCTTGCACAGTGGCAAACCAAATTTGCGAGAGCCAAGCGCATGCAAAGAAGTAGGGTTATAGGGTTAGATGAGAGGCGAATCCTCTCGCTCTGAAGTTAACCCCAAGAAAATCTAGCAGCAACGCGAACGGAGGGCAGGCGTCATGCCTTGCCCTCTTTGAATGCCAAAAAAAGCGGCTTGACTGCGCTTAAAAGACAGACGGAAACAGGAGCGAACATGATCCATAAATTTGACAGGAACGGCATCTTCTTTGTTATGGATGTCAATAGCGGCGCAGTGCACGCGCTGGATGAGACGGCATACAGGATAGTGGAGGATGTCATAGCGGGAAAATCTGACGAGGAGCTTTTGGCTGCCTGGAGTGAATGCCCCAAGGAGGAAACGCTTGAAGCGGCGGCTGAATTAAGGGAGCTGGCTTTCGCGGGGCAATTGGGCGCGGAGGAAATTGAGGGGCTATACTCTGGCTTTGAAGGAGGAACAGTTGTCAAGGCGCTTTGCCTGCACATAGCCCATGACTGCAACCTGAGATGCGAGTACTGCTTTGCCTCAAAAGGGGAATACAAAGGGGAGCGCCAGCTAATGACCAAGGGCGTGGCCAGGCGGGCTGTTGACTTCCTGATTGAAAGCTCTGGCCACAGGAGAAACCTTGAGATCGACTTTTTTGGCGGCGAGCCAACGATGAACTTCGATGTCGTCAAAGACTGCGTAGAATACGGAAGAATGAGAGAAGCGCAATCGGGAAAGCGGATAAGGTTCACAATCACGACAAACGGGCTTCTCTTGGATCGTGAAATGATGGAATATATCAATGAAAACATGCAAAACGTGGTTCTATCCCTTGACGGGAGAAAAAGCGTCAACGACGCAATGAGAAAAACCGTTTCAGGGTCTGGATCCTATGGCTTGATCGCAAGCAGGCTCAAAGAGATGGCGGATATGAGGGGCCAAAAAAGCTACTATGTCCGCGGAACATATACCAGGCGGAACCTGGATTTCTCGGAGGATGTGCTCCACATGGCGGATTTGGGCTTCAAGCAGATATCCGTCGAGCCCGTGGTCGCTGATCCAAAGGAAGACTGGTCTTTGAGGGAGGAAGATTTGCCGGCGCTGTTTGCCGAGTATGAAAAGCTTTCTGAAGCCATGATAAAAAGAGGGGAGAAATTCAACTTCTTCCACTTTATGATAAACCTTCAGGGAGGCCCTTGCGCAAAGAAAAGAGTGTCTGGCTGCGGCGCGGGCTCTGAGTACCTGGCTGTGACCCCGACAGGGGATCTTTACCCTTGCCACCAGTTCGTTGGAATAGACGAGCTGAAGCTGGGAAGCCTTGAGACTGGAGTCATAAACCTTGAAAAGTCAGAGATGTTCTCAAAGCGAGGGGTTCTCAAGAGTGGAAAGTGCGCGTCCTGCTGGTCCAGGTTCTACTGCGGTGGCGGTTGCGCCGCCAGCGCTTACCTTCAAAACGGAAACCTGGACGAGCCTTACGCCATTGGCTGCGAGCTTCAAAAGAAAAGGGTTGAGTGCGCGATTTACCTGGCGTCAAAAGAGGCATGAGAAAAAGGCTTGAGATAAAGGCTTGAAATAAAGGAATGAGACAAAGGCTTGAAATAAAGGCGTGAGAAAATGCGACATGGTTCAATTGGCTATTCTTTCTGTTGACTGCTGGCGTTTTAGCTCTTATAATGTATTTCGGCGCGATTAGCGCGCAAGGCTTTGGAGCGTAATCAAGCGCAGCTTTTGAGCGAAAACATCTGCTGATTTTGCTCATTGGGGCAGCAAAGACGCCCTCCAGGCGCCGCAAGCGTAAAAAGCTTGAAAACAAGCGCTTTTTCGAGCGTCCCTTGCGGCGTTGCGGTTTTAGAGCATATCCCAAAATTATATCCGAGGTGCCGGAAAAGTCCGGCGTTGAAGCGTTCGCCAGGACTTTTCCGGCACCAATACGGAATTTTGGGATATGCCTTAATTTCGCCACTGAGTGCATATCCCGACTTTATTTCGGGATATGCACTAAAAACATATCCCAATCGCTTTAAGCTTGGAAAAGTCAGGGTTGCAGGTGAGTGAAAAGAACTGCGTTTTTCACTCATGTTCACGAGCGGAAACAATGAAGGCGGTTTCCTAGTTTTCCTCGCGAACGCAAGGCTAACCAGGACTTTATGCGCTTTGGGATGCGCGCTTGCATTCGATGTTATAAGTCTACGGCTTTTGGCAAATGATACTTGCATATAAAGCAAATCCCAAAAGCCAAAATGGGAGCCAAGGAGGATTAGAATGAAACAAAAAAGCATCTTGATTTTGGCGCTTGTGGTTCTCGTAGCTGGAGGCCTAGGCGTCTTGTCATTTTTTGGAATAGGGCGGAGCAAGCTGTTCGGCGTTGCGGGCATCAAGCAAGGCCTTGACCTAAAAGGCGGAGTGACAGTTGTCTATGCGCCTAGGGGCGTGACCCCGTCCAACCAAGAAATGGAGTCGGCCTTGTCCCTTATCAGGCGCAGGCTTGACGCAAGAAACTATACCGAAGCTGAGGTTGGCCTCCAAGGCGGAAACCAGATCAGAGTGGACGTCCCTGGAATAAATGATCCAGAGGAGGCAGTTTCAGGGCTTGGAAAGACCGCTTTGCTCACTTTCAAGGACGAGGCGGGAAACACTCTGCTCACAGGCTCTGACGTGGCCGACGCGCAGAGGGAAATCACCCAGTCCGCCCAAGGGGTGGCTGGAGCATACGGTGTGGCCCTTGAGTTCACTTCAGAGGGGAAAAGCAAGTTTGCCGACGCGACCAGCGCAAACATAGGAAAAAGCATCTCCATCTTCCTGGATGACCAGATGCTTTCCTCGCCTACAGTGCAGGCTATAATCACAGACGGGGTAGCGTCCATATCTGGCAGCTTCACAGCTGAAGGGGCTGAGGAACTTGCCAGGAGCATACGCGAAGGATCCCTTCCGTTTGCCCTTGACGTGCTCTCTGTCAGCAACGTGGGCGCGAAGCTTGGCGCCAACGCTTTGCAAACCGGAATCATTGCTGGAATCATTGCCATTGGCCTTATCATCATATTCATGGTCATTTTCTACAGAATGGCTGGAGTTGCCGCCGATCTGGCTCTTTTGATTTACACTGGGCTTGTCCTGGTCATTTTGAGCGGAGTCGGAGTCAACCTGACGCTTCCCGGAATCGCGGGAATCATACTGTCAATTGGAATGGCGGTTGACGCCAACGTTATAATATTTGAGAGAATAAGAGAAGAGATCGCGGCCAACAGGACGCTCAGGGCGTCGATAGACGCCGGGTTCGAAAGGGCTTTCCCGGCAATCGTGGACAGCAACGTGACAACCCTCATAGCGGCGGCGGTTCTTTTCTGGCTTGGGACAGGCCCTGTCAAGGGATTCGCCCAGACATTGGCCATAGGCATCGTGGTGTCCATGATCACAGCCCTTGCCGTAACTCGTCTCATCATCAAGTCTTTTGTTGGCGCTGGGCTTTCTGACAGGAAGCTTTACGCTCCAGTGAATAAGGAGGCGGAAGCCAATGCGAATAGTTGAAAACAGGTTCCGCTATATAACAGGATCATTGGTTGCGCTTGCTCTTGGCATAGCGTTCATGATCATTAACGGCGTCTCAGGCAATGGCCCCTTCAACTTGGATGTGGAGTTTTCTGGAGGAACATCATTCCAGATCGAAATAGGTCAAGAGTTCAACAATGATGACATAGCTGCGATCACAAAAGAAATTACTGGGCAAGCCGCTCCGCAGATCCAGAAGGTCGCTGGCGGAGACCAGGTCCTCATACGCATGAGATCCATCGACCAGGCTACCCGCATAAGCCTCATAGAAAAGTTTAAGACTCAGTATTCTTTGGAGGACAGCGCCTTCACCTATTCGGACATAAGCCCGACCATTTCAGCGGACATGCAGAGAGCTGCCGTTATGGCCGTCATAGTGGCTTGCGCCGCCATGCTGGTTTACATCTCCATCCGCTTTCGCGATATCCGCATGGGCGCCGCGTCAATCATGGCTCTTTTGCATGACGCGCTTGTCATGATAGCCTTCTACGCCATATTGAGAATCCCCCTGAACTACTCGTTTATCGCCGCAGTTCTCACCATACTTGGATATTCCATAAACGCAACCATAGTCTTGTTTGACAGGATCAGGGAAAACAGAACCAGGCTCCGCAAGGTCTCCCTGGCTGAGCTTGTCAACACAAGCGTCATGCAGACAATGAGGCGCTCTGTCTTTACCTCTTTGACTGTGTTTGTGTCGGTTCTGGCGCTTTACATCGTTGGCGTCTCATCGATCAAAGAGTTCTCTCTCCCAATCATGATAGGCGTAGTGGCTGGCGGATACTCTTCCATCTTTTTGTCAGGAAGCTTCTGGTATATGTTGAACCACAAGCCTGAACCAGTTGCGGCAACAGCAGCTCAGCCCGCGAAGCCCGAGTCTCGCGCGTCAAACGGCCCTGCGCCAGCGAAAGCCGAATCTGAGCTTTCAAAAACCAATGTTCCCACCAGGAGCAGAAGCAGAAGCAATGCCGCAAGCGGAGGCAGAAATGCCCGCAGCAGCTACAAAAAAGCGAAGAAAACCAAGCCGGACGCCACGGTTTAATGGGTAGGGTTTGTTGTAGAAAGTGAAAAGGGAATATAAAAATAAAAAGAGCAAAAAAATATAAAATCAAAAAATCAAAAAACCAAAAAACAAAAAAAACCAAAACCAAAAGGATTGCGCAAAGCGCAGTCCTTTTTTGTTGCGCCAGCAAATGGCAATATATGCTATGGATACCATCCTCCAGCCTATTCCATAATAAGGGAAGACGCTTAAATCATTGAGCGCAAGGCAAATGACAATGCTGCGGGAGCGCAGCGCGGCGAGGATGAGTTGAATGAAGAAGCTATGCATTGCCGCCCTATTGCTTTCCTTTGTCCTGGCGTCATGCGGGGTCTCTGGCGATGTGGAACAAAAGACCAGGCAGAGCAGGCAAATTGAAAGGGCGGCCGCTGAGCCGACCCGGAGCGTCCGGGAAAGCCTGAAAAAGATCGGGGTGCTTGCCCTGACGGGATCAAACCAGACCCAGAGCTACGCCGAGGCCAGGCTGGCCACTCTGGAAAATGACCAGAGAGCGCTAGGCAAGTTCTTGAACGCTGCAAGCGCGCTGGAGATGGTAGGAAAGATCAACGAGCTGCTGGAGTGGAAAGCTGACGCGATTGTTTGCATGTCAGCCTGGAGCGGCATGGAAGATCAAGTGTCAGCGCTCGTGGAGCAGGGAGTGCCGGTCGTCATTTACAAAATGGACGCCTCAGTAGAGGGCGCTCGCTCGATAGGGCTCGATGTCGGAGAGACAGGGCGGATCGCGGCTGAATACCTGGCTGAAAAAACCGAGGGGAAAGGAGTAGTGGCCATATTCAAGGATATGGACGAAAAAGTTGGTAGAGGGGAAGACGTCTTTTGCAAAAAGATAACTGAGCTTGCCCCTAACATCCGCATCGTCCAGCTTGGAGAAAGCTACTGGTCAAACGGAGGCGTCTCAAAGGCGCTTGCCGCCAACCATACGCTGGACGCCGTCTTTTCCATGAACGAGAACTGCCTTGTTGAAGTTTGCCAAGCCATCAAGGACTCGGGCAGGACGGACATAAAGGCTATCGCTGGCGCTGGCTACAGCCAAGGGTATTTCAAGCTAATCAAGGCGAACCCCTGGCTATGGATAGGCGGAGTGGCCCAGATGCCTCAGGCGGCCTCCGAAGCGGTTGACTACGCGTTAAGGCTGGCCAACAGCGAGGTAGGCGATCCTGTGGTGGTTCAAGGAATAATGGTTGACAAGGACAACTACAAGGAATTCTTGGAAAGAGAAGGGCAGTAAAGCTGGAAAGAGATGGGCAATAAAAAAGGGGGCGCAAGCCCCCTCTCAAGATTTGGTTTTGGTTTTTATTTTTTAAATTTATTTATATTTTTGATTTTTGTTTTTTATTAATTTATTTTTATTTATTTTTTGTTTTAAAAATAGGGGCGCGAGCGCCCCTATTTGGCGCGTCACTGCAGCCTCGCCTACGCCCTGGACTCCAGGAGCGCCTTTCCGAACGCGGCTCCGTACTGAACAGCCTCTTCCAGCTGAGCGTCTGTGGGCTTGAACTGAACCCTCAGGCCTGGCACGGGCACTTTGAACTTAAGCTGCTTGAGCCTGGCCTCCAGGTTTGGCACGGCTTCACCGCTCCAGCCGAAGGATCCGAACGCCCCAGCCAGCTTTCCCTTGTGGATTATGGGGTTTATCCAGGCCAGGATCTGCAGGATCGGAGGCAAAGCCTCGCCCACTAGCGTGGGTGATCCCAGCAGGAAGCCATCGCTGGCTTCGATTGTAGCTCTTGCCTCTTTGTCTCCGTCCTTGACCAGGTCAAAGACCTTCACGTCTATGTTTCCAGCCGACTTGATGCCGGAGGTGATGGACTCAGCCAGCTGCCTTGTGTAGCCGTAGGCTGTCACGTACGCGACGACAGCGAGAGGGGGTTCGTTCTTGTGGGGCTTGGACCACTGGCGGTAGTATTCCAGGTACTTCTCCGGATCCTTTCTGATAACGGGCCCGTGCCCGTTGAGGATCATCTCTATCTCAAGCCCCTCTATCTTCTTTAGCCCAGCTTGGACGCTTGGCTTGAACGGGCCCATGATCGCGTCAAAGTAGTATTTGTAGGAGTCGTAGAAATCCCCTTTGATCAGGTCGTTGAACACTTCCTCGCTGGCGTAGTGGCAGCCGAAGGAGTCGCAGGTGAACAAGACTTTGTCTTGCGGGATGTACGTGAACATGGTATCCGGCCAGTGCAGGAGCGGCGCGGGGATGAAGGTCAGCGTCTTGCCGCCAAGCTCCAGCGTATCCCCCTCTTTGACCGCCAAGGACTTGGCTTCCTTGTTCAGGATCTCCTTGATGAAGCGAAGCGCCGTGTTGGTGGCAACCAGCGTGGCGTTGGGGCAGATGTCCAAAAGCCTGTGAAGGCTGCCAGTGTGATCCGGCTCTGTGTGATCCAGCACCACATAGTCTATGGAAGCGGGGTCAGTGACCCCTTTGAGCCTTTCAAGAAACTCATCGAAAAAGCCTTCCTTGCAGACCTCTACCAGGGCGGTTTTCTCTGATCCCTGGACAACATAGGAGTTGTAGGTGGTTCCGTTCTCGGTCTCCATAATGATGTCAAATACCCTGATGTCGAAATCCAAGGAGCCGACCCAATTGATTCCCTCTTTGACTAAAAGCGGTTTTAGCATATGCATATCCTCCTATGATAGTGCTTCTTGTGAAAAGCGATTCTTGTGAAAAGCGTTTCGCCAAGCGTTAAGTTTTATGATACCTGCAAGCCAAGCTTTTTGCAATAGTGTTTTGGAACACCTGACCAGGTCAGGAAAAGAAAGAAAATTGGGACAAACCGCATGGGTTGGGGATTGTAAGCGGTACAAGCTTATAATTGGATAAGGAATTGGAATAAATTACTTATTAAAATGATTATAAAGATATAGCAGTTAGCAAGAAGAAGCGCCGACTGCCCGATTTCCCTAAAGATGCGCGCAGACGCTCAACTGTTTGGATTAGGCAATTGTTGGCGGGTATTGCTTTATAACGCTTGCAGTGCTAATCTTAGACTGAGCCATTTATGGCAAGCCGGCAATGGCGGCAACGCTGGGCGCTGCCTAAGTTTATGTTGGGATATGCTCCTAGCGCATATCCTTGGCGCGTGGAGTGGCGCCGGAATTCTGGGGGCTTGTTTTGCCTGAAAAAGCGGGCAAGAGCTCAGCCAGCCCTCGGGCGCATGATCAAGGCGCCAGCCATGCTGCAGAGCGGCTTTTACGGAATTATCTTAAGAGCATATCCCAAAAAGGCGCAGGATGGCGGCGGCTCAACGTTCAGGGCAAACCGCCAAATGCATCTATGCTTGTCTCGGGCTTTAGCGATCAAGCGCGAGCGGACTGCGCGGCTTTTTCAAGCCGCAGATTCAATTTGGGATATGCTTTTAATTCTGCGTTTGAACGCTCGCCAGTATTATGCTACCCTATCATGGGCAGGCGCATTCTATTAAATTGCGCAAATAAGCGTTGAAAAATGCCCAAAAGCGGTTGCCGGAACAACAATCATTTGGTATAATAAACCATGCAAGGCCTCATTTGACCTGCGATGGGGATGCGAAAATTTTGCTTTTTGTTAGATGCTTGCGAGCGAAAACATATGAATGATTGCGGCGGCAAGCCAAGAAATTTTACGTTTCCGATAGGGCTTTCATGCGCAAGCCAGCAAAATTTCGTTTTTGTTTTCGCTCGCGAGCAACCGCTGGCGAGTGAAGGCGCAATTCTTTTCGCTCCGGATTTGAGCGCTCGCATGTGCATGTCCCAAAATTTCTAAGTGCCGGACTTTTCGCGCATCGGAATAAAGTTGGGATATGCGCCCGCTGGGCAAGCAAACCCGATTATCGGCTCGTGAACGAGCGGAAAGAGGGCTGCTTTCGCTCGCTTGTATAAGAGGGTATCCCAAAATTCCAAAAGGCAAGCCAAAGAGCATATCTCAAATTTATTTTATGGCTTGCAAAAGTCACGCGTTAAGGCATCGCGATGACTTTTGCTGCGCCACTTGCGGAATTTTGAGATATGCACTAAGTCTTGCAAGATCTGGCCAAAGCCTTGATTTTATGGCCTTGAAGGAGTTCTTGCAGCTGGCTTGGCCAAATTTTGGGATATGCTTTAAATCGCGATAGCGCTTCCACGAGCGGGAGGCTTGGCTCCGGGGCGCGCCTTGGGGCGAAGGAGAGCTTATGAAACGCATATTGATGGACTCCACCGGGGACTTTTACAGGACGGCGATGGTGGAGAACGGCAAATTGGTGGACCTTATAGCTGAGCGAAAGCATAGCAGAAGCATAACGGGAAACATATACCTAGGGGTGGTCAAGAACGTGCTGCCCAACCAATTCGCCTTTGTCGACATTGGACAGGCAAAAAACGGCTTCTTGAACGTTGTCGAGATGAACCGCAAGAAAACGGTAAGAAGCGGGCACCAGATCGTAGTTCAAGCTAGGAAGGATCCGTCTGGCGAAAAAGGCGCCAGCTTGAGCGAACAGCTGGACATCATTGGCAGGTTTGTTGTGCTATTCAAGAACGACACAGCAGAGGTAGGGGTCTCCCACAAGATCAAAGACGCCAGGGAAAGGGACAGGCTCAAGGCTATTGCCAGGGCCAGGCTTCCGGCGGGGTTCGGGGTGATACTCAGGACCAGCAGCGAATCCAAGACAGAAGAGGAAATCTGCGCCGACATGGACAAGCAGGTCGCCGTATACAAAAATGTTGTGGAGAAGGGGCCGATGCTTAAGGCGCCTTGCCTTATCTACCAAGAAAACAACGTCCTGAGAGAGCTTTTGCGCGAAGACGTGGATGAGGTAGAGGTGAACGATCCCTCGCAGCTGGAAATGGTCAAAGAGGAAGTGGAGCACTGCGTAGCTGGGCTAGGAAGCGCAGTGAAGCTTCATGAAGGGCCTGCCCCCCTCTTTGACGCGAACCTGGAGCGCCAGATCAAAAAGGCGCTGGAAAAGAAGATCAACCTCGACTGCGGAGGGTTCCTCATAATCGAGCAGACCGAGGCGTGCGTAATCATTGACGTAAACACCGGCAAGTACATCGGCAAGCGCAACCGGAGGGAATCGATACTCCAGGCGAACATCGAGGCCGCAAAGGAAATGGCGGCGCAGATAAGGCTCAGGAACTTGTCGGGCATGATCATCATCGACTTTATAAACATGGAGTTTGAAGAGGACATCAAGCGCCTCTACGGCTTCTTTTCCCAGGAGATAGCGAAGGACCGCATAAAGACAAACATTATCGGAATGACTGAGCTGGGCTTGATGCAGATCACGAGAAGAAAGACCCGTGAGAGCCTGGCCAGGATTCTGCTGGAAGAATGCCCGTGCTGCAAAGGCGCAGGGTTCCTTCCTGCAGGGCAGTCAGCCAAGCTGGGAGCGCAGGCTGACTAGGCGCGCATGAATTCGAAGGCTGGGAAGGGCTTCGCCTTTTCAAGCCGCAAAATGCGCTCTAGGGCAAGCCCCTACAAGCAGTGCCTGGCCCGAGGGCCAGCGATTCCTGGATGACAAGAAAATAAAAATAAAAAATAAAATAAAAAAATAAAAATAAAAAAATAAAACAAAAAAATAAAAAAAACAAACAAAAACAAGCCCGCAGCTTTCGCTGCGGGCTTGTTTCATGAGGCGGTCATGCCTCGCAAAGACATCTCGTTTTGAACGTGCTCATACTCTTCTTTGACGAACCCGTAGGCCAGCCTTGCCATGGTCAAATGAAGGTAGTTGCTGCCCAAATGCTTTGTTGTGTCTATATACTGCCCTTCCCTTTTTCTGATTTCATACAGGAGCTTTTCATGCATGCTCAGCAAAGTTTCGTCGTCAACATTGAGCCTTTCCAGAATCAAGGGAAAATCATTCATTCTAAGCGCCATATTAAGCCTCCTCAAGCATATGATAGCCGGGGCCCAGAAGCGCTGCGCAGTCCTAAACGAGATGTTGGCCCTGTCCGCTGGCTTGATGGGCGCGCGTTCATCGAGCAGACACGGATGTCTGTTGAGCAGACACGACGTCTGTTGAGCAGACAGGATGTCTGCCCTGCAGACAGGATGTCGGCATAGTAGACAAGGATGTCTAGCAGACTTTGTCTGCCTTGCGGACAAGCGTTTGTTGCCGTCAGGAGATCCGGATCCTGCGGCCGGAAAAGCGCGTGTTGCTGCCAAGCACCGTCTCCATAACATTGTATCACAAAAATGTTTTAAACGTGTTAAGAAAATGTTAAGTTTTTATTACTCTTTTGGCAAAGGCATGATCGCCCAGCACAGGATGTACACGACTGCTGGCATTACGCCGAAGCAGAGGACGAACATGAGCACCCAGATTATTCTTATAAGGGTGGCGTCCACCCCGAAATAGCTGGCGAATCCGCCGCATACGCCAGTCAGGATCTTATTGGTCGTTGAAAGGCTTAATTTCTTCTCCATTTAGTCACACCTCTGTCGTTTGGCGCGCTTTTTCGGCATTGAGAGCGGGGTTCGCCTCCGGGGGTTATGCGCGTCTGGCTTGCCGGCGCTTGCCGCTATCTCGGCCGCTGGCATCTAGTCTTGGTTCGCCAATATATACGAAAGCGCAGTCTGGCGGTCTGATCTTTAACTGAAAAAGTTTTTTTGCCTTGAAAGGCTTAAATTGGGCTTTGTTCGCTTATCTCAGCTTTATTCAAGATGAAATCCCACAAATTGCTAAATCCATCCTTTGAAAGGCTGGAGAACGGCATGACATCTTTTATGCCATAAGCTTTGGCAATGGCCTTTATTCTTGCCGGAACCAAAGTTTTTCTCACCTTGTCGCTCTTTGTCGCGACAACGGCTACGCCTATGGAGAAATGGTTGAGGTAGTCAAAAAGCTGGAGATCCATGGCGTCTGGATCGCGCCTGATGTCCGCAAGGATAAGGACGCACTTGATCTGCTGGCGGCCCTTCAGGTAGCTTTCGACCATGGTGCCCCATTTCGCCGACTCGGACCTTGATATCTTGGCGTACCCGTATCCCGGAAGATCCACAAACATGAGCTTGCCGTCCAGGGAATAGAAGTTGACGGTTCTTGTCTTGCCCGGCTCTGAGCTTGAGCGGGCCAGCCTCTTTCTTCCCGCCAGGCAGTTTATGAGGGTGGATTTCCCCACGTTGGACTTTCCGGCGAACACTATCTCCGGAATGCCGCCCTTTGGATACTGGTCAGGCTTGACGGCGCACGCCGCCATTTCCGCTTGGCCTATTGTCATATGGGTTTGCCCTCCCGAGCCAGCGCCAAAGAAAGAACTTCATCCATAGCGCTTACAAACTTTATCTCCAGCCCCTCTTTGACGCCGGCTGGCATTTCGTCTATGTCAGCGCGGTTCAGGGAAGGGACCAGGATTTTTGTGATGCCGGCGTTTTTGGCGGCCAGAATCTTTTCCTTGAGCCCGCCAACAGGAAGAACCCTTCCTCGTATAGTGATTTCTCCAGTCATGGCCAGGTTGCTGCGGACAGGCACGTCAGTGAGAGCGCTCACAAGAGCGCAAGCCATTGTGATTCCAGCGGAGGGGCCGTCTTTTGGCGTCGCCCCTTCAGGTATATGAATATGAAGCTCATTTGACTTGAAGAACTCGCGCGTAAGCCCAAGATTGCTGCCGTGGGCCCTGATGTAGCTCATGGCGGCCAGCGCCGACTCTTGCATGACCTTTCCCATGTTTCCGGTAAGCTTCAGCGAGCCTCTGCCTTCGATGCGATTGACCTCGATTGTGAGGATTTCGCCCCCGGCAGTGGTCCAAGCCATGCCTGTGCACACGCCTATCTCAGGGGTTTCCCTTCTTGCTGAAGGCGCCTTCTTTTCCTTCCCCAAAAAGCTCTCGAGGTTTTCGACGCTTACTGTCATTGACTTTTTTTCTTGGGCCAAAAGGGCTCTTACGGCTTTTCGGCATATTGCGGCGATCAGCCTTTCAAGCTCCCTAACCCCAGCTTCCCTGGTGTAGCAGGCGATCATGCGGTTGATGGCTTCGGGCTTTATCCTGAGCTGGGACTTTTTGAGCCCATGCTTCTTGTATTGCTTGGGAATCAGGAAGCCTTGGGCGATATTGAGCTTTTCGTCTTGGGTGTAGGTTGAAAGGGGAATTATCTCAAGCCTGTCTTGAAGGGCTTCAGGCACTGTGTCCAAGGCGTTCGCCGTGCAAATGAACAAGACGTCAGACAGGTCATAGGGTATCTCAAGGTAGTGATCGCGAAATCCGCTGTTTTGCTCCTCATCCAGCGCTTCCAGAAGAGCCGCTGAGGGGTTTCCGCGAAAGTCCGATGACATTTTGTCTATCTCGTCAAGGAGGATCAGGGGGTTCACTGTGCCCGCCTGCCTCATGGCGTCTATTATCCTGCCAGGCATGGCGCCCACGTAGGTTTTCCTGTGCCCTCTGATGTCAGCCTCGTCCCTTACGCCTCCCAAGGACATTCTGGCATATTTCCTGTTCAAGGCGGCGGCTACGGACTTGGCGATCGAGGTCTTGCCCACCCCGGGCGGGCCTACCAGGCAGAGTATCGGAGCGTCCAGGCCTCCCGTGTTTTTTCTCACGGCCAGGAATTCGAGTATCCTCTCCTTCACTTTCTCAAGGCCGTAATGATCCCTGTCCAGTATCTTCTCAGCCGCTTCTATGCTTAAGTTTTCAGGCGTCTTGTTTGTCCATGGGAGCTCAAGAACCCTGTCGATGTAGTCCCTTAGCATGGCTGATTCGGGGGAGGCGGGACTGGCCTTCTCAAGCCGCTTGGCCTCCTGGAGAAGCTTTTCCCTGGCAGGGGCTGTCAGCTGCGCCTTTTGGATCTTCTTCCTCAAGGAGTCGCTGTCGCTCGAATCCTCTTCGCCCAGCTCTTCCCTTATGGCCTTGAGCTGCTCGCGCAGTATGAAGTCGCGCTGGCTCTTGTCGACCCCCACTTTTATCTTTTCGTACAGATCGCGCTGCATCTGTAGTATTTCCAGTTCGCAGCTCATGATGCCTATCGCTTTTTCGAGCCGCTTCTCCACGTCGGATTCCTCAAGAAGCTGCTGCCTTTGCTCTGTCTTCATCGGGACGTTCGCGCCTATATAGTCAGCCATGCGGCCAAGGGACTCGCATTCCTCGGCTTCAGACGCTATCTCGGGCAGGATCTTCCCATAAAGCTCCGCGAACTCGGAAAAGCGCTCCTTGGCGACCCTGAGCAAAATGGCGCCGCTAGGCGTGCTGGCGCTCTCGTCAATAAAGGTCGCGCCTTCCGGCATCAACTTCGCCTGAACCTTGAAGTGCGGGTAATCCTGCACAAAAGACTCAATCATGCCGCGCTCAAGCCCTTGGGCGATAACCCGGACCTTGTTGCCGGGCGGCAGCCTCATGGCCTGCAAAATTTGCGTGACCGTTCCGACATGGTACAAATCGCCTTCAGACGGCTCATCAACCTCTGTGTTCTTCTGAGCTGCCATGAAGATGCTGGTGCCTTTCTCCATGGCTTCCTCCAAAGCGCTCAAAGACTTGCCCTTGGGCAGGTCGAAGCTCACCATGGATCCAGGGAAGACCACCATGCCCCGCAGGCATGCGAGAGGAAGCTCAGAGAGCCCTTCGCTTTCGCTGGCTAGGCCTTCGGCAGGGCTTGGGGATTCTTCGGGAAAATCAAGTTCGTGTTTGTCAGATGTCTCCATACAATCCCCCATATATATCGGCTCGCCAAAACAGCCGCCTACTTGGCGCTTGGGCGCCTCGCATGCCGAGGCGAGCCGCTTCTTTTGCTCGCGGGATTTTTTAGCATATAATTCTCCGCAAGCACAGGGCATATGCCAAAAGCTCTGAAAGGCCGCAGGGCTCGCTTGCGTTTCCAGCAATTTTGGGATATGCTCTTAGTGCATATCCCAAAATTCCGTATTGGTGCCAGAAAAATCCTGCGAATGCTTTAACTAGTTTGCTCGGGCTTCTGCGAGCAAACATCCGGATTTTTCTGGCACCTCGGATATAATTTTGGGATATGCTCTTTCTTTGGCAATGAAACAGCGCCCTAGTTTGTATTGTATTCAAGCAAACAGGATATGACAATGATATTTGCCCAAAGGCGCCATGGCAAGAGCTGCCCGGAGACGCTGCCGCGCAATTGGGCTATGCCTTTAATTACGAAAGGCAGGGACATTTGTCCGTGGATTTTAAGGCAGGCAAGCTTTGCTGGCGAAAAATCTCTGGGCGCATGCGGAAAGCCTACCTGCTTTCGCTCGCCACCACAGCTTTCCGCCTATAAAGCGCGGCTTTTCCGAACCCTAGCTTTAATTTTGGGTTACGCTCCAAAAAGAATCCAATTCAAAGCAAGCCCCCGGCCTTGTCGATAGCATTGGATATTCTCTAACTCTACATCAATTCAGCAAGAATTTCAACCCCATGAGCGACATTCGCGCAACAATATAGCGCAGTTCCCAAATCTCTGGATGATGCGCAGGAGAGCGTCAGCCCATGCTAAAAGGCAAATCGAAAAGTCGTGAGAATGATTTTGCGATGCTTGCCTTGGGCTTCGGCACTTGGATCGAAACCTGAGTTTCTTGATTAGACGATGAGCTTTGCCCAATGCCAAATGTTCAAGGCTATCGCAAAGTCTTGCGGAGGCTTCAACAATGTTTATCTTTAGATTTAGAGCGAGCGCGAGAATGCGCGAGCAAACTGGCGGACTTTTCAAGTGTGCAATTTTGAGACATGACATTAGTTAGTTTTGCCTGGCGGAACATATTTTAAAATTTCTATGAAAGATTGACCGATGATGAAAACTGTTGTGGATGGTTGGACAAACTTGCGGATGGTTGGAGAATTGGCTTTAGAGCGGGAAAAGACAAGAGCGGTCATGAAGAAAAGATTTGGAGTCGTTAGCCCAAGCTGTCGGCAAGCCTGGGAGCGGGTTGGAGAACTGGAGCTAAAGGCGGGAAAAGACAAGAGCGGTCATTAACAAAACGTATTTTAAGTCGTTAGCCCGAATGTTTGGCGAACTTGAGGGGAATGGGGATCTGGCACTGGAATTGATATGCTGGCATGGCCAGATGAGAACTGTTGCGGTATAAAAATTGTTGCAGTATAAAAACTGTTGCGGCTACAAAAATAGCAAAACTTATTGAAGCATTTATCATAGGATTTGACAAGTTTTACCCATGATTCTGAGATGAGATGCCCGTTGAATAGGCATGGATATATTTATTGACAAAATGGCCGATTTGGTTGCAACTACGGGAAAAGGCGGCAGATGCCGCTAGATGTCGGGATAAAATGATAAAAATGGATTTAAACAAAAATAAACATAAGTTCGTCCCAACAGGCAAGACAGGTGACCATTACCGCGTATCCCCAAATTCCAAAATTGGGCAGCAAAAGTGCTGACAATGCTTTAACGACGGACTTTTGCATGACATAACGCTGCTTTGGAGGGGTTTGCGCTAAACCGCAAGAATTCAAGCAAAAGCGGATCGGCTTTTTAGGCAGCCTATTCAAGCGCCGGCGCTAGGGGGCCAGCGCCTGCCTTCCGGGGCCGGCGTGGGCAGCGCCCACGCCGGCCGCAAGGTGCCCCAAAAACCGCGAAATAACTGCAACATCAACAAATTTCGTGGTTGATCGCGAAATTTGCCGGCCGCTGGCGAATGGCGAAACCGTCATGCGAATCATGAATTGTTTTAAAGTATCTTGACAGTTTGCATAGCGTTTGATATCATTAAAATGGCAAAATAAAGCGGCACGTCTTATATGTCGACCATTTCTGGAGGCGTGGCGGCAAAGTTCGCGAAGCGCGACTTGGGCGCTATACAAGCCCGGTACATATCGCAATCCAGGGACGACCCTTTTGGCGAATCCTGAATGGCCTTTAACCAACGCTTGAGCACCCTTGGATTCGCGGCTGCCCCAAAGGCCGAACCATGCAGCCTCTTGGCTGGCTTAAGCGCTTTGGCACTACAAAAGAGCGGCGGATCACAGCGCGGAATCCTTGCTTTTTAGGGCGCAAAGCCGGCCGAGAGCTTGTTCCAGCCGAGCCTCGGGCAGGAGACCTTTTGGGATGCGGGAATCTTGCGCGGCTTATCTTTAGCGGCCAGCCGAGAAAATGCTGCATGAGCAGCGCTTGCAGTCTTAGGAAATGGCGCGGCCAAGGTTTTATATCCTGGCCAAGCCGCTGAAATGATGATCGTCGGAACATGCCCATGGATTTGTCGCAGCACACGGGCAACCTTCGGTTGGAGCGGAAGGCGCAGCTTTTTTCGCTCACTAATAAAGCAATCCCAAAATTCGCTGCGCGGAAAAGCCGCGCGTCTTCGGAAGTTTGGGATATGCTTAACTGACAATGGCGCGATGCTCAAACGGCGCGCGCCTAGAACGAGGACGTGCTTTAGTTGGGAAATGGCTTAGGCTGTCTAAGGGATTTGACGCTGCGGATCCCGGGCTAAAGCTTTTTAAAGTTGCCGCGCAGATATGCGCCTAGCCTGGTTTTATCTTGGAAACGCGACATGCTCCGCGCGGCCAATTGCCGAAGCACGCCCCACAAAAGAAAGAGGGGGGCGTTTTGAAACAAAAGATCTTGATGGCGGCATCAATATTGTCGCTGGTGGTTTTGGTTATCGCCGGCACTTTCGCTTGGACAAACTTCAACCAAACCGCCATTAATGAATGGAACGGAACCGACATAATCGACGGAGGCACTCTGCACGACGACTTCTGCGCTCCCAATAAGGACATCTATGTTGAGAACTGGGGATCGCATCCCATACTTGTCAGGCTTAGGCTAGACGAGTACATGGAGCTTGGCGAGGGAGCGGGAGTCAAGGCAGGCGACAACAACTCGACGCCTTTGGTTGCTGGCGGTTCCATCAACGACAAAACCTCATGGGCGCCACATTTGAAAGGTGTTGCAAACCCATTCTCCGAATATTGGGATTGGACTTATGGAGGCCAAAAGTATTACTTCCCGACTTCTGCAGCCAACCGCAAGTCCAGCGGCCATGACGGATCGAGCCAAGAGGATCTGGGGCCTGGCGATGTCAGCAAAGACGGCATGCCAGCCAAGCAGACACCGAACGCAGTTGTCTTGACAATGGATGAATGGAAGGCTCAAGGAAGTCCAATAGGCAACTATTGGGTATTTGATGTCGATGGTTGGGCTTACTGGGCAGCGCTTGTAGCGCCTGGAGACGCAACCGGCCTTCTTCTTGACAAAGTTGAAATGGCTAACGCGCCAGAGGAAGACTATTACTACGTCATCAACGTTTTGGCCGAAATGGCTACAGTAGGCGGATTCGAGATTGACGGAGCGCCTGACAACTACACCAGGTTTGAGAGCGCTGGCGGATGGACAGCAGACGGCAAGAGCCTTCTTGACGCCATAGCCGCCTCAACGCCAAGCCCGTCCGCGAAAGTGGACGCGCCTGATCTTCCCAGCGAGATAGTGACTGGAGAAGATGGCGTTTCATACCTTAACCTCAATGACAACACTTACCTTGAAGTTATTGGCGCTGGCCAATATGGCAAGGTCATAAGCGCCGGACAGGATCTTCTGCCGGGAACAAGCGATGACATCTTGTCGATCTCTTCCGCCAACGGTGTTAGATACATCGGATCCAAAGGCGATGAGAGCTTCCTCAGCAAAGGGGCGGACAGGCTCCTTGGCACTGCGGATGACGTTTACGTCAACCTTTGCAACGTCGAAGTGGAAGATCGGTATGAGCTTCCGACTCCCACTCCCACAGGGTCGCCTTTAGCGACTCCGACAGATGGCCCTGATGGCCCAGAAGGAACGGCTACGCCCACGCCTGGCGGCCCAGACGGCCCAGAAGGAACGGCTACGCCTACGCCTGGCGGCCCTGATGGCCCAGAAGGAACAGCTACGCCCACGCCTGGCGGCCCTGATGGCCCAGAAGGAACGGCTACGCCCACGCCTGGCGGCCCAGACGGCCCAGGAACAGCTACACCTTCGCCTGGTGGCCCAGTTGGCCCGGGAACAGCTACGCCGACCCCGCCTGGTGGCTCAGGATCTGAAACAGCTACGCCCACCCCGCCCGGTGGCTCAGGATCTGGAACAGTTACTCCAGCGCCCACGCCAACCGAAGGGCCTGATGGGCCTGGCGCAGGAACGAGAACCCCCACCCCCACCCCGATTGGTGGCGGAGGATCTGAAACCGCTACGCCCACGCCTGGTGGCTCGGGATCCGGAACAGTGACTCCCACGCCTGGTGGCTCAGGAAGCGGAACAGTGACTCCCACGCCTGGTGGTTCGGGAAGCGGAACAGTGACTCCCACGCCTGGTGGTTCGGGAAGCGGAACAGTGACTCCCACGCCTGGTGGCTCGGGAAGTGGAACAGTGACTCCCACGCCTGGTGGCTCGGGAAGTGGAACAGTGACTCCCACGCCTGGAGGCTCAGGATCGGGAACAGCTACGCCCACCCCGTCTGGCGGTTCAGGTACAGCTACAAAGACTCCTACGCCTGGTGGCTCGGGATCCGGAACAGTGACTCCCACGCCTGGCGCAGGAACGAGAACTAATACTCCTTCCCCGTCCCCGTCCCCGACTAAGACGCCTGGGGTAACCACAAAGACTCCCACGCCTGGAGGCTCAGGATCGGGAACAGCTACGCCCACCCCGTCTGGCGGTTCAGGAACAGCTACAAAGACTCCCACGCCTGGTGGCTCGGGATCCGGAACAGTGACTCCCACGCCTGGCGCAGGAACGAGAACTAATACTCCCATCCCGTCTCCGACTAAGACGCCTGGGGTAACCACAAAGACCCCCACACCTGTCCCAGGATCAGGAACAGGCTCTCCTGTACCCACGCCAACCGAAGGGCCTGATGGCCCTGGCGGTCCAGACGATCCAGGCGCTGGAACGAGAACTCCAACCCCAACCCCGTCTGGTGGCTCAGGAAATGAGACTGCTACTCCCACGCCATCTGGCGGTTCGGGAACAGCGACAAAGACTCCCACACCTGGCGGTTCGTCAGGTACAGCGACAAAGACTCCCACGCCTGGTGGATCGGGATCCGGAACAGTGACTCCCACACCTGGCCCAGGAACGAGAACTAATACTCCTTCACCGTCCCCGTCTCCGACTAGGACGCTTACGAGTACTCCCACGCCGTCTGGCGGTTCGGGAACAGCTACAAAGACTCCCACACCTGGCGGCTCGTCAGGTACAGCTACAAAGACTCCTACGCCTGGTGGATCGGGATCCGGAACAGTGACTCCCACGCCTGGTGGTGGTTCAGGAACAGCTACAAAGACTCCCACGCCCGGTGGATCGGGATCCGGAACAGTGACTCCCACGCCTGGCGCAGGAACGAGAACTAATACTCCCATCCCGTCCCCGACTAAGACGCCTGGGGCAACAACAGGAACTCCAGTGCCTGGCGGCTCAGGAACAGTGACTCCCACGCCTGGAGGCTCAGGAAGCGGAACAGTGACTCCCACGCCTAGTGGATCGGGAACTGGAACAGTGACTCCCACGCCTAGTGGTTCTGGAAGCGGAACAGTGACTCCCACGCCTAGTGGCTCGGGAAGTGGAACAGTGACTCCCACGCCTGGTGGCTCGGGAACTGGAACAGTGACTCCCACGCCTGGTGAATCTGGAAGTGGAACAGTGACTCCCACGCCGTCTGGCGGTTCGGGAACAGCTACAGTGACTCCCACGCCTGGTGGATCCGGATCAGTGACTCCCCCACCTGGCCCAGGAACGAGAACTAATACTCCTTCACCGTCCCCGTCCCCGACTAAGACGCCTGGGGTAACTACAGGAACTCCAGTGCCTGGCGGCTCGGGAACAGCTACGCCAACCCCGTCTGCTGGTTCAGGCTCAGGAACAGCTACGCCAACCCCGTCTGCCGGTTCAGGATCGGGAACGGCTACGCCAACCCCGTCTGCCGGTTCAGGATCGGGAACAGCTACGCCAACCCCGCCTGGTGGCTCAGGATCGGAAACTAACACTCCGACTCCGACTGCGAGGCCTGAGGTAGCTACAAAGACGCCGCCTCCGACCCCCACGCCAACCGGGAAAGACTTGGCAGATCTTTATGAAGATGGCGAAATCGATGTTGATTCTGGCGGCGGCGGTTATGACGATCCTATCAAAGTCATAATTGTCAACAAGACAGGCGAGCCGATATTGATCACATTCCCGTATGGCATCTGGTTTGAAAGCCAAGATCCTGAGTATCAAGACCTTATTATCGTCAAGGAATACGAGCCCATATGGGTGCCGGCTTATGGCGAGATCACAATTGAGCTTGACACGGCCTGCATGGATCTGATGCTGAAAGCCCCAGACGAAAACTTTAATTTCGTGCCAAAGAAGTTTGATGAAGACGAAGTGATGAACTACGTGGCATACTTCCTTGCGAATGAGTACTCTGATCTCAGCTTTGAAGCGGTGCAGTCCATCGTTTGGTTCTTTACAGACCATTTCGACTTGGCGGCTGTCTACAACTTCACCAAGGATGATGCTGAAAGGGCTGTAGAGGCGATCAAAGCCATTCAGGCGCAGCTCAAGCCGTAAACTGAAACAAGTTAAAGCGTATCCGTGGCTTGCAAAAGCCTTGCGTTGACTTTTGCAAGCCCTTGAAATTGGGGATGCGCGTGGTGTCAAGGAGGGCCTGGGATCAGGTTCCAGGCCCTTTGTTGCTAAGCGCTTTGGCGCTGGATGTCGGATTTTTCAAGCATTAAGCGCCGACGTGACGGAAATCAGCGAAATATCAGGAAATTTGGGTAAACAGCTAAGTTTGTGGCTATGGAACGCCGATATTCTTATGAACGGGAAAATTTAAAACCCTAGGCTTATGGACAAGCAAAAATTTGCGCCAGCGCTGTTTGCTGGCAACTCACGAAAGAAAGCAGGATGAATGGCGCGTTCCGAAATTTTGGGATTTGCAGACCTTGGGAAGCGCTCTTGTTCGCTGTTTTCGATTTTGAGTTTAGCGCCCGTGATCTTGGCGAGCATTCTAGGCAAGCGGCAAGAGATTGTCCTAAATTAAGGGCACAGCCCAAAATTAAATCCGAGGCTTGAAAAAGTCGCGCGTTAAAGCATTGTCGGCGCCTTATCGGGATTTTGGGATCTATCCGGCGCTTAAATTGGGATGTTCCGCAGACGCTTGCGAAAACTTTTTTGCGCTTCATTGCGAGACAAGTCGATATCATATACGCAAGGCTTGTTGCAAGCGTACGGAAAAGCCATGCAATTCTGCGCCAGCCGCTAGGGCGCAGCTGTCTCGAGGCTTTTCAGTTTTGCTGGCTAACGTCAGCGCTCAAATCCATGAAGGGAGGTGGTGCGCAATACTGAGGAGGATGGCTAAGACTTAGTGCATGTTTCCAGAAAAGGCGAACGCTCAGGCAACGCCATGCTTCTGGCTGTGTGCAGGGACACGGATTCGTGTCAAGCCTACTGATGTCATATCCTGAAATTGGGATGTGATACGAGAAAACGCGCGCATAGGGCAAAGCAAATCGCGGGTCATATAGCAAAGAGCCGAATCCGCGACGCTTTTGCGCCAAGGAAATACGGAGGATAAATGCGAGCTGGGGGCTCGCAAAGCTTAAAAAGTCTTAATCGCATAGGCGCGATCCTTTTATACGGAAATCTAAGAACAGAGGCGATGAATTTAATGAAACCGAAAGCACTAGCCGTTCTGGCTGCTGTAGCGCTTGTCGCTCTGGTGATAACAGGGACGTTCGCATGGGTGAACTTTAACCAGAGCGCAGTAAATGAATGGGAAGGCTCCGTCTCGATAGACAACGGCGGAACCTTGCATGATGACTTCTGCGACACTAACAAAGACATATATGTTGAAAACTGGGGCAAGGATCCTGTAATAGTTCGCCTCAGGCTTGACCAGTACATGGAGCTGGGTGACGGAGCTGGATCAAAGCTCGACAGCTCATTGGCGGTATCACTTGATCCTGGAGCGACTATTATTGACAAAGACTCCTGGAAGCCTATAGTATATGGCCAGGAATCAGTATTCACACCTTACTGGAAGCTCACGTTTGGCGGACAGAAGTACTACTTCCCCGCTTCAGTGGCCGACAGAGGCACAGCTTACGTTGACACCCGCAGCCCAAGCGATCTTGGACCTCTTGACATCAACGCGGCTGGCAGAAGAGCCAGAAAGACTCCCGATGCCACAGCTTTGACAATGGATGACTGGAGAGCCATGGGATCTCCCATAGGCAGCTACTGGGTATTCGACACTGATGGATGGGCATATTGGGCACAACTTGTAGCGCCCAATGACGCAACCGGACTTTTGCTTGACTCAGTTGAGCTCTTGAAGGCGCCGACTGAAGATTACTACCATGCTATAAACGTAGTTTCCCAAATGGCAACAGTAGATGGATCGGACGCCCAAGGGAGACCGGACAACTACACCAAGTTCGAGGAAGCGGGCGGCTGGACATCAAACGGCCAAGCGCTTGCAATAGCTTTGTCAACATCCGCTCCTGTAAAGACCGTTCAGGAAACGATAGTAGACGAGCGCTACTCAGCAGTTGTTGGCGCTGATGGCAAAGACTACCTTAACCTCAATGACAACACGTATTATGAAATTTTGGCTGAATTGACATTCGGAAAGCTGATCTCAGCTGGCCCGGACGAAACAATCGGCACAAGCGATGACATTTACACAGTAGTAACCGCAAATGGAGTTTCTTACATCGGCCCCAACTCTGATGGCTTGTACCTCAGCAGAGGCGCTGACAGACTCCTTGGAACTGATGATGACGTATTGGTCGGCCTTTGCAACACGACCGACATAACCGTTCCCAGCGGGCCTGCAGATCCTGACGGCCCCAAGACTGAGGAGCCTGGAGACGGAACTGGAACGCCCACACCCGTACCTGGTGGCGGTGACGGTGGAGAAGGAACCCCCACACCCGTACCTGGTGACGGTGGCGATGGATCTCCCACACCCGTACCTGGTGGCGGAGATGGATCAGGAACGCCCACGCCAGTACCTGGCGGCGGTGATGGATCAGGGACTCCGACACCCGTACCTGGTGGCGGCGATGGATCTCCCACGCCCGTACCTGGTGGCGGTGAAGGATCAGGAACGCCCACACCCGTACCTGGTGGCGGAGACGGTTCAGGGACTCCCACGCCTACACCTGGTGGCAGCGGCGGCGGAGACGGTTCAGGAACTCCCACGCCTACACCTGGTGGTAGCGGCGGCGGAGACGGTTCAGGGACTCCCACGCCTACACCTGGTGGCAGCGGCGGCGGAGACGGTTCAGGAACTCCCACGCCTACACCTGGTGGCAGCGGCGGCGGAGACGGTTCAGGGACTCCCACGCCTACACCTGTAAATACAGCGACATCAACTCCGTCGCCTACAAAGACTCCGACATCTACACCATCACCCACAAAGACTCCGACGTCTACGCCGTCGCCTACAAATACGCCGGTTCCAACTGATTCACCGACGCCTACGCCGGAGCCGACTGACTCTCCGACATCTACGCCGGTACCCACAAACACAAATACTCCCACAAGCACTCCCACAAGCTCTCCCACAAAGTCGCCTACGCCCACAAACACGCCGTTCAAGCCTACGACGTCGGTGACGCCGATTCCTACGGATTCGCCAATCCCGACTCCTACGGATGAGCCCACAGATACGCCGACTCCGATTCCGTCGGATACGCCGACTCCCACGGAGGCGCCTACAGCGACTCCTATACCTGGAGACACGCCCACCCCGACACCTGTTCAGAAGAATATCGTTGACGCTTTCGAGGACGGGGACATTGACATCACTTACGGCGGCGGAAACTTATGGGAAGATCGCTTCTGGATCTATAACAAAAAGGACTATCCAATATGGATCTGGATTCCGTACGGAGTATACTTCGAGAGCGGCGATCCTAAATTCCAGAATTTGATGCCTACAGAACAGTACCTGTTTGAGATACCTGCCAATGGAAGCGGATATATCGACTTGTCGGTTGTCTGCATGAACTTCACATTGACGACGCCTCCTAGTTCATCAAGCATGCAGTTCGTGCCCAAACGCATTGCAACGAATGACGTGATGTACTATGTTGGATACTGCATAACAAACGTCTACAAACTTGAGTATGAAGCGATTCAGGCAGTGACTTGGTACTTCACTGATCCTGGCCTCTTTGGAATGGCGTCAGTTTACAACTACCTGTCTGACCTGCCAGAGAGCTACACTGATGACGCCGTAGCTGCAATTAAATGGGTTGAGGCCTATATAAAGAATCATTAAGATTTATTAAAACATGGCAGGAGTCGCATGCCGGAATGTAATCCTGCCGTTTTGCCTGCGGGCACGAAAACCTAGTGCATATCCCAAAATTCCGAAATGGCGCCGGAAAAATCCTGGCGAATGCTTCAACGCCGGATTTTTCCGGCGCCTCGGATATAATTTTGGGATATGCTCCTATAATCAAAGCCTGGAACTTTAAGCTCCAGGCTTTTCTTTTTATATTTATGCCAATGCCCAATTTTGGCTTGAAAGAACTATAAAGTAAGAATGCGCGCCTTATGTCTATGCTTGTGACCTGCGCTTATGACCCTTGCTAATGTTCCTATGCTTATGCACCTTCTTTTAATTGCTTTCAAAGGCAAAAAGAAAAAGGCGTCAGTAGGGCGCGACTCATCTCTGGCTAATCGGGGTTTGCACCCGCGAGCCAAGATGGCGGCTAGCTACGGAAAAGACATTGGTTGGCACCATGTCCGGGGCGGGCTTAGGTCGAAGGGAAACGGGGTATTGGAGAATAGAATATTCCTCCATTTGACAAAAGAGGTTAATGTGAGTAAATTTTTTATTAAAAAAAGCACGCAAATATGCGTGTATACCAGGGGCGCGACCCAGTGCGGCCTGTAATAAAAAACGCTTTTTATAAAGGCAATCCAGTACTATGGCAATGCCAAATCGAAACAGATTGGTTGTGATCATATGCCTAATTGCTTTTCTTGCGGAGGCGCTTTGGTTTTTGACGCTAAGATGAACGCGCTTGTATGCCAGAGTTGCGGCGCTTGCTATAACATTGTGAAAGATGACGGCCCGGCTGCGAAAGATGAGAGACATGGAAGCCCTGTTGTGAAAGATGCCAGTCCTGCAAGCCGGATTGCTGAGGCGGCTGCAAATATTGGTGCCAAACCTGGAGCGAGCTCTGGCGGCGCGACAGGCAGATCTGCTGGCGCTTCTGCTGGCGCTTCATCGGGCGGGTACAGCGGCTTGGGCGCTGGAGGCGGGATGCTCTCTGGAGTTATTGGGGCTGTAACAGGCAGACCCATGGCTGGCGCTTCACCTGAAAGCTATAGCGGGATATCATGGGAAAGCCGGACTTATGGAGCGCAGAGGGATCTTGACAATGTTTCGGTATACAGCTGCTCGTCCTGCGGGGGGCAGATAGTTGCTGAGAAGCTGGCTATGGCTAAGGAATGCCCTTATTGCGGAAGCACTAACATGACAATAAACGAGGGCGCGCATGAGAGGCGTCCGGACAAGATAATTCCGTTTCAGATAAGCCGGGAGCAGGTGAAAGTCCGGCTTGCGGAGTTCACCAGGAGCAAGAAGCTTATTCCAGGAGACTTTACTGGGAAGATAGAGAAGGTGGCGGCGTATTACGTCCCGTTTTGGCTCTATGATTGCGACACAAGAATCATGCTGAAGTACTCTGCGACAAAGGACGGGAAGGGATACTTGCTCAATCGGGCCGGGACGGCGCAATTCTCCAACTTGCCTGCGGATGGATCATTGAGGTTTAACGACTCGCAGATGGAAGCCATAGAGCCTTATGACTTCAGGCAATTGGTTGACTATGACGACAGGTATTTCGCGGGATTCATGGGGTACAAGCAAGACGTTGACGAGATGGCCAGCATGAAAAGGGTTGAAAGAAGGATCTACAACACAGCTATAGGGCTATTCAGGGACTCTGTGAAGGGGTATGGCGCAACTGTGTCGGAATGCAAGATCGGGGTGTCTAACATCAGGGTAAAGTACGCGCTTCTTCCTGTTTGGCAGTTGAGCACAGTATACAACGGAAAGAGGTTCATCTTTTTCATGAACGCCCAGACCGGAAAGATCACAGGGCAGACGCCGATAAGCTGGGAAAAGGTCGCTTTTCAATTTTTTATCATAATAGGCATAGGGTTTGTCATCTGCAACTTTTTGTACAGGCTAACATAAGGAGATGGAAAAATGACTGATATAGTTATCAACCTAATAGGCATGGTCGTAATGGTAACTGGCACGATTGCGGTTTTTCGGGTAATCAGCATGCTTTACAAAGAAAGAGCGGCTCAGCCTGATAAGTCCGCTTGCAATTACGTAGACATGAAGACGTTCAAGGTCACGCTTTGCGAGGATATTCCGGTATAGGGAGAGGCTGTTATAAGAGAGGCACTGATTTAAAAGAGGCGCTACTAAAAGAGAGATGCTGATATAGGCGCAAAGTTGGGCTTCGCGTTTTTGACAAGGGCTTGCAGGTGGCGGCTGGGATAAGATAAAAAAAGCCCATGCATTCAAGCTTTTCTCAAAGGTGCGAAACCTGTTGCGAGAAATTTAGGGGATAGCTGCAAACCGTGCATTGGCGGGAAAATATGCAGTTTGTGGATGATCCGGGAACGGGTTTTGTAAGGGGATGCGAGAGCGCATCCCCTTTTTTAGGTCATTAGCATATTCTAATCTGGCACCCTGTTTTGTAAAGGGATGCGCGAGCGCATCCCTTTTTGGGTCGTTAGCAATGAAAAATGGCTGGGAGGGGCAGGGCATTAGCATATTCTAATCTGGCACCCTGTCGAGCCACAAACTGTTGATATTAGCTTCTTTTAACAGTAAAGCAGCATTAGAGTCATGCCGATATGATTTATGAGAAGCGCAAGAACATTAAGAATATATACAAAAAGTTATAAAATGTGCTCAAGAGCCATCGCGAGGCTTTTGCAAGCCATTGATTTTAAGCTGGGATTGCTCTATGCCAAGGCTGGCCACGAATCCAAATATGCGAATAGGGGCGATTGAATGAGGCTGAAGACTATATCAACTATTGCGGCTGCAATCATGATTGCGCTGACTATTACTGGGTCGAACTAAGATTTTGGGATAGACGTGGAGGACAGGCTTGTTGGCATTTAAATTCCATGGTGGATACTGGAGGATCAACGGGGTAGACGCTACGCAGACTGAGCGACACTTTCTGCAATTGCAAAATCTGCGAGACAAGC
>JAISWZ010000273.1 GCA_031270945.1 Clostridiales bacterium | reverse complement strand
CTCGTAATGCTCATGGTGCCAGTCGCTATGAACTTTTCAAGCTTGTAGCGTGGCCATATATATCCTTTGAGAAAGGAGATTAAATCCATGTTTGAAAAAATCAGCATGCTCCCTGTTTCCATTTACTTAGCAGTCACTGGTTTTGCAACCCGCCTCAAGAATGACGAGCGCGGATTGTCCGGTGTCGTTGTCGCTGTTTTGCTTATATTGGTGGCTGTACTCGCCGTAGTCCTGATCTGGGGCCTCCTTGGCGAAGCAATCGCTGAGTGGTGGGAGCAGATCATGAACAAGAGCACCGAGCTCAAATAGCTCGCTAAAAATGGCGAAACTTGAGAAAGTCCCGATTAACCAATGATTGGAAAGAACTACGCTTTTCACTCATGCCTCCCGAGCGAAAACAGCAAACGCTTTTAGTGCATATCCCAAAATTCCGAAATGGCACCGGAAAAATCCTGGCGAATGCTTCAACACCGGATTTTTCCGGTGCCTCGGATATAATTTTGGGATATGCTCTTAGTTTTCGCTCGGGTGCACAAAGCATTAGCAGAACTTTTAAGGGTGTATCCTAAATTTTAAGCCGTCTATGCCTTTTAGAAATTTGGGATATGCCCTAAACTCATATCTTGACGTTATTGGCGAATGCTCGAACGAAATCAATGCTCGCACTCGCTAGCATAGATAGACGCGTTTTTATCAAATTTAGATAAGCGCCATGAAAGGAAGTGCAACTTTTTGCATGCAATAAAGCGCTTTTTCAGAGATGAAAACGGCGACGCCGTAATTGAAGCATCTATTCTCTTTCCTATCATGGTGCTGATTTTCTTCACTTTAGTATTGCTATCCATATACCTTCCGTCAAGAGCTATCCTCCAACATGCCACTCAATATGCGGCGACCGCAATTGCGACAGAGCGCAGCGACACTTGGCTTTACTACAATGAAAGCTCTATGTCATATGGCTGGCATACTAACAAGAGCGATCTTGACAATGTATATGTCTCGACCTTTAAATCGATTCTGCCCAGTTCTAATGGGGACAAAGCTGAGACCATTACGACAAACTCAGAAAGCCGCGTTATGCTAATGCCTGCAGGCGAAGGCGGCTCATATGACGGAAATCTCGAAGTCTCGTTTGGCGTCACAAATTTCGTCCTCTATAAAGAGATAATCATTACAGCTACAAGAACGATTCCTATGCCTCTTAACTTGGATCTTATCCAGGTTCCAAACACATTGCCGATTACTGTTACATCAACCGCTATCGTTCAAAACGGCGATGAATTTATTCGCAATATGGATATAGCGGTTGATTTCTTTAAATATATTGATAAGAAGTATAAGATATCAAAAAATGACTTTGTGGTAAAATTATCTTCAGGCTGGTCGAGAGTCCAAGGTTTCCTTGGAATATAGGTGACATGATGAAGGGGTTTTGGAAAAATTGCAAAGGCGCGGTTACCGTATTCGTGACTTTGCTTCTTATACCCGCAATACTGTTCAGCGGCACAGGAGTGGACTTGGCTCGCATTTACGCCGCCAATAGCGTTTTGGATGACGCGGGCCAGCTTGCGGCTAATTCCATCCTGACCCAATATGACGCTTTGTTGCAAGACATTTACGGAGTTTATGGAGTTATGTCCGAAGACCCCATATTAGGGGACATGCTCAATAAATACATAGAAACTGCCGTTTTCGGATTGAAGGGGCATCAAGACTTAGGCCTTGGCACATTCCAGCTTGTCTATAGCGAAGGCAGAATGCCAGTAGCCAAAGCCTCTGTTGTTCCAGGTCAAAATCTCGGCCAGGCGCAAATCTTGCGTCGACAGATTGAAGAGTATATGAAGATTCGCGCTCCTATCTACATTGTTCAAGAGCTTCTTGACAAGCTCGAAAACAACACCATTTCAGCTGACATAAAAGTCATTGAAGACAAAAATAAAATCGACAGCGGCGTATCCGAATTATTTGAGTTATATAAGAAACTATTTGATGCGATCAAACTTGCCGATGGTTGCGAGGACACGCTCAGATACGGCAGATTCTCTCAAGTAAACAACGCATTGCGCGACATCAAATCGCAGTTCTCTGAATTGAAACAGTGCTACGAGGATTGGGAAGATGTCGATGAAGAAGAAGATCCAAACGGGAAATCTGACTTGCAAAAAAAATACAAAGGCATACTTGGCAATATACAATCACTAACACAAGGAGGCTCAGTTTACCGCACCTGGACAGATGGCCACGAAGACTCAGAAGGCGCATGGGTTGCAGGAAGCTGGAGCAATTCAATTTCTGAAGAAGGCTTGAACGCTTATATTTCTTTAGCTAAAATGGATGCTGATGGTTTTAAGCATTGTTTTGACGATGTTGTTTCTGCCGCTCAAGCCATAGACAGCAAACAGCAAGATTTAAGCAACCAGCTGGACGCGTTGGAAAACAAGTTGAATAGCGGCGAGTGCAGTGATGATTTAAGAGATGCCATGTATAACCCAACTGGCTCTGACAATAAATCTCAAATCCAGCGATACCGTAAACTTTTAGACTGGAAAGCAACGCCCCTTTCCGTCAATTACAAGACAGGTGGCTATGAATATATAACGACTTTCAAGAACATGCTTGACAGCATCAGATACAGTTCAACCAGCTACTCCCGTTCCTTGACAAGAGATCAGCTTCGAGCCTTGCCAACCAACGCAAGTTTTAATCTCAAGACCACTGTCTCTGCGGAAGATAGCGAAGCCAACTATTTTTCGAAATTCACCGGCGTGGAGTACGGCATTCCCTCAGGCTTCGAGATTTTCTCTGAACGCTCGCCTGAGCATAAAACCTTCTACATAGATCTCGAACGCATGGTAAGCGCTGGCCCAGGCGAACCTGTCAGTCTCATAGAAGGCGATAACGCGAGCGGCGACGACCAGGAAAAAAAGCAGAGAAAAATAATTGAGTCGCTTATCAAACTGGTGCAAGATGCCTACAACGGACTTACCAACAGTCCGGAAGGCGCAGAATACATAAATGATTCCTTTTCGCACAACCCAGAAAACATGAGCATTCTTGACATTCTAAAAAACATTGCAACCGCCGTCGACAATGACATTATTGGCGTTTTCAAGGATCCTCTTGGCAAGCTAGGAGAAGCGGGCGACATGACGCTTCTGTTGACGTATGACGCAGCGATGTTCTCAAACTATACTACCACCAAGCCGAACAGCATTGGCAAGTCGGATGAAGAAAAAAAGAAGCTTTACAAAAAAACGCTTTCCGGCGTT
Organism: Clostridiales bacterium; assembly: GCA_031270945.1. Lineage (GTDB taxonomy): Bacteria > Bacillota > Clostridia > Lachnospirales > WQUN01 > JAISWZ01. Next base: position 25,985 of record JAISWZ010000273.1, on the reverse strand, counting down.
ACAATGAGTCCTAAGGTTAACTACTTTTACCAATCTGAGTTGGAGTACCTTTATGAGGGATCCAACGATGCGGGCAAGAACCTAAACGCTGTAACAAAACTTCTATTTATGGTTCGACTGATATGCAACTATATCTCCGTTTTCTCCGTTCCTGAAATAACCAATATTGTTACATCAATACAGTCAGCATTTGCCTGGTGCCCACCTCTGGCACTTGTGTTGGGCGAGCTTGCTCGCGCCGCATTTGCCGCAGCTGAAACGGTTTGTGATGTAGCCGCTTTGCGATCAGGGCACAATGTACCTCTTCTCAAGAACGCCACAACTTGGATTTGCAGCCCTACTAAAGTGACTGGCGCCATCGAAAGCCTTATGGGCGACAATGATGACACTTCAGAAAGCGACAGTGAAGACGCAGAAAGCGACAATGAATACGCTTCAGGAGGCGACAGTGAAGACGGGATATCTTACTCAACATACTTAATGTTTTTCATAATCGCAAAAGCGCCGATATACGGCGGCATGGAAGCGTGGGCAAACGAATTGGGCAAGCGAACCAAGCAACTTATTGAATGGAACATCATCAATTACAAGGGCGAAGTAAATGCTGATGAAGCTGCAATGTCCACTCGCGCGAGCGCTCCAGAAGCGTTTAGGCTAGACAGAGCCAACACAGGATTTTCAGTAAAAACCACGCTTGACCTTAGCATGCTGTTCATACCTAGGGCCATAGCTCCTGACGGCATTGTTATTACTTCAGAAGTATTTAGGGGGTATTAGCTTGGATCGAAAAGAGGGAGGGTATATCGTAATTGAGACTATAGGCACATTTATACCTTTTCTTTTCCTGATACTGTCTATACTCTCTCTTATAAACATTGTCACTGTGCAAGCAAGAGTTCATTTTGCCCTCACTCAAGCCGCTGAATCACTATCGATGTACTTTTACGCAGCTGAGGTTACCGGTGTCGCAAAAACAGTTTCCTCTATTGACAAAAACGCTGTTCCAGTAGAGGAATTTAGAAATAACGTAAGCGAGACCATTGAAGCCCTTCAAACTTTCTCTTTTGACTCCGCAATGGATCATGCGGATGCTGCAATCGCGCAAATCGACGAAGCTGTTGCTGATCCAAACGAAACGATACGTGTCGTAGTAAACTATGGCATCGACCGGAGCATAGACTATTTAGTAAGCAATGTCGTGCGCGGCATGTTGGGCCACTACCTTAATAACGGAATCAAGACAGGGTCCGAGTATATCAAATGGGTAGAAACTGGCGGCGACTCTGGCCTAAAAAGCACTGGCGTAATAGGCGGGCTTAACGGCTTTGATTTCGGGGATACTGACTGCCTGGACGAGGACGGCAACATTACTCTCTCTGTCCAATATGAAATCGACTACATGTTTAACGCCATCCCCCTCCCCTTTACAAAGCTGAAAATAACCCAGGTTGTGAAAACTAAAGCGTGGCTGAATGGAAGCGGGAAGGGGTACAAGGAGTGACCGCGCAAAAAATAAAGTTTTTCGCGCCATATGCTGGATTGCCAGTTATTTGCGCAGCTTTGCTGATAATGAGAGGCACCAGCGGAAATTGGGTTGCGATTTTCAAATTAGAAATGCTAGTCATATTCGGATATTTTGCCTCTGTTTACGACATCAAGGAAAAGCGGATACCCAATCTTCTTGTGTTGCTTATGATCGGCGCATGGGTTGTGTCAACTGTGCCCCATCTGTTTTATGACACCTCCGCTGCCATTGAGTCAACTCTTGAAGCTATAATCGGGTTTGCCACAGCAGGGATACTGTTTCTGCTCGTATACATTATAAGCCGAAACGGCTTGGGCGGGGGCGACGTTAAGCTCATGGCCGCAGCTGGGCTGTATCTTGGCTTTAGAAACGTGTTGCCAGCAATGCTTTACGGCGCATTGCTGGCAGGAGCATCAGGGCTCATATTGATAGTTGCAAAGAAGATGAGCCTAAAAGACTCCATGCCTCTCGCTCCATTTCTATACATTGGCATGATGTTGACAATTTTCTTTCTTTAAGGAGAACTGGAACTATGAACAAGGCAAGCCGCATATTGCTTGGCATCGGTTTCTTGGCGTTGCTTCTTGTCTCATGGATTGTCGCAGCGAATTCAAAGTCATCCAAGCAAAAGCAATCCGAGTTGCTCACGGAGGCCAACGAGCTTATTTCTGACGAAATCTATATTCGAGCCTTGCCACTGCTCGAAGAGGCCGCAGGATACAAAGCCGCATATACCCTTGAAGCTGAAACGCGTCTAAAAGACGTTTATATTGAGCTGATGGGGCAAAGCGGCATTAAGAACAAATATATTAACCTCCTTGAGAAGCAAATGGGACGAGATGGCGTTGCCTCGGATATTTATATTGAGGCCGCAAACTTCTACTTAGACACAAACAAGCTGCAAGAAGCTCTTACGGTATTGAAGAGTGGCATCTCCAAGCTTGGAGACCAAACTCTTGTTGACTTTTATGAAGCCAACAGATATGCCTTTAAAATTAACCGCTCTACTTACGATGATGTTTCCTCCATAGCTAATGGCCTGATACAAGTGTCCAATGACGGTCTTTGGGGATTGGCTAATTCTGACGGCACGTTGATTATAAGCTGTGAATACGACAAGTTAAGCTCCTATAGCAATTCGCGCTCCATCGCTTTGAAAGGCGGCATTGTCTACGCTGTTGACCTTCGAAACAACCGCTTGTTTTTGCTTTATGATACAGCCACCGACCTAAAAAACTATGGAGATGATCGTATTGGCGTCCTCCTAAAAGACGGCTGGCATCGCGCGAATGGCGAACTTGTTGTAGGAAGCATGGCATTTGAAGATATAGGAATGTACTCTGGCGGCTTTGTGGCTGCCAAGCAAAACGGAAAATGGGGCGTTGTCGATATTGGAAGCGAATGGCTTGTTCCAGCTGAATGGGAAGGCATAATCCAAGACGACCTAGGACGCTGTTACGCACAAGGCGCTGTATTTGCAATCAATAATGGGAAAGCGGTTCTGATAGTAAACGGAACTGACACAGGCAAGGAATTCGAGGATGCCAGACCCTTTGTTGATGGCGGTTGGGCAGCCGTAAAAGAAGGCGGCAAGTGGGGCTTTATAGATACTACTGGAACTTTCCAGATTGCCCCTCAGTTTGATGACGCTCTCTCTTTCAGCGGCCACTTAGCGGCAGTAAAACAAGGAGACTTATGGGGTTACCTTTCTTTGACAGGTAAAATGGCAATAGAGCCTCAGTTCAAGCTGGCCAAGTCTTTCCTTGATGGCAACGCGCCAGTGCTCACGGATAACGGCTATCAATTTATTAGCTTAACCGAATACAAAAAGGATGAGGGATTTTGAGCTATATATTGCAAAGCAAGAGCGACCTTTCATCCGGTGTGACACTAGTTGTCCGAATGCCAGAGATGGATGTCGACAAAAAGGCCCTATATACAATATTGGCTGACTCGCCAAATTTCATTTTGCCCTTCCGCTACAAGACTGTAGATGGCGATATCGAGCTCACCTACCAAGTTGGGGCACGAAACAACTTGAAATATTACCACGGCGTTCGCAACGCAAAGGATTATGTATCATTATGGACCAACGTGCTCAGTCCCTTCTTGGAATGCGGAGATTGGTTCATGAAGCCCTTTTCGTTTGTGCTTCAAACGAGCTATCTATACTTTGACAGAAACACTGGTTCTATCAGCTACGTCTATATCCCGTCTATAAACAACCATTCTGACAACAGTCAACTTAATCAGATGATTGCTGAGATTTCAAAAATTTGCTCTTCAGATAACCATGAATTAGAGATAATGGTTCTACGCTCTATCATGGAAGGATTTAACCCAAAAGAATTCTTGAAAATGCTGAGATCATATCAAAAGCCTGAATCGTCGCAGACTCCCGCAGCTCCTGAGCCAGTTTACCATGCAACGCCCGCGACACCGCAACCGCCACAACAATTGCAGCAACCGCAACATTTGCAACAGCAACAACCTGTCTTGCATCAGCCTGTCATTCAGCCTGACCCGATTCAAACTTCGCATGCAAGCGGGGCATCTGATGACATTGTAATCAATTTGCACGGTGAGAAGCCTAAGTCAAAGGAAAAGCCAAAAGGCGGACTCTTTGGTGCAAAGCCGGAGAAAAAGGAAACCCCAAAGCAAGCAGCTCAGCCAAAGCAAGCTGCTCAGCCAAAGCCAAAAGGTGGAGGACTATTTGCCAAAAAGAATGCGGAACCGAAAGAAGCTAAGCCCTTGATTATGGGCGCAGCCGCAGAGCCGCTCTATTCTTCTCCAGTTCCTCTCCCTCCAGAAGAGATCCCATATAATGATGGAACTGTACTTGGGGATAACGAGGCGACCGTTGTAGAAGAAGCAACCGCAAAGCTCCGCCTGGTAAGCACAGTTCAGTTGCCTCGAGAAATCATAATCAACAAAAATCTAGGCCGACCGTTTATTATTGGACGATTTGACATGGCAATCGGAAGGCAACAGTCTGACTTTGAATTTGATAGAACCACCAAGGCTGTCAGCCGTCAGCACTGCGCTATAGAATATAATGGTAGAAGCTACTTGATCCTAGATCTTTCATCAACCGCAGGCACATTCCTCAACGGGCAAAAAATCCAGCCTAATATTCCATACGAATTGACCTTTGGCATTCGAGTGTCCTTTGGCACAGCAGGCGCAGATTATGTCTTTGAAGGATGAATGCGATTTAAAATACACGCAATGTCACATCAAGCAAAAATAGGGAGCGAAAAGAGCGACACTTTTCGTTCCCTATTTTTGACACAAAACATAGTTTATATACTACGGAAGCTGGTTCATCGCCTGGACTTGTTTCAAGAAATCTAGACTCGCAAACGCCTTAAATTCAACATAAGTTCCTAAATCCCCCCGACAACTTTACAATCGGACAAATTCGCGCAGTCCTTCAAAGAATGGCCTCGCCGAAAGCTGTAGCGTAATACGTTAGACCAAAAACTGAATCGAGTGCCGTTCTGAGAGCCGTTTGCTCTGGGCGGCACTTTATTTTGCCCAGCTAGGTGACGCTCTCTCCTGTCCTCTTCCCAATTCGCCTTGGGACACAAACACTGCAGAACGTCCGAGTCCACGAACCGCGTCCCGCAAAAAGCAGCGCTCGATTTAAATCTCTGTATGCTTAACGTTTTATGTTTACAAGAAGCAAAATCCCGCTTAACGATTTTCTTCCTTCGCAAACCGCTCAGCAAATGCATTCTGCCATCCGCCAAAGTCCAAGCAATTCTTCTGACATCGCGGACAAGCTTATGTTTCTTGACATAGCCGCACTTGAGAACCTTTCGCCGCCAACTTCCATTCGCTCGTCCGCACCGCTTTGCACTGGAAGATGACTCTTCAGCTTTGAAACAGCAAGCCATAATCGACGAAAGAGCTCTTCCTTAATCTATCTGCACCGCTATTAGCTACAAGATGCTCTTCCAGCATTAAAACCTGCAAAATGAACTTAGAATATGCCACTCGGGGAAACAGTAATCCCTGCTAGCGGCAACACGAGCTTTGAATTGTCCTTCAGTAACAGCTACCACTGCCAGCTTAAATCGCTGAGAGACATCTTCCCAAATCCGCCCGCACCGCTACCTACCGGAAGATAACTCTTCCAGCTTTAAAATTCGTTACAGTGATTTTGTGTCCGTCCATGTGGAAACAGCAATCCGGAAGCTTGCTCTTCCCGCCCGCACAGTGACTTTGCGTTACGGACTGTCCAAAAACAGGTCGATAGCAATAGATGCTGTCCATTTAATAACAATAGTTCTTGTCCAAAATGGCAACCGATATGTAAACAGTTTTTTACCTGCGCCAAAATTTCGAAGGTTCTTTGCTTGTCCCTCAGACCATTCCTAAACCTATCCGCACCGCTATACCTGGAAGATGTCTCTTCCAGCTTTAAAACCCGCAGTGACGCTCTTCTCCCTTGATGAATCAGCAACCCCAGTCGACCAAAACTGCCAAAATACATGTACGTAAATCCGTCCGCACCGCTATCAACTGGAAGATGCTCTTCCAGCTTTAAAAGTCGTTACAGTGATTTTGTGTCTGCCCTGGGAAACAGCAATCGGAAGGAGCTCTTCCCGCTCGTGCAGTGACTTCGCGTTTGTCCCACAGGAAAGTAGATCAAGAAGTAGCCTGGGCTATCTTATTTCAAGCTTTATCAATATTTCGACACTTTAAGGGACTCCTCTTAAACTGCTTAAATAGCCGCAACATGAACTTTGTATTTCCCCCTGGGGAAGCAGCTAAGCAAAAATCGCTGAATGACATCTACCTTAATCCGCTCGCACCGCTATTACTGGAAGATGACTCTTCAGTTTTTGAATCGCAGACCCAGGCTGAAAGGCATCCTCCTAAATCTCGCCCGGATGCAGGTTAACAAAAGTTAATGTCCAAAAACAGGGCAGTAACAATAGATGCTGTCCATAGCACTAAACGCGAATTTCCCTGAAAACGGAAATGTCACTGATCGCGATTGTCCCTTGAAATTGCAAATGTCACTGATCGCGATCATCCCTGAAAACGGAAATGTCACTGATCGCAATTTTCCATGAAAACGGAAATGGCACTGATCGCGATTGTCCTGAAAATGCAAATGTCACTGATCGCGATTGTCCATGAAAATGCAAATGTCACTGATCGCAAAACTCCTGAAATTGGAAATGTCACTGATCGCAATTTTCCCTGAAAACGGAAATGTCACTGATCGCGATTGTCCCTGAAAACGGAAATGTCACTGATCGCGATTTTCCCTGAAAACGGAAATGTCACTGATCGATTGTCCATGAAAGCGGAAATGTCACTGATCGCTATTGTCCCTTAAAACGGAAATGGCACTGATCGCGATTGTCCCTGAAAGCGGAAATGTCACTGATCGCGTTGTCCCTGAAAACGGAAATGTCTCTGATCGCGATTGTCCCTGAAAACAAAAATGGCACTGATCGCGAACCTAGCCACACCGCTATCAACTGGAAGATAGCTCTTCCAGCTTTGAAATGCGCTGCAACAGCTTTGCACTTCTCCCTTTTGTAAAGCAACAACCCCGGTCGGCCATAACCAAATAAAGGCATCTTCTTAATCGCTCGCACCGCTACCAACTGGAAGATGACTCTTCCAAATTTTAAATGCGCAGTGACTTCCCTTGGGGAAACAGCAAGCCAAACTCGCTAAGCGACCTCTCCTTTATCTGCTCGCACCGCTATCAACCGGGAAGACAACCCTTCCAGCTTCTTTGTCATGTAGGAGACAGTAAAGCGTAGCAAGCCTCAATCACTTAAAGGCATATTACTCTGTCCGCACCGAGGTTATTTAGACCCAATTCGCCATGCATCAAGTTTCCCCAATGCTACAAATTACCTTTTGTTAAGGAACCCTCAAACCGCAAAAAAGTGATAAAAAGGTTACTAACCCTACAAAATAGTGCGTACTTTTCACCTTCATAAATCAATCGTATGATTGAAGCGGAAAGGGACGCGCACAAGTCCGGGATGCGGAGCGCTGTCATGACAACCGTGTCAAAGGCGAACGCTCACGAATTGCCTGGGATTATAGATTTGGCGATGCAATGCTGGAAAGAGATGAGTTGATAAACTGACGCTCTCTCAAATATGGGATAAGCCATACGGTCACGCAAGCTCCTGCATTTCCAAAGATCAGCCATGCTTCGAGTTTTGTTCTTTTACACAGCATAGCCCGGCTAAGCTCAGCCGGGCTATGCCTTTAAATTTTCAAATTGCCTTTATCGAAACCAAGGCGTCCTCGCACCCCTCTGCGCTCAGCCTAACCTGGATATCTCCGACTCCAGTGGGGCGGACTATCGCAAGCAGGCGTCCATTGAAGGTGTCAAATTTTTTGGACAAAAAGCTTTCCTCACTTTTAGGGTTGGCGCTTCCAAGCCCAAGAAGCGTTCCAGCTCCGGTTACTTCGGCAGTGACAGGGCGGTCTGACATGTTGTTGACTACGCCATTGCCGTCTGTCAAGGCAATGTCAATGTAGCACAAGTCAGCGTCATTAGCGAAAATCTCCTGGCGATCCGCTTGGGCTTCGAGACGCAGATCTTTGTCAAGGGCTGTGGCAAGGCTTGTCTTGGAAATTTCTATTCCGTTTTGGAAGGCAATGGCCGTAAGCTCTCCGGGCTGGTAAATGGTTGCTATTACGGCTTTGCAGTCCTGAAGCTTGGCTTCTCCAACCTTTTGGCTATTGCAATAGAGCTCGACAGAATCTCCTGGCGCGTACACTTCCACCTCGACTGGCTTGCCTTCGAAGCCTGTCCAAGTCCAGCTGCTGATTCCGTCAACAAAGTCCCACATGCCAAACAGGAGGGTCTTTCCGTAAGAATGGGGATAGCGCACTGCAATATAGGGCTCTTTTCTGAGTCCGAAGACTATCTCTCGATAATATGAGGCAGGACGCCTTTGCCCTGTGATGTCAATGTCACCGCACCAGGCAATGTACCATGGATACGGGGCGCTAAATCCTGAAGGTCCGTCTTCAGCGTACTTCATCGCGCCGATGCCAGCTTCTCCAAGATAGTCCCAGCCAGTCCATGTAAAGTCCCCTATGACATGGCTGCATTCTTGGACAAGCTTCCAGTTGGAGGCTATCTGCTTTGGAAATGTCTCGCTGCCGCAAATGACGCGATTGGGGAATCGGATTCTGTCATTCACGTATCTGCTCGATGCGTAGTTATAGCCCGCTATGTCTACAGCCGCAAAGGCTTCACTGGTGGCGATGGATACCAGCTCTGAGTCCATCAGCTTCCCCATGGACGAAGCTTGGTCTGTCATCGCCTCATTTATGTCTTTGCTCTTTGGCTTAGGTAGCTGATCCATCACAGCCATCATAAGATTGGCAGAATTGATGGTGTAGCGGCTTGGATCAGCCTTTCTCAAGCTTTCAGCCAACTGCCTTCCTATCTCCGCTCCATGAGGCGTTCCGTTTTCCATGATCTCGTTTCCTATTGAATACATGACAACAGAAGGATGATTAAAGTCCTTGTCCACGATACTTTGCACCAGTTGCGGCCAATGGGTCGGAAACGCGGTGGAATAGTCGTACTCGCTTTTGCGCCTGGTCCACATGTCCGTCAGCTCATCCATCACCACTACGCCCTCACGGTCGCATGCGTCCAAGAACGCTTTGCTGATGGGATTGTGGGCGCTTCTGACAGCGTTGAACCCCACCGCCTTCAGCAACTGAACCCTGCGCTCTTCAGCCCTGGGTATGGCGGCCGCGCCAATCAGGCCATTGTCATGGTGAACACACGCGCCTCTGAGCTTTACTGTCTTGCCGTTTATTCTAAGCCCGTTCACTGGATCCAGGGAAAGTGTGCGAACGCCAAATGTGGTTGAGCTTTCGTCAATCAAATCTCCGGTTTCGTTGTCATAGAGCCTGGTTATAGCCGTGTAGAGATATGGGGTGTCGATCTCCCACCTATGCGCGTTAGACAGGTACAGCCGTTGCTGGAGCGATTCCGTCTTCCCTCGGAATACCGTAAGCGGCTCTTCTCCTCTTGCGGCCTCTTTCCCGTCAGCGTCTACCAGAGTCGCTTCAACGCGAGTAGCCTTTTTAGCGCTTCCCTTGTTTGCCACAGTGGTCAGGACAGATATGACAGCGGAGGACTCGTCTGATTCCAGGATAGAGATCTGAGAGCCGTTTTCAGTTATGTGCGCTTCTCCGCCTATCATGAGGCTTGTGCCCCTGAAGATGCCTACCCCTGTATACCAGCGGGAATCCTTGCAGGTCTTGGCTTGCACTTTTATCTCGTTTTCTCCGTCCTTAAGGAAATCGGAGATGTCTACCCTGAAGCATGTGTACCCGTGCGGGCATCCTCCAGCCCAGTCGCCATTGACGTATACCATGCTGTTCGCGTATACGCCCTCAAACTCTATGAGCACAGTCTTGCCCCGCCAATCTTTCGGCGCTTCAAACTTTTTCAAGAGTGTGCACACAGCATCCGGGAAATAGCCAGTATGGCCTTTGGTTGGCGCTTGCGGATCCCGCCCATGGCGCAGCATGTCATCGTACGGCAGGGTGACAGCTATGTCTTCCGCCACCGCCTCTCGGTTCATAAATGACATGGACTTGTCGCTGGGGTTCACTACCCAGCCTTGGTTGAAGCTTGTTTTAAGCATGAAGAGCTCCTCTCGGTCAAGAGCGGCTTGCGCCTGCTCTTTATATTTTAAGGATAGAATGACAAGGATTCAAGTGAAATTTGGCAATTTGAAATCTCAAGGGCGTTTTGCCCAAAATTCTTCTATTTTTAGCCTAAAACTTTGTGAGAGATTTCTCATATGAGAACCTTCTCATTTTAAAAGATATGTGCTATCATACTAACAGGAGGTGCGTCGTGCCAAAAAACACATTCATCAGATTGCCGGAAGAGAAGAAAACCCGCATCTTTGACGCCGCCGTGAAAGAGTTTTCCGTTAGGCGCTTTAGCGAGGCGTCTCTCAACCAGATAATGAAAACGGCAGAGATACCATGGGGAAGCTATTATCAGTACTTTGTTGACAAGGCGGACTTGTTCGAGTATGTCATAGGCAGGATAGGAGCTGAGCTTCAAGCGCTTGAAGAAAAAAAGGCTGGCGACTTCGACGCGCTGACGATGTTCGCCAACAAGCTGTCTTCAACTATAGAGCTAAACAAAGCCAAGCCTGAATACGTGAGCATCACTTTGGTTCAGTACACGGAAACAGATCCTGCTGTCAAAAAGTTCTTTGAGCTTCAGGGCGATCACAAGCAAATGGTTATCCAGCTTTTCGAGCGGGACAAGGCGCGTGGCTTGATCCGCCAGGATGTTGACTCCGAGGCGGTCATTGACATGGTATACTTGCTTTCAAGAGAAACCTTTGTTTCCTGCGGAGCAGATCCAGACGCGTATCTGACGCGAATGGAGTCATACTTGAAGATCATCCGAGCCGGAATTGAGAATCCCCGCGCAAGCGCTGATTAAACGCAAATTCTTTTACGTAAGCGATTTTATTCAAGCTATTTATTTCAAGCTATTTTTTCAAAGCCATTTTATATGCTATCTTTTCGGCATTTCTTAGGAGGTCTTAGCTTGAGCGCTGTTGATTTTATAGACGGAAAAGTGGCAACAGAGGGAGACGACCTTTACTTCAAAGTTCGAGGAAAGGGAAAGCCAATCCTCTTCATCGCTCCCGCAGGGGGAAACGGAGACGGGTATTATCCCGTTGCCCGGATCCTGGCTGAAAAGCGCAAAGTCATCACATATGACAGGCGTGCGAACACCAGAAGCACAAAAAACTCGCCCAATGACTTCAGCATCCGCCAGCAAAGCCGAGACGCCATTGCTGTCCTGAAAGCCGCTGGCGAATCTTCCGCCATCGTCGTAGGCAACAGCAGCGGCGCGGTAATAGCGCTCGATCTGGCTGCGGCATTTCCGGAGGCGGTTCATGCCGCGATCATCCATGAAGCGCCCATTTCGTCAGTCCTGGGAGAGCCGGAGTCAGCAAAGTGGAGCGCCTTTTTCAAGTCTGTCTATGAGCTGGGCAAGCAAAAAGGCGCCACAAGCGGTGCCCTGAAATTTTACTTTGGGGTCGAGCTTCCTGCCATTCGCCTGATGATTGACACGCTGAATGTGCTGGGCTACATGAAAAAAGACAAAGGCGCATGCGTCGTGGAGCAGATCCCTTCTAAAGAGGCAACCGACATATTGATATTCAACGAGCTCTTGCCCATTACATCATTTCAGCCCGACTTTGACGCCCTTAAGGCAAGCTCCGCCATGATCTTCATCGCCTGCGGCCAGTACGGGCTAAAGAGAAACGCTTGGTACGCCAGGGCCGGAAAGATAATGGCGGAGAAGATCTCCTGCGAGTTCGCCGCGTTTCCTGGGCACCACGGAGAGTACATGAAAAAGAACGCCGCGCCTTGGGCGGAAGCCTTGATAGCGCTGATAGAGAAAGCTGGATGGTAGCGCTGGGTAAGAAAAAGCTGGCTGGATGCCAGCTTTTTTATTTTTCCCCCCTAAATCCCGACTAATTCACTTGGAATTCGCTCGCAACTTCCAAAAAAAAACTTTTCAGCCCCTGCAACTTTTCTCGCCTTTTTCGGTCTTTATAAGTGAAAGGTTTTAAAACTATCCCAAGGGCTATCCAGCGCCCTCTCCGCCAAGGGCTATCCCAGCAGAATGGAGGCTTTCCATGAAACGATTCTTCTCAATCATCCTAGCGGCAGCGCTGACGCTATCGATGCTATTATCTACCGCCTCTTGCGCCGCGAACGGCGAAGTGGCGCCAAACACGGCAAATGTGGCGTCAAACACAGCATCGATGCTTGAGCTCCAGGCCGCGCCGCTTCTCGCAATCGCCAGCAACAACGTTTCGGTTAACGTGAACGACTTTGCGCTAAGGCTGTCTGCGGAGCTTTCCAAAGGCATAGGCAGCGCCAACTTTGTCGCCTCCCCGTTTTCCGTATGGCTTCCGCTTGCCGCTCTTGTTAACGCCACAGACGCGGCTCACAAAGAAGAGCTTCTTTCCGCCCTAGGCGCAATGGGCGTGACTGAAAACGACTTGAACGAGTACGCGTCCCAAGCGCTGTATCACCTTACAAACGAGAACTCGAAAAATGAAAGCTATTACTATAACCCATTGCGCATTGCAAACGCTCTTTTTGTAGATGACAACGTAACGCTAAAGAAGGACTTTGCCCAGAAGTTCCTGGACTTCTACCGAGGCGCGGCGTTTACCGTGGACTTCGACTCTCAAGAGGCCGTTAAAGCCGTAAACAAATGGGCAAGCGACAACACGGACGGCCTAATCACTGACGTAGTGGACTCGTTTGATTCCTCTTCCATAGCCGCGATTGCGAATGCCATATACTTCGAGGATAGATGGACAAACGAATTCAACATAGCTGACACCGCTCCGGACATCTTCCATGGGCCTGATGGCGACATCACTGCTGACTTCATGCTTCACGAGGGAAACTCTGAGCTCTATTACGAGGACGATCTTGTCCAGGCTATGCCCCTCTCCTTCATCTCAGGCGGAAGCATGCGCATTATCCTGCCAAAGGACGGCGATGCGACCGGGCTCTTGCAATCCATGACTGATGAGTACTTCCGGAAGATCAAGGCTGAATCCAGAAAATTTACAGGCAAGCTTCTCCTGCCCAAGTTTGAGCTGGACAGCGGGATCATGGATCTCAACACCGCATTGCAGTCACTGGGCATTCCTCTGTTTGACGAGGCTGCGGCGCCCCTTACCAATGGTGTCATCGAAGAGAGCATGCCGGTTTGGCTTGGCAAGGCCGTGCAAAAGGCCTACATCAAAGTAGACGAAAAAGGCACAACAGCCGCCGCTGTAACGATTATGGCAATGGCTGGCATAGGCATGACGCAACCGGCTGGGACATTTGAAATGAAGTGCGACAAGCCATTTGTGTTCATCTTGTCAGGGAAAAATGACGTTGTGCTGTTTGCTGGCGTCGTGAACAAGCCGTAAGTTCGAGCGAGACCCGGGGTTGACAGGTCTCGCTTGTTTTTTTATTTTTTTTTTTTTTTTTGAATTTGCGATATATTTCGCAAAGGCGTTTTTCCTCATTCTAAGCGCTTGATACTAAACTCTGTATGCTTAGCAACTTATGCAAATGCCTTATTCCCAATCATTTCAAGTCAAGGCCCGGCACCAATCACATATGCGTCAAACCAGCGAACAACAGGTAAATATATCGAAATACATTGCTAGCCAAAGGAGTAAACTTAGAGCAGACATACTGATCGAGCGAAAAGCGCAGTTCTTTTCGCTCAGATCAAAGGAGGCCCCAAATGGCTGCCCAGCTATACGACGCCAAAACAGATCCCGCGTTTGGCAAACCCTATATTGATGCTGACGAATGGCGGGAAGGAATGGTTCACTTCCGCTATGTGCATGGCGGATTCGAAGGGACTGACGCCCGCTTCTCCTTTTTCTTTCCGCGCAAGGAAGACTACAAGAACAGGTTCTTTCACTTTATGGCGCCCGCCCAGGGAAGCGAGGACGCGTCACTCCGCGAGCGCGGGGAAGACAGCAAAATCGCCTTTGCCATAACCCATGGCGCTTACTTCGTAGAAACCAACATGGGCGCCGCTCCGTTCGCAGGGCCTTTGCCGGATCCCTCAATCATATTCAGGGCCAGCGCGGCCAGCGCTGAGTATTCCCGCGAGGTGGCAGCAAGGCTTTATGGCCCGCATCGCCCGTATGGCTATATCTACGGCGGAAGCGGCGGCGCTTTCAAGACCATGAGCTGCGTTGAAAACGCTTCTGCCTGGGACGGATCTGTGCCCTTTGTTTCTGGCACTCCCATGTCCATCCCCAACTGCTTTACAGTGCGAGCTCACGCGAGGCGCGTTCTTCGAAACAAGCTGCCGCAGATCGCAGACGCCTTGGAGCCTGGAGGCGGAGACGCCTTTGAAAATCTGAATGAAGAAGAACGTGACGCGCTCAACGAGGCGACCCAGTTAGGTTTCCCGCTGTACGACTGGTTCTTGCACAAAAGCCTGGATGATGGCGCGTTGCCGATCCTGGCGCCATTGGTGAACGCCTTGGATCCTTCTTACTTCACAGATTTCTGGACGCTCCCCGGCTATCTCGGCTCTGACCCAAGCGGAAGCGCTGTTCGTGACCGCATAAGGCTCAAATCAAGCGTAAGCGCTGTTTATGTCGACGGCAAGGAAAGACAGTCCGGCAACAGCGCAAGCACAGGCGTCGATCAGGCCTGGCAACGCGGGCGCACAGACGGGAAGATTGAGATCGAGCTGGAAAACTGCCCTTTGAATGACGCATATGTTTGCGGGACTGACGCATATATTTACGGGACAACCCTTGAGATGCTTTCAGGCGAGGCGAAAGGCTTCAAAGCCCCTTTGGAGAGCGTTAAAAACGGAAGGCTAGCCTTCAGCCCCGGCTTCGGAATCGAGGGCATGCTAGAGCAGATATCCCTCATAAAACCTGGCGATTTGGTTTCCCTTGACAACTCCGACTATATCGCGATCCAGACTTACCACAGGCACCAGTTGCCAGACGAGAGCTACATTGGCTGGGATCAGTTCCGGGACGAAGCCGGGGCAGCCATTTATCCGCAGAGAAAGATCCTGACAGGCCCTCTGGTTGCCCTTGGCGGAGCAGGATCCATCCAGTCTGGAGACTTCAGCGGCAAAATGATTCTGCTGGGCGCACTAATGGATGAAAGCGCCTTCCCCTGGCAAGCTGAGTGCATATCCCAAATTTAATTCCAAGGCTTGAAAAATTCCAGCGTTGAAGCATCGCAGGAATTTTTCTGCGCCTTAACGGAATTTTGGGATATGCACTAATTGGTACCGCAACAAGACTAAAGAGTTTGCTGACGATAGCCGCTTTCGCATCTGGTATATCGATCACGCCATTCATGGAGACCTTTCCAGCGTCCCAGGCGCGCATCATTTGGTTCCCTACCTTGGCGCGCTGCACCAAGCGCTTCTGGACTTGAGTGACTGGGTTGAAAGAGGCATAGAGCCTTTGAGCAGCTCCGTCTACTCGATAGAAAAAGGGCAAGTCAAAGTGCCGGAAAAAGCCCAAGAGCGCCTTGGCGTCCAGCCAGTTGTTCACCTCAAGGCCAATGGCTCAGACTCTGTCGCAGTCGGTGTTGGCGAGACAGTCTTATTCACAGCCGATGTCGAGCTTCCAGAAGGCGCTGGCCGATTCACCAGCGCAGAGTGGAGCTTTGACGGCTTTGAGCACGCGTTTTCAACAGACGCCTACCCCATTAAAGGCATCTTCATAGACATGAACGAGACAGGGACAAAAAGTTCTGTCCAGTCGCAATACGCGTTTTCACATCCTGGCACCTGGTTTCCTGTTCTAAGGGTCAGCAGCCAGCGCCAAGGCGACGCGTCCGAGATATTTACGCAGGTGAAAAATTTGGGGAGGGTGCGGGTGACTGTTAGATAAGCAAACTTAAAAGCCGTTGCCCTGGGGCAACGGCTTTTAAGTTTTGGTTTTTGAGGGGATCGCGAAACTGCTCGATTCGACTAAGCCAAGACGCTTCACGACAGGTTTCGCATAGGCAATTTGGTCATTTGCGGCGCTCGATGTTAATCTCTGTTTGGCGAACAATTTATGGGTTTGATATTTCGCAATATACTTCTCATTCTGCTTGACCTGAAGCATGCCCTGAAATGAATCGCACCCATTTAACCCCTCTTGGGTGATATGCATTTGAGCTGAACCTCTCTACTTCTGGTTCGAAAACAAAAGGCAAGCGCCCAGAACCCGCGCTTGCCTGGTTTTCCGATACACTCACCCCAGCAAAAGGCTTCCTGCCAGGACTATCCCTGCCAGAGCCAATGCCATCACCGCCGCATACTTGATCCCCTTCTTCAGGAGCTCGCCTTGCCCGCCCTTGATGTTGATGGAGCTTGATGCGATGGCTATGCTTTGCGGGGAGATCATCTTTCCGATTGTGGCGCCGCTCGCGTTGGCGGCGGCTATCCATGAAACGTTGAGCCCAGCCTGAATGGCTGTCTCTTTTTGAAGCGGTCCAAACAGAACATTGGAGGACGTGTCGCTTCCCGTTACAAACGTTCCAAGAGCGCCAACCACTGGCGAAAGGATCGGAAAAGCCATTCCCGCTCCAGACATGAGGTTTGCCAAGCTTGAAATCATCCCGGAATGGGCCATGATCCTTGCTGACATCATAAGGGTCGCTACCGCAATCGCAGAGCGGGACACCTGCTTGGCGGTCTTGGCGAGAGCTTGAGCCATGTCTTGCGGCTTCGCGCCGTAAATCAGGGATCCAGCTATGCCCGCGACAAGAAAGATGGTCCCAGGGTTTGAAAGATAGGCAAAGGTCTGCTCTGTTCCGCCCTCTCCTGAGTAAAACCGAAATCTGAGCAAAAATGGGTCGGATTTCAGGAACTTCAGCCAGAATGAGGCGGCTAGGGCCAATGCCATGACGATTATATAAGGGCTTGCGGCTTTTAAAGCTTTTGCGGCATTTACGCCTTTGGCTGGCTCTCCGGGCTTTGCGCCTACAAGCTTGGCTGTTGCAATAAGCGCCAGAAACGCCGCTATGGATCCAGCGGACGCCGCCAGCTCAGGCCCGGCAAGGACTGCTACAGCCACCTGTACAACGCCAAACGCGGCGCCGCTTGCAATAGCTGGGATCACTGCTCCCTTGGCTTCCTTGACTCCGCCTGAGGCCAGAAACACTATGAAAACCGGAAGGGCTATGGCAAGCGGCAAAAGCTGAATCGCGGCATAAAGCGATGTCAAGCCAAGATCAAGCCCTGTCACGCTTGCCAACGTCATGATTGGAATGCCCATGACGCCAAATGCCACCGGCACAGTATTGGCCGCCAAGCATATGATCGCGGCAGACATGGGCGGAAATCCAATGGCCGCAAGTATTCCGGCAGGTATGGCCACCGCCGTCCCAAACCCTGCGGCCGCTTCAAGAAACCCGCCAAAGCAAAACGAAATGGCAAGAGCCAGTATCCGCCTGTCGCCTGAAACGCTTTTCAAGAGCGCTACTATGACATCCATGGCGCCGGTCTCAACAGTCATGTTATATGTAAGCAGGGCGCAGAAGATCACCCAGATGACAGGGCAAAAAGCCAGGAACAGCCCTTCCGCCCCGGCTTCGAGAACGCTTGCCCCATTTGCCTTCCAAGCGGAGAGCGCAAGAACAGCTGAGAGCGCCAGCATGCAAACCCCCGCCAAGTGGGCTGGCATCTTCAGCCTGGCAAGTGCCAGCATAACAAACGCCACAGGCAGCAAAGCAAGAAACGCTAGAGACACTGCAAGCCTCCTATACTTGAGCATATCCCAAAATTAATCTTAGGGCTTGGAAAAATCCGCGTTGAAGCCTTCGCAGGATTTTTCCGGCGCCACTTGCGGAATTTTGGGATATGCACTTAAAGCGGTGCGCCGCTTGGCTGGGATATGCGCGCAGCACATATCCCAAGAAATAAAATGATTCTGCAGCAATAACGGCGAACAAACCTTGTGTTTAAGCCATTTGCATTTATTGGTCCGATGGTTGCCACGACAGAATCATCAAACAAAAACAAAACCAAACCCTACGCCTGGATCACGCTTATCCCCAGCTCTTCAAGTTTTCGCTCCTCTTCCTCGTCAAAGACCTTTGTCGTAATGATCCCAGTGAACCTGCTGGCCGACTCTATCAGGCAAAGGGACTGAGCGTAAAACTTGTGCTCGTCAGCCACGAGGTAGATTTGCGAGGACAGGTCAAAGAGCATTCTCTTTAGCGGTATCTTGTCATAGGTGGGCGAGAAGACATCAAAGTTGTAGTTGATTGAGGGGGCGCCGACAAATGACTTTGTGAACCTGAACTCGCTGAGCAGACGCTCCGCGCCATGGCCCAAGACGCTCTTTGTCCGCTTGTGGACAGTGCCGCCAAGAATGGTCAGATCCACGCTTGAGCTGGAGAGCAGTATGGCCACATGGAGGTCGTTTGTGACCACTGACAGCCTGATTGAGCTTGAGCACAAGAGCTTGGCTATCTCGCCTGTGGTGGTCCCGCTATCTAGGTAAACAGTGTCATCCGGCTTGAGCAATGAGACCGCCTTTGCGGCTATCCTTTGCTTTTGCTCGATGAAGCTCACCTTCTTCTCGTCGTAGTCCACTTCAGCGACAGTGTTTTGCGGAAGCCTGGCGCCGCCATGGCACCTCTCGGCGAATCCCAGATCGCAAAGCTGCTTCAGGTCCCTTCGTATGGACATGGAGCTTACGTTCAGGGACTGGGAGAGCTGCTCAACTGAGACGTAGCGCTGCTTGCGCAAGACATCCTTTACGACTTCAAGCCGATCATTTTGGGTCATTGCTATCAGGCGCCTTTCGGGTATGCTAACCCTTGACAGCTCCAAGGGCGAGCCCGTCTATAAAGTATCTCTGCGCGAACAGGCACGCGAGGAAAATCGGAAGGCTAACCAAAGTGCCCCCTGCCGAAATGAGATCCCAGGACAGATCTGCCTGGGACATGAGGAAGCGGATTCCCGGGGGCAAGGTCATGACAGTCCTTCTGGTTAGGATGGTGGCCATCATGAACTCGTTCCAAGCGCCAGTGAAAGCCAGTATGCCAAGAGCGGCCAAGGCTGGAGTTGTCATTGGCATCACGACGAGGAAAAAGGCCGGGAGAGGCCCGCATCCATCTACATATGCCGCTTCTTCAACTTCTGTCGGCAAGTCCTGGTAAAAGCCCCACATCATCCACACTATCATAGGTATGGCGCCTGCCGCGTAAAGCAGGATTATGCCTGGATAGGTGTCGATTAGCCTGAGCTTCGTGAACATCAGGAAGACCGGCACAAGGGTGGACATTCCCGGGAGCATCCTTAAAAACAGGAATCCCAGAGGCAGCTGGTCTTTCAAGGGAAACTTGAACCGGGATATCCCGTACGCCGCCATGCTTCCAGCGACAAGGGCAATGCCAGCGGACGCCACCGATACAAACGCGCTGTTCGCGAACCTGAGAAGAAAGTTCTGCCTAGTGAAAACGTTCACGTAAGAGTTGAGCGTAGGCTTGACCAGCAGGGCTGGAGGCATTTTGTAGACCTCAACTGTAGGGATCAGCGAGCACCTGATCATCCAGATGACAGGAAAGGCTATGACGGCTACGCAAGCCAGGCAGAGAATACCGCGAGCTACTGTAATGATACGCCTATTTAGAGCCATTGTCCAGTCCCCTTAGTTTTCCGCCTTGCGGGACAAGCGGATAAACGCCGCTGAAAACAGCGCTATGATCAAAGTGATTACGATGGATCCGGCAGACCCGTACCCCATGTCCCAGCTGGAGAACGCGGTGTTGAAAACATG
The DNA here is from genome assembly GCA_031270945.1 of Clostridiales bacterium. GTDB lineage: Bacteria > Bacillota > Clostridia > Lachnospirales > WQUN01 > JAISWZ01. The sequence goes on along the minus strand of JAISWZ010000273.1, from coordinate 6,113 downwards.
CAGGTTTATGGTGTCAGTGCTCATGGCTGGGCCTCCGTTTGTCAAAACCAGAGGCTTCTCAAATGTCTTGAAGGTGTCGATCACCCGCATCACAAGGGTGGTAACCAGCACTCCCCTCAAAGAAGGAATAGTGATCTTCCAAAAGCACTGCATCTGGTTCGCTCCGTCAATCCTGGCCGCCTCATAGAGCTCCGGGCTTATCCCCTTAAGCCCTGCCAGCGTAAGTATCATGACGTAAGGCGTGAACTGCCATACGTCTATGGCTATCAAAGACGGCAAAGCGGTTTTCACTGTGCCAAGAAAGTTTTGGGTCGGAAGCCCAAGGGCTTGCAGTATCGCGTTTAGGGCGCCAAAGTTTGTGTTGTAGACAAGCGCCCACGCGACAGACAGCGCCATGCTGCATATGAGCATTGGCACAAGGGAAACTGCTCGAAGAAATCCCACAAGCTTCCCTTTAGAGTTCAGGAGCAGCGCCAAGAGCACCCCCAGAACCATTGTCGCAAGCACTCCCCAGATTGTGTAGATCGCTGTGACCTTCAGCGAGTTCATGAACTGCGAGTCCGAAAACAGGCGGACATAGTTGCCAAGCCCGATAAACTTGGCGGGAGCGCCAGAAGTGAGGTTGAACTTTTGCAAGGACAGGGCGCCTGTGTATGCGAGAGGGTATATCGCGAAAAACGCCACTGCCGCAATCGCGGGCAGCATAAACGCCAGCACGTGCCTGAAGCGTATTCTCATGTGGACACCTATTTAAGAGCGCATGCACTCTAAGGAGCGGCCTCGCTCCGGCTGATGTTTGCGAATGAAAAAAGATCTTTCTTTCTCTCTGTCTAATAGAACCCCCGCCCGTTCCCGGGCGGGGCGAAACTCGGCGAAAACACCGCCAATTCAAGACCGTTTAGCCCTACTCCGCAAGCTCTCCGGTGTCAATAAGCATCTGCCGCGCGTCAGCCACGCTGGCATCCAGCGCCTCTTGGATGCCCATAGCTCCAGTGGCCGCCATGTTCATGTACTTGTTCATGTTTGTTCCAATAGCGTCAGTCTGGGTAAGAAGCGGCCAAGTCCTGGCCCTGTCAAACTGCCCTTTTATGGCGGCTATGACAGGATATTCGGCCTGCATCTGAGGATCGTTGAGCACGTCCAGGTTTGTCGGGTTGCAGTCTCCGCCATTCTTGATGACCTGCTTTTGCACTTCCGCGTCGGCGAGCCATTTCAGGAACTCCCAAGAGGCGTCCTTGTTCTTTGAAGTCTTGAAGATCAGGGCGTAAGATCCCTTTGTAAGGACGTTCTGGCCAAACATGCTGGTGACGCGGCTTTGCCCTACGATTGCCGACTTTTCCGGGTTGTTGGAGTCAACATACCTGGCGGGGTAATGTATGAACATCCCAGTGCCTCCGCTCAGGTAGCCGGCTATCTCTTCAGAGTAGTTCCAGCTGGTGGCTGCTTGATCCACTATCTTGGTATCGGTAAGCTCGCTTATCAAAATGCTGAGAGCCTTGAAGCCAATCTCATTGTTGTAGACAGGGTTGTTTGAGGAATCGCAGATGTCCCCGCCAAGGGAGTACACTGTGTTGACGAAGGCTTCCGCCAGGATGTTGTTGCCGTATCCCCTGGAAACCCCGTAGTGCCCGCTGTTTATCAAGGCTTTGCCATATGTTTCGAACTCTTCCCAGCTTGTCGGAGGCTTGTCGGGATCAAGTCCCGCCTCAGCGAATTGGGTGGCATTGTAGTGTAGCAGGAATGAGTCATAACGCACAGGGATCCCATAGTAGTTCCCCTTGAAGGAGATGCCGTTGTCGACCATCTTTGAAATATCAAAGGAGTCTCTGGCGATATAGGAGTCAAGCGGCTCCAGCGCGTTTATGTTGGCCAGCTGGGGCAGGGTTCCAGCCTGCATTACCACATCGTAGACGCTTGCGCCCGAAGTCGCTTCGAGAAGCGCCTTCTGCGATATCTCGTTGTTTGGCACCTCGTCCATCTGAATCTTAAGGTTTGGGTAAAGCTTTGTGAAATCCGACTCGACCATCTGCTTGAGCACCGCTGTCTGGGTCATGCCGGCAAGCCACATGACCGTAAGTGTTCCGCTTAGCTCCTCTGGTGACGCAGGAGCGGAGTTGCCAGCCTGGGCTGGCGCAGATCCAGACGCGCAGGAGCTAAAGACAAGCATTGCGGTTGCCAAGAGAAGCGCTATGAGCTTTTTCACGTTTCTATCCCCTTTCGAAGTCCTTGGATTGAGAAAGGCTGCAGCTTTAGGGCCTGGCATGTCCGGGCACGCCAGGCGACTTTGATTTGCAAGCTTTGGATCCAAGGCTTGTGTTGGTACGGGCGGTTAAAAAGGCAGGTTTCGGCGAAGCTTTTGATGTAGCATTACTTTTGTTACAGCAAGGCTTTTACTGCATTTTTTCATTAAAGGCAATCACTTTTGCTCTTTTTGCTTAACTCATTCCGAACACGTGTTTATTATGCTGCTCTTTGATGCATGAACTAAATAATTTCCCAAGGCCAGCGTTATCGGTGTCTTAAGCTTTACGCCCCAGCCACAGCAAACCCCAGCTTCTCTCCAGCAACCCTCCTTACATCCTCCATGAAGCTCATTGTCCCTACGCAATCCCCTATCGCAACGCACCCATTTGCCTTCCCGCTTTGGATCGCCTCAGCGAACGCCGCCAACTCCGCTTCCATCCCGATGTAGCTGAAAACCCCGTTGCCCAAGCCATATCCATGCGAGGGGTTCCAGGAGAGGCAGTCCCCTCCCTCCAAGAGCGGAGACGCAAAGTCCTTGTCCCGGGCTGGAGCGGTTCTGTTCCATCTTAGACCTTTAAGGTTGTCAACCACGACGTTGCCGCCAGTCCCGGCTATGTCCAGCCGCTCCATGGGGTACGCCTCTTCTAGCATCGACGCGCATTGGATTGTGCCTATGACGCCCTTTTCAGAGGTGAAGCTTATGACGCTGGCGCAGCTGGCATCGCTTTCTTTCTTCCAGAGCGTCGACTCAAGCTTGATCTCTCCAAGCAGGAAGCGGGCAAGGTCTATGTGATGGATGATGTGATTGAAGACGAAGTAGTCGTTCGAGCCATAGACGCTGGCGTTAAACTTGGAATAGTACATGGACGCGCCAAAGGATGGGCTTGCTATTATGTCCTTTGCCAGGGCGTACGCTGTTGCGTATCTTCTGTTAAAACCGACAGCGACTACCTTCCCTGCCTTTTTCGAAAGCTCGCTGAGCTCCCGAGCTTGGGCGGCTGTTTCGCATGGCGTCTTTTCCACAAACACATGGACGCCGGCTTGGAGGCAGGCCTTAGCCACCTCGAAGTGAGTTTGCGCGTTTGCCGCGCATATGACTGCATCCAGCTTTTCTTTCGCAAGCATTTCTTGAAAATCCAAGAAAACCCTAGGGGTGTAAAAGAAAGTCGCAAACTTCTCTAGATTTTGGGGGTTGATGTCACAAGCGGCAACAAGCCTCATTGGAAGCGCTCGCGCCATAGGGTACAGCGTATTCCGCATGTACCCTCCGCATCCTACAACCCCCAGCCTTAGTTCAGGCATGAGGCACATCTCCTTATGATTCTTTGAGTGAAAGAACTGCGCTTTCGCTCTGGTTTCCCTCGATTCAGCGTTCGGCAAGCCTAAAACCCATTAGCGCTAAACCGGTTTACAATTACATTCCCATGGCCTGGCACCACAATGTCAGCCCATTTCTTCTCTTCCCTCAGCGTTTCCCTTGCCAAATCCTTGTCTTCCTCGAACATTCCGTCTTCGAAGAAGAAGTGGTCTTCTGTCATAACGCTGTCTGCGGCGGCGATGACTCGCAAGCCCTGAAAGCGAAAGGCTAGGCCGCATAGATCCATGGTATGGCCTGGCAGGTTCACGGAGAACACCCCAGGCAGGAACTCTCCTGTCACAGGCTTGAGCCTGCTTCCGACCGGCTGGCTTTCCAGCCGCTTTGCTGTTTCAGGAGACGTCAGCCACTGGGCGTTAGGGAAGCTGGTTACCCCAGCGTAATGGTCAAAGTGGCAATGGGAGATGAAACAATGCGTTATCGCCTCAGGGCGAAGCCCAGTTCTCCTGAAGATGTCAAAATGGTAGTCTTCTGCGGCATTCCTGATGGTGGGATCCATGACCAGAACAAAGGGCTTGCCGTCCTTCTGGCCTCTTAGCAGGACGCTTGTGCATGTGGAAGGATCCCCTCTAGGCGGGGCGTCCTGGGTTTCGCCAAAATGGGGGTTCCATTTCAGGTGCCCGATAACTATGACGCGAAAGTCCTGAACCTCTCCTGAAACTGCGCCTAGGGCGCTTAGGATTTTAGACATAGCGGGTGTGAACCGCGCTTATGTCGATTCTCCCGGACAGGTCATTGGCTATGGCAACGTTTGCCTCTACTCTTTCCCTTGTCCGCATGCCCACAAGCGCGACATCAACCAACGGATTGGACAGGACGAACTGGATCAGCGCCGGAGTGTAGTCAAATGTGTTTTCCGGGTTCACCATCTGGATCCACCGCTGGAAGGTGCCTGATGTAGGCGCTCTCATGACGGCTATGCCCAAGCCAGCCTTCTCCGCCTCATAGAGGGTTCCAAAGGGCCTGGACGGCTCATATGGATGCTGGAAGATGAAGTTGTAGCAGATCTGGATTGTGTCAAATTCACCGCTTCTAATGAGCCGGTACACGGCGTCATTGCTGTCCTCTGTTGTAAAGCCGATATTCTTTGCCAAGCCCTGCGCCTTGATCTCTTTGAGCGCTTCCAGCATCCCTCCTCTTTTAGCTATGATCTCTTCTTTCTCGATATCTATCGAGTCCCCGTGGATCTGGATCAAGTCCACATAGTCCCGCTTGAGGTTTTTCAATGACTGCTCAAAGCTTCTCCATGTGTCGTCCCTGGATCCAAACGGCGCTTTCGTTGCCAGGAAGATTTTTTCAGGATCAGCTTCCTCAAGCGCCTTGCCGAAGATTCTTTCGCTTGCCCCGCTTCCATACCCAGGCGCTGTGTCAAAGTAGGTGACACCAAGCTCAAGCGCCCGCTTTATCGCGTCTACCGCTTTTTCTATATTCTCAACACTTTCGGGCTCATATTCATGCAGGTAGTTTCTAAGCCCCGCCGCCGCCCCGCCAAACCCCAGGCGGCTAACTGTCTTTCCGGTCTTGCCGAATGAAAGGTATTCCATGTCGCTCTCCTGAAGATTTTTATTTAAAAGCATAAAAACGTGTTTTTGTTGATGCTAGGGGTCAAATGGCTGGCCCGAAATCTTGAAAGACAAAGGGCTCTTTTTAATTAAATCTACTCTATCTCCAGCAAAACGCTTGCGAACTCGTCCAGCCTCTCAATAAAGATCTCTATGCAGCCGTCTTTTTCGCATGCCTCGATCTCCCCGTAAAGTGCGCGGGACGACTTCAGGCCTTTGCTCGAAATCCTAAACTTCAGCCCAAAAACCGGAACCAGATCGCCAGACGGCCTGGGGCCGCTTTCGGTTGTGTTTACCGCGCTGAAAACATATTGGTTGTTGGCGGCGCTTCGCATTAAGGTCGCATGGACTCCCTGCGGAACGTTCTGCGTCTCCACAGTCCAATGCCCATCTGGCCTAGCCCATTCCAGCGCTCCAAGCACCATGTCCCTGAAGTCCTCGTGCCCGTCAACGTGGCAGAGCTTGTCGGCTTGGTTTGCGAAATATGCCACTTTCCCCTTGCCGAACCGGTTGGATGAGACTACGGAGTATTCTGTGTCCATTTCAGGTATCCAGGCCATCTCTGGCGGCTGGTTGTATATCCTGGGAATGTACTTCGCGGCCGCTTCCGCCCCTTTGGCTCTGCAAAGAAGAGTCGTTCCCCCGTTCATCAGGACGCTCGTCCCGCTTATGCCAGAGAGAGGCTCGATGCCTTCTTGCAACGACAAGTATGAGTCATTGGAGGTGTCTTTCCTGACCCCGGTGAAGCTTATGCCAAACAGATCTGACAGACAGAAGTCCGATCTCTCAGCCCCCTGCTCGTCGTACAGGGAAGTCTCAAATGTAGCCAAGAGCCCTCCGCCTTTTGAAACAAACTCCCGGATGATCTCGCAAGTGTCACTGCTCAGCGCGGCCGCGTTTGGAAGCGCCAAAACCTTGACCCCAGCCAGCTT
>JAISWZ010000254.1 GCA_031270945.1 Clostridiales bacterium | reverse complement strand
TTCCCTGATCCCGAAAGCCGCCCCGCGCTTTTCGCTTTCCGCCAAGACCCATTTGGCAAGCCTGCCGAAGGGCAGCGGATGCATTTTCTCGCTCATATGACTCACCTTTCTAGCATATCGCTTAGAGCGATATCCCAAAATTAATTTTATGGCTTGTGAAAGTCACGTGTTAAAGCATCGCGATGACTTTCACTGCGCCACTTATGGAATTTTGGCATATCGCTTAGCCTACCACCCTTTTCCAAAAATCCGCCGCCTGCTCGCGGCTTCTAGACAGAATGCCGTCCTCGTCCACGGTTATGAGAACCCGATCCTTCATGACGCAAGATCCTCCAATGAAGACCGTGTCAACGCACTTTCCGGAGATTCCAAACATTATGTGCCCGTAGCAGTTCGTTTCATCCATCGGAGTATGGGGAGTGTAGTCCACCACAATAACGTCAGCGGAGGCGCCTTTGGCTATGACTCCTATGGGATTAGGGAAGAACCTGGAGCAAATCTCGGTGTTGCCCTTGAAAAGCATGCCAACGCTTTCGGAAAAGGCGACTCCCGGATCCTTGAGCTCATGCTTGTGTATTAGGTTCGCGACTTTCAGGCTTTCGAACATGTCGCTTGCGTAAGCGTCAGTGCCCAAGCCCAGGGTTACGCCTGAGGAAACCATGTCCAGAACCCTTGCGCAGCCTACGGCGTTTCCCATGTTGCTCTCTGGATTGTGAACCGCCATTGTGTTTGTGTCTTTCAGGATTGAAATTTCTGTGTCGCTCGCATGGATGTTGTGAACCGCAATGGTCTTCCTGCCCAAAACCCCGCTATCCCTAAGGCGCTCCAGCACTCTTTTCCCGTGCTTCTCCAGGCAGTCCGCCTGATCTTCAGGGCCTTCCGCGCAGTGGATGTGAAATCCGGCGTCCCTGTCGCCCATGGCGTCCACGCACTTTTCGATTGTCTCTTGGCTAAGGGTGAAGGAGGCATGCATTCCAAGCATCCCGCGAAACATGGAAGAGCTTGCGGCATGGTCAATGTACGAGATGTTTTCAGCTATCGCCTCGTCCGTCTTTTCAGATCCATCCCTGTCGGTGGTTTCATAGCACAGGCAAGCCCTAAGGCCCAGGTTTGAAAGAGCCTTTTCAATGGCCATGAGGCTCCCGGGAATGTGAAATTGGCTGGCGTGATGGTCAAATATTGTGGTGACGCCGTTTCGTATGCATTCTATGCCAGTGGCGTAAGCGGAATACAGGCTGTCATCGGTGTCAAGCACTTTGTCCAGCCTCCACCAAACGTTCTCCAGGATCTGAAGAAAAGTCTTGTTCGGCTTTTTCTGCGGCAAGTTGAAGCCTCTGGCGAAAGCTGAGTAAATGTGGGTGTGCGCGTTAGTCAGGCCTGGCATTATGACCCTGCCCCTGGCGTTGTAAAACGAGCTTCCGGGATAGCGCTCCACGAGATCAGAAGTTTTTCCGAAATCGGCAATGGCATTGCCTTCAAAGGCAACGCATCCTTTATCCAGGTAGGGGACTTCAGGATTGTGAGTGATTAGCCTTCCGTTTCCGACAAGCTGCATATGCCGCCTCCTTTATGCCTGGTTCTAGTATATCAAGGTTCCGGCTTTTCCCAGGAAGCCATCCATTGCGTCCGACAAGTGGCAGATGACAGCTTTCCGGGATGGGCCGCCTTCTACGAATTGAATGGCCGCCTGCACTTTTGGCAGCATGCTGCCGGGGGCGAAATGCCCCTCTTTTATATAATTCCTCGCTTCTTCGACAGTCATTCGGTCAAGCTTCCTCTGGCTGGGCTTGTTGAAGTCTATGCAGATTTTGTCAACCGCTGTCAATATCATCAAGACGTTTGAGCCTGTGATGTCAGCCAGAACAGCCGCCGCGAAATCCTTGTCCACCACAGCGCCCGCGCCAGCCAAATGGTTGCCTTGAACTCTTACGGGAATTCCGCCCCCGCCAGCGGCTATGACAACCTGGCCAGCTGAGAGCAAAGCTTTGACTGTCTCTTTTTCGACTATTCCTACAGGCTTGGGGCTAGCTACAACCCTTCGCCATCCTCTGCCAGCGTCCTCTTTGAGCTTGTAGCCTTTTTCAGAAGCAAGAGCTTTTGCCTCCTCTTCTGTGTAAAAGCAGCCAATCGGCTTGGATGGCGACTGGAACGCTGGATCGTTTTCGTCCACTATAGTCTGGGTGATTATTGAGGCTACGGGGACGCTCAAGCCTCTATTCAAAAGCTCTTCCCGCAGGGCGTTTTGCAGATCATAGCCGATGTATCCCTGGCTCATGGCCACGCACACGCTCATTGGGATGTACGGGGTTTTCGCTTCTGTCTTGCCCGAGGTTTCCATGGCGAGGTTGATCATTCCAACCTGCGGCCCGTTTCCGTGGGTCAAGACCACTTCATTGCCATCTTCTATAAGGGACGCGATGGCTTTCGCTGTTGACTTGACAGCTATCATCTGCTCGGTCAAAGTGTTTCCCAAGGCGTTTCCGCCTAGCGCTATTGTTGTTCTCAATTGGATGCCTCCATTAGGGCGCTGAGTCCCGTTTTTAGCTTTAGTCACGGCTAGGCGGGCGCTTTGGAACCCCAAGGCCCGCCAACTGGGGTGGCCGTTTCATTCACCATTATACCATAAGGACAATGGGGTTGCTCTTGAAAGAATGCGATTTTTAGGGCATATGAGGGGGTGCAGGGTGGATAATGGCCGATAAAGGAAATCGAGAGCATAAATCAGGGTGGGCTTGGCGCTGGCGGCTATAGAGGAAAAATGGAAATGGGGTAGGCTGCGAAATCCGCATGCATGGGTTAAACGTTTAACCAGGGACGGGTGGCCGTCAAACCAATTCTAAATGTGAATTTCATTATTGCAGCAGCTATCGGAATGCCCTAAATTTCAGGGGCTTAGAGATGCTGTCAAATATCATTGCGCAATCCACAAATACCAAATAATGCTGGTTTACTTTTGGAATGATTGGGATTATAATAGCGCTGTACTGAAAAGTGCGAACATTAATTTCAGGCGCTTCGCCGCCTCCAAGCGCGAGCGATTATCTCAGGCGCTTCGCCGCCTCCAAGCGCGAGCGATTATTTCAGGCG
>JAISWZ010000251.1 GCA_031270945.1 Clostridiales bacterium | reverse complement strand
CGTCAAAAGAAAAGTGGCGGTTTTCAAAGCTGCGAAAGTTGGTGAGGTATAGCTTTTTGATTTTCATGATGTTAACCTCCTTGAAGCATTCCGCTATTCGCCAACATAAATGTCGTATTGCGGCACATTTGGCAATGCGTAATTACATATTACCACAAATCAACTGAAAAGCAAGGCTAATTCAAACAATGCGCTTTAGCCGTGTTAAGGCTTCGTGGCCAGGGGGCCAGGTTTTCTTTTTCTCGCAAGCGCTTGCGCTTGCGAGAAAAAGCGCAGTTTTTGCCCTTTGCGTAACCCTCTCTCTTTTCAAAAAAAAACAAAAAACACAAAAAAACAAAGGCGCGACCTTCCAACGAGATTTCTCGCCAACAGGCCACGCCTTTTCTCTATTTGCTCTCCGTTGCCGCTTCTGTTGCCGCTTCCGTTGACTCTTCCGCTTCCACAGGAAAGCTAAGCCCAAAGTCAAGCTTCTCAACATAAGGCCCGATCTTTTTGAGTACCCATTCCGAGGCGTCCACCAGCATTTCAACTTTCAGGAAACCGTTTCCCGGAGGAACGACATCAGCCGGGCTCATTATTATAGGATCGCCTACTGCAAGGCCGCTTTTCACCTCAACCGTGCGATCTCCGTAAAACCCTGGGGTTACTTTCTTCTTCTCAAGCTCTCCGTTCTTGAGAAGATATACGTAATGCTCGTCGCCTTCAACCAGGACTGACTGTATTGAGACCGCCAGGACATTCTGGACCATCTCTGTGGTAATGGCGATATCCACTGAGTATCCTATCTTAAGCTTGTCGGACAGGTTGTCGACGTTGAACTCAACTGGCACTATTACCTCGTCGCCTGAGGACTTTTCTTTTTTCACCGCTCCGAAGGGTATCAAAGAAACTTCCCCTTTGAAAACCTCTCCTGGAAGCCCGCTTGTGGTTATCTCTGCCTTCATTCCCTCCGTCAATTGCGGAGCGTCATACTCTGATATCTCAGACATCACCTGTATTGTGGATGTGTCCGCTATCTCCATCAAAACCGCGCCCTTTGGGGCAAGCTCCCCGTCCTTCACAGCTATCGAGAGAATGTACCCGTCTATCGGGCTTGAGGATCTCCCGTCAAACTTGTTGATGTCTGACTGGATCTGAAGCATCTGGCTTCGTATTAGCTCTATGGATTTCAGCTGCTGCTGATACTTGATCTCGTTTGCCCTGTCCCCCATTTTGTTCTCAGCGTTTGAAAGCTTGGTTTTAGCGTCCTCTACCTGCCTTTGCCTTATCTCAATGGTTCTTTGCCCAGCTTCCTTTTCAATCTCCAGATCGCTCATGGCCTGGACTGAAAGCTCGTATGACGAGACAGAGTTGTCGTAGTCATTCTCAGGCAAAATGCCTCCGTCAAACTGCTCCTTGTTCTTTTCCATCAAGCGGTTGGCGTCGTCTATCTTTCTCTGCTGCTGGGCTATTCTCACTTCCAGGCTGTTCGCGTCTGTCTGCGCGTCGTAAAGGTTCTTTTCAGCGCTTGTAACCTCGCTGATGTAACCAAGAAGCTCGTTTCCCTCAGCCGGAAGGGTTATCAGCTCCAGGTTGTACTGGGCGCTCTCCAGGTTCGCTGACGCGTCTGACAGCTTTCTCTGCAAGTCGCTGACGTCAGCTGAGATGTCATAGTCTATCAAGACCTGTCCCGCCGAGACTACATCTCCTTCTTTCACATGAACCTTAGACACCTTTTGGGTCACGTCCACATAAACTGTGCGGCTTTCCTTGGATCTGACGTTCCCTGTCGCAAGCACCTGCTTTGCGACATCCTCCTTTGAGGCTGGAATGGTCGGATACAGCGCTTCCAGATCCACAGGCTTGTTTGCGTTCCAGTAGAAGTACGCGATCACGCATAAAGCGGCGGCCACAACCGCTGCGATGACAGCGGTTTTTATGATTATGCCCAGGATTTTCTTTATGACAGAGAAAATGGATTTAAAAACATTCCTGGACTGTTTGCTGTTTTCTTCCTGCATATCAACCCCACCAAAGCCAGCCCGCGCAATCGGCGGCACCTGCGTTTATAGATTTTATCGTTGCCCGCCTTAGAACAGCCGGGCCGCTCGAATTTGTTGTTGGTTTGCCCTTTTGATTCACGCTCTTATTCTTTTTTTGCTTTTATTTTATTATTTATTTTTATTTTATTTATTTTTATTTTATTATTTATTTTATTATTTATTTTTATTTTATTGTTTATATTTTTTAATTTTTATCTTTTTATTTTTATCCTACTTTTCCCTTGCAGGATGCTGCATTCCATATTTTCCGAACAACGATCATCCGGTTATAACGTTTCGCCGCAATCCATTAACCCTCTTATTCCACGCTCTTAAGCGCCTCCACCATATGAATTTTCTTCAGCCTTCTGCTGGAGAAAATGTTGGCGGCCATGGAAAAGACAGCCGTCAGCGCCAAAGAGTAGAAGAAGCTCACTGGTTTTATGCTTCTGGAAAACATTATCAAATCAGTCTCAACAGACAAAAGGACGTAGAGATGCAGCGCCCTGCCCAAGAGGAGCCCTGCCAGCGCGCCTATAGCGGTAAGAACAGCGCTTTCCCTAAAGACGTAGTCCGAGACCTCCCGGTCTGTGAAACCCAGGACTTCAATGGTTGCAAGCTCCCTCATTCTCTCGCTTATGTTTATGGAGCTCAGGTTTAAGAGGACAACAAGCGCGAGCGCTCCAGCCGAGGTTATGATCACAATTATGACGAAATTCAGGTTTTCAACTATGTCCCCAAAAGAATCCCTGGAAGCCTTGGCAAATGCAACAGAGCTTACGCCCTTCTCTCCAAGTATGTCGTTTGCCAGCTGGCTGGCCTCAGGCGCGTTCTCGTCGGCCAGCATTGAATACATGGTATTGTACTCCGCGCTCTCTCCAAAGAGCTGAAGATAAAGCTCCTTGTCCATGAAGATATAGTGGAACAGGTAGTTTTCAACCACTCCTGTGACAGTTGCCGTCACGTGGGTGTCTCCGTCCTTGATGACTATCTTGTCTCCTGGACCAACCTTCAGGATAGCTGAGAGTCTTTCCGTCACCAAAACCCCGGCGGGGTTTGGCTTTACGATATCATTTGAGACCCTTTCCCGGAAAGCCACGTATCTGGGGAAGCTCTCCATGTCCTCAGGCACAACCAGAATCGCCGCCTTGTCTGATATCCTGAGTGAGCTATCTGCGGTTCCCGCATCCAAGGTCTTTTCATATGTTCTGGTGTAGCTGTTGGACTGCCCGCTTGCCGTGAGCAGGTTTCCGACCTCAACCAAGTCTCTCTGCTTTGAGCTGTCAGTGAACGCCACGCTCAAGTCATAAACCCTTATCTGTGAATACTGAAGGCCCATGACAGCGGAGATTGAATCCAATATTCCAAACCCTGTCAGGAGCAATGAAGAGCATCCGGCTATGCCTATGACGGTCATGTAGAACCGCTTTTTGTACCTGATTATATTTCTCAGAGTAACCTTTTGCGTAAAGTTCAATGACTTCCAAAGAAACGGCAAAGCTTCGAGGAAAGTCCTCTTTCCCACTTTTGGGGGCTTCGGCCTCATTAGGCTCGAAGGCGTCTCCCTAAGCTCAGCGTTGCAGGATATGACCGCAGCCAATACCGTGCAAAGGAAAGCCGCTCCCATTCCTATGCCCCAGTACTTTGGATCAAGCTTCAGAACAGGGGGAGGAAGTGAGTACAGCATGGACGAATAGGCGTTTATTATAACCCCGGGAAAGAATTCCATGCCAAACCACCCGCCAAATAATCCTCCTATGAGGGTTGGAATCGCGGCATAGAATATATACTTTCTCATTATCGCGCTGTTGCTGTAGCCCAAAGACTTTAGTGTCCCTATCTCTCCGCGCCTTTCCTCAACCAGCCTTGTCATGGTTGTAAGGCTAACCAAAGCCGCAACCAAGAAGAATATGAGAGGGAAAACCCGGCCTATCGCCTCGATCTTGTCAGTGTCCTGGCTGAAGCTGGCGTAGCCTGGGGTTGCGTCCCGGTCAAGGACGTACCACTGCGGCTCTTCCAGATCATCCAAAGACTTTTGCGCCGCCACTATCTCTTTTTCAGCCAGATCCAAGCTCTTTTTTGTGCTGTTCTTTGTCACCGCAAGCTCAAGCGCGGCAGCGTCAAGGCTGGCCCTGGCATCGCTGGCTTGCAGGGTATTTTCTGTCATGCTTCTAAGCGACGCCTCAAGGCTGTCCCGCCCTGTCTGGAGATCTCGCTTGCTTTTGGCAAGGCTGGACTTTTGCGCTTCGATCTCTTCGACGCCTTTTAGTATCGCGGTCACTCCGCCAGAAACTTCAACAAGCCCGTCTTCCACTTGGCTTCGCCCTGATGATATCTCTGCCCTGGCCGCAACTATCTGGGCTTTTGCGTAAGGGTTTGATGATCCGACCACGCTTAGCTGGCCCAAAAGCTGCTGGTCTTGCCCATCCAGCTCGAAAAGCTGATCCTGCAGCTCTCGCCTTGTCTTCCTAAGGCCTGTCAGCTGGCTTTCAAGCTGGGCCTGGCTAAGAGCCACTGTCACAAGCCCTGCGTCCAGCTGCGCCTCCTGTGCGTCAAGACTTCTTAGACTCTCTAATATCTGGGCGTAGCCAGCGGTCTGGTCATAGGATGCTGAGTATAGCTGCCTGGAGCTCTCCAGTATGCTATTCTCAGCCTCGTCAATCTCCAGCTGGGCGCTTGATCTTTTTATCTCAAGATTTTTCCTTGCCAGTTCCAGCTCGCTGAAGGCCTTGTCGGTCATTTCCTGGTAGCGCTCGAATTCGCGAACATCCGCCGCGTCTTCAAGCCGGTCTACTATCAGGTCAACCAGATCCAGGTATGGATCGCCGAAGCTTAAAAGATCCTTTGCGCCTTCCACCAGAACAAAGGCTTCCGTGTACACCTCTTGAAGAAAGTTTTCAGGCGGTATGTACATGTATCCATCCGCCGCGCCGTCTCCAACAGAGCTGGAGCCTCTTTCAACAGAAACGTAAAATGGCGATCTCACAAGGCCGACCACTTTGTAGCGGTCAGTCCTGAGGCTGTTCCTGATGTCAGTTTCCTTCCCGCTTTCAAGCTCCACCACATCGCCTATGCCGACTTTCATGTCAAACGCCAGGGAAGCGTCCAGCAGGCATTCAGCCCTGCTTGTTGGCGCCCTGCCATAGTAGAGCACAGGCCTGTTTATCTCTTCAAGGCTGTGAACCTTTATCACGGACGCGTCGCTTTTGCCGCTTATGGCGTCCAAGCTGTAAGCGGGGTAGACAGAGAGCACCCCCGGGGTTTGCTTTATGGCCAAAATATCCCTGGCATTTAGCCCGTAGGTGGAAATGACCCTTATATCCATCAGATCCTGGGAATCGAAATAGAAGTCCCCTGTCAGCTTCATGTCATCCCCGGTTGTTCCCAGGCCTGAAAAGAAGGAGACCCCCAGCGCGACTATCACCAGTATCCCAACGAACCGGCCAATGGTATGGTAAATCTCTCGAAATATGTCCTTTCTCATCGCCGACTTCAAAAGGCCGTTCCCTTCCTTCCCCTAATCGGGCTTTACCACTCTATATCCTCAACCGGTATGACTATTTCGTTCATGTACATTTCAGAGACCTTGCCGTTTTTCATCTTTATGATCCGATCAGCCATTGGCGCTATGGCCAGGTTGTGGGTGATCACGATCACTGTCATCCCCTGCACCCTGCAGGTGTCTTGCAAAAGCTTCAATACTTCCTTTCCTGTCACGTAGTCAAGCGCTCCCGTAGGCTCGTCGCAAAGCAAAAGCTTTGGATTCTTCGCCAACGCCCTGGCTATTGAGACCCGCTGCTGCTCTCCGCCTGAAAGCTGGGAAGGAAAGTTGTTGACACGCTGAGAAAGGCCGACTCTTTCCATAACCGTCATCGGCGAAAGCGGCTTCCTGGATATCTGCGTCGCCAGCTCCACGTTCTCTATCGCTGTAAGGTTTTGCATCAAGTTGTAGAACTGG
>JAISWZ010000215.1 GCA_031270945.1 Clostridiales bacterium | reverse complement strand
TGTTTTGAAGTTCGCTTGACCCTTTTTATCCTGTTTTGTCAACCGGAAGCTTCAGAGCAGGCGGAATTTGGCGGAGCTATTGCCATTCGTTGGTAAAATATGAGTTTTTCACCGGGCTGCTAAGTCCCGGCAATGAGGCGCTGGGTGCTGTTATTTGCCAGCAGGTACTGGATGTTCTCCCCACTGATATAGAGCGAGCCCGCCATCTTCCCTACGGAGGGCGGACTCTACTGACATTTTCAGACAGCCGCCAAGATGCCGCCTATTTCCCACCATTTTTTGAACGGACAGCCAATGATATAGCCTTGCGGGCAGCGGCCTTACAAATAGTACAAAAGGCTCCAGAGGAAAAATACACTTTCGGAGAATTGGCGAGAAAAGTTTTGAGCACATGGCGAAATGACTGCAAGCCAAGTCTATTGACTGGGAGAGGGACCACCATTACTAAGCTTGAAGAGCAGCAAGAATACATTGAGGCATTGATTGCAGCAGAATTTTGTACTCACGGCGGGCGAAGAGTTTCCCTGGAAGCGCTTGGATGTGTCCAGGTCGGGTACGCTGAGGCGAAGATGGCAAAAATTATCTCTGATGTTCAAGCAATTATGCCGCATCACCAAGAATATGCCGAAGCCCTTTTGCACCTTATGCTTGAGCATGTACGACGAGATCGTGCGATATCTAGTTTACGCAATATCGACATGACGGATGGCAGCATCTGGGGAGAGGGACAGGCACAGGATGTGCGTTCATTCGAATGCATGAAGTCACCTGGAAAAAAAGCAGGGAGTGTTTCCACATGGATGCCAGCTCCAGACAAATTTAGGCATAATCGCCGGACCTTTTTTTTGATGGAGCAACTTAGCTGGAGCAAGGAGGAAAGTGTAACTTTCCTTGAAAATAGTTGGGATATCCTTAAACGCCATCGGATTCTTGTGCCATTGCAGCCAAACTTTGGATTAAGCTCAAACGATATCGTTCTTAGCAATGGCAGCAGCTTGCCATGGTATGTTTGTACAACATGCGGATTTGCCACATTCCATAATGTCGCAAATAAATGTCCGGCGTTTAATTGTCATGGCAACTTGGTGGAAATTCCCTTTGAAGAGCGAGAACGCAATGCCCAAGAAAACCATTATATTTACACCTACTCTCAAGGGAATCTACGTACTTTATGCGCTCGTGAGCATACAGCGGCACTCTCACAGGAAGTTCGCCAAGAGATAGAGAGGGATTTCGCGGGAAAAGACATTAACCTTTTGAGTTGCACGACAACCATGGAAATGGGTGTCGATTTAGGTGATTTGGAAGCGGTTGTTTGCCTGAACGTACCACCAGGGATCAGCAACTACCAGCAACGAACGGGGAGAGCCGGTCGACGCGCACAAGCCGCGCCATTTTGTGTCACTCTTGCCCGTAGCTCACGCTATGATCAAAGTGTTTTTAAGAAACTTGAGGAGTATCTTAAAACTCCAGCGCGTGTTCCATGGGTGCATATGGCAAATTTCCGCCTATTCCAGCGCCATCTCTTTTCCATCCTGCTTGCCGGATTTTTACGGCATCGCCTTAGTTCAGACAAGGTTGCATCACCTACGTTAAAAGATTTACTGGGGGAGTCGCCTGACAATAAATCCCTACATGCTTTTGAGGAAGATCTAGCTTACTGGTTAGAAAGTAATAACGGCAATGAATGGAGACATGAAGCAAAAAATTTAGCTGCCATGGTGTCTCAATATCCAGGATTTACATTTGATGATATTGAGTTGCGCAATATATTTTCTGCAGCCCTTATGCAATTTGCTCGTACAGTGGGTGAACGCTGGCAGGAATATTCAAATTTGATTGAAAAAGCTATAAGTATTGGAGGAAAGGATCTTCAGAAGGCTGCAAGCTGGCAAAAACAAAGCGAAAACTTTCTTCATCAACAATTACTCACCCAGCTCTCATTTCATGGAATAATACCAACATACAGTTTCCCTGTGCACTCTATAACCTTAGAAGTAGTTCAGAAAATGAACAACTTTACTCAAAACACAGACATTGAGCTCGCGCGTGATGCTGCACTTGGTATAACAGAATATGCACCGGGCAGTCGTGTTGTGGCCAACGGGAGAGTTTGGACGAGTGCAGGAATCGCTTATACGCCAAAACAGTTTATGCCGACTTATTATTATAAGATCTGCCGCATATGCAACCAAGTCGAGAGCAAACTGGATAGAGATAGCCTGAATACGGTATGTACTTATTGCGGGAATACATTAAGCGGCCCAGGATATTCATATATTGAACCTCGTGGGTTTGTAACAGCGTATGAGGAACGGGACGGAGATAATCCACGCCTAGTTAGACCAAGAAAATTGTACGCAGATGAAGCTCGCCTACTTTCGCAGCCGAGTGAAGAAAACTTTGTGCCCACAAACCAACCCCACTTAAGGAAAGCCTTTCTTAGTGCACAGGTTAATTTGCAGACAGAAAAATCAGGCCAAATGTTTATCCTAAATAATGGCCCTTTCGGACACGGGTTCAGCAGATGCGCAGTTTGTGGTTTCATGGAGCCTGCCTCTAAGCTTGAAAAGAAAAAATTAGCGCATAAAAACATTCGGCATGGAGGATCTTGCATTAACCAGAGCTTACTCTGGCCAGAGAGTCTTGCCCATATTTTTACGACAGACATTGCGATTTTCCGTTTCTGCAAAATGTTACCTCAAAATATTTTTGAGTCCACGGCGAATACACGATCTATGGCTCTCACCATAACAGAAGCTATACGTTTTGCTGCGGCAGAATTGCTAACGATCCAAGATTATGAACTGCGCGAAAGTTATAAGATACGAGATGGATATATTGATGTGATTTTATACGATAGCGTACCTGGAGGAGCAGGCTACGCTAAGCGTATTTTTGATACGATTTCGTCTGTTGATGTGTTGAAAAAAGCTATTGAACGGCTTGATTGTCGTAGTGAGTGCCAAAAATCATGTCGCCGCTGCCTAAATGATTATTCAAATCAACGCCATTGGGAAATATTTAATCGTCGCCCTGCGCTTGAGTGGCTGTCTCACTTCATACAAACCAAAGAACAGCGGCCAGTCGCTCAGGCGGTGGAATGGCAACCTAGCCTTACATCGCTGGATCAACGCATAGCCGGATATCCAATCATTTGTTTGGTCGGTAAGACTCTTTTTAGCAAAAATACGAGCGTAGAGCATAATGCATTCAAATGGCTTCTTCAGCGCCTATCTCAAGGGACAATCGTACACTGCTATATTACGGTAGACCCACTGAAGACATCTTTTGATTCCCATGCAGAACGTGAATGCCTTGAGTTCCTTCTGCCGTACATTAATAAGCAACAACTTGTTTTCTTTGAGGCAACACCTCCAGCAGAAAATTTCCCTCGCATATTTGCCCAACCAGAATTGGAGGCTCCCGCTTTTTATTCTAGCTATACAGGCGAAGCTGTACTCGATTCTATGTTTGGCGGATTCAAGTCGCAAGTGCAACACCCCGTGTGTTGAATAGAAAAGCAAGGTGCGTTAGGCATTTGGCTCTCTATCCACCACAGATGAGGGGCTTATGCACTACACGCACCTTGCTAAGGAAGAACGCTATTACCTTTGCCAGGCTTTGAAAAGCGGAAAGTCGATGCGGGCAGCGGCGAAGGAGATTGGCCGCAATGTTTCGACAGTGAGCCGTGAGCTTGCCCGTAACACGGGGTTGCGGGGGTATCGCTACAAACAGGCGGATGCCAAAAGCCGTGAAAGGCAGGC
>JAISWZ010000194.1 GCA_031270945.1 Clostridiales bacterium | reverse complement strand
TTCGTATATCTCCATCTTCTCGCCTTCAGTTATGCCAAGCTTTTCGATTATCTCATCAGGAATGTCCACGGTTGACTTGCCTTGAACCTCGGTCATGAGCATAGCGATTTCTCCTTTGTGAGCTTAGAATCCTGAAGAAAGTGTACTACACTGGCATAGGATCGTCGACTGTCAATCATCGCCAATCGCTAGGTGGATTCGGGAGAAGGGCTTCGGTTTTTGCGGCAGAGGGTGTTCTGGGATAGGCAATCTTTAAAGAAAAGCCTAGGCAGGTACCAGGGCTCCGCTTGTTTCTAGAATGGCGCGGCCCGCGAAAAGCAACGCTCGATTTAAATCTCTGTATGCTTAACAATCTATGTTTTGTTATTTGCTGTTGTGCAACTTCTGTCCCTTGGCAAACCGCTCTGCCAATTTCCTGCCATAGTCTAGGCAAGGCTTCTGGTCAATCTTCTGCTCTTTGCCAAAGGCCTGTTTGATTCTGCTCATGAAATCAGTCGACGTCTTCACAATGAGTCCAGGCTTGAGAACCTTTGCGCCATCAGCTTCGGCCCGCTCAGTCCATTCCCTCATCCATTTGCCGTCTCCCCAGCCATAAGCGCCAAACAGCGCTACGTCTTTGCCTTTGAGCTTCTTCTCGATAGAGGCAAAGAACGGCTCAAAAACCTTCTCTTCAAGCACTTCTTTACCCATGGCTGGGCAACCTAAGGCAAAGCCGTTGTATTTGTCGGCTACAGAAGAATCAACTTCGCTCACCTTAAACAGATCCGCGTCCACTCCCGACTCTTTTAGTCCAGCCGCAACTGCTTTAGCCATTTGCTCAGTGCTGCCACCTCGGCTCCAGTATATGACCGCCACTTTAGCTCCCATGTGAACCCCCGCTTTCTAGGCTTTCGGCTTTTTTGCGCAGACCGAAAACGCTCTCTTGTCAGTATAGGCTAGAGAGCCAAGTGGGCGTTATGCCATTCGAGCTAAAGCTATACCTTTTAGCCAGGCAAAGTCTAACCCTAAATCAGGGAAAAACAACTGACAGGGCAGTGCTTTAAGGCTCTTTGTCCGCACCGCTTCCAACAAGATTCATATAATGGCAACTTTTCAGCGGACAGAGATGCACTTCGTTTTCGTTTCTTGAGGCAACAGAAGCCCGCAAACCCTTCTGCTACTTAAGGTCCTCAGTTCGCCCGCACCGCTTAATAGACATAGTTATGCCCAAGCAGGAAGCTTATGTATGGTTTGCGTTAAAGCGGCGACTTGTCCTTCTGCAATCAGTCATCGTTATCTTCCAAGCTTGAGCTAAGCTTTTTCTTGCCTGGCGAATTCCTTTTATTCTTTTTGCGAGCGTATCCTAACTCATCAAGGTATATGCCAACGGTAGGCAGCGAAATCTTGAATCCTTGCTCCCTAAGTGCGTCAGTTATTTTTTGGATGCTTAAGTTCACTTGCAAGCCAGGCTGAGAGGGATTCTCAGAAGCGGCTGACTCAAGAATATTCTTCAAAGCTTCAAGCAAGCCCTCTTGCGACTCATGCAGCTTTTTCCGCCCGCCTCCACATTTTCTGGATCTGCCAGGCGGCATGTCTTCCCAGTCCAGCCGGGCACCCCTTTTGCCTTTGCAAAATGAAGTCGATTATGGAAAGCGAGCATTTTTCGTTGCTGTAAGTTGCATGACGATTAACTGCACTTACGAGAGGGAAGACTCGAAATTTAGGTGTCGTTAGCGAAAGCGAGCCCGCCTGGCTTCAAAGGCGGGCAACGATACATTAATCAGTGAAGATTCAGGACGCCCGACCGACTATGAAAAAGCTCAATCGGCCTAGCGGTTGTGAAAACTCAAGTTCATGCCTGTGGATGTCCTCCCGACTACTACAAAAACCTTGATTGAGCCTTTTCTTTCAATGTTATAAATCGTTCGCAGCCTTGTGCCCGGATTTCTGCAATATAAGCACTTAAACTCGCGGTGCAAGGTTCACTTCAGCGCTCCCCGAAACAAATCCCTTAAACATGGGCTTTTCGGCATAAAAACTAACGTCATGTTGTGTGTAACATGGCTACTTATATTCAGTGGCTCGATTGCGACAGATCCCATGATACCGCCGTTTCTAGAAGATTGGCCGTTTGCTTGACTGAATACATGCCAAGGCTCACTTGGCATAACAACCATCCGGACTTTGGATTTCCTCTCGCAACGATAAAGACCTTGATTGAGCCTTTTCTTTCAACGCCATAAATCATTGGCAGCCTTGTGCCCGGATTTCTGCAATAAAAGACCTAAAAACTCGCATTGCAAGGTTCACTCCATCGCTCCCCGAAACAAACCCCTTAAATATGGGCTTTTCAGCATAAAAACTAACGTCACGTCGTGTGTAACATGGCTACTTATATTCAGTGGCTCGATTGCGACTAATCCCATAATACCGCCATTTCTTGAATAGTAGCCGCTTGCGTAACTGCATGCCAAAGCTCAATCGGCCTAGCGGTTGTGATAACTCAGGTTCATGCCTGTGGATGTCCTCCCGACTACTACAAAACCCTTGATTGAGCCTTTTCTTTCAATGCTATAAATCGTTGGCAGCCTTGTGCCCAGATTCCTGCAATAGAAGCCCTATAAAACTCGCAATTCAAGGTTCACTCCAGCGCTCCCCGAGCAAATCCCTTAAACATGGGATTTTCGGCACAAAAACTAACGTCATGTTGCGTGTAACATGGCTATCTATATTCAGTGGCTCGATTGCGGCCGATCCCATAATACCGCCATTTTTAAAAAATTGGCCGTTTGCGCAGCCGGATGCAAGGCTCAACTGGCATAACAGCCGTCAAGACTCCGGGTTATCCTCCCAACCCCTAAAAACTCGCAATGTTAAGTTCGTTTCAGCGATCCCCTAAGCAAATCCCTTAAACATAGGCTTTTCGGCATAGAAACTAACGTCGTGTTGCCTATAGCCCAGCTACTTGTATTCAGTGGCTTGATTGCGACTGATTCCATGATACCGCCATTTCTATAAAATTGGCCGTTTGCGCGACTGAATACATGCCAAGGCTCACTTGGCATAACAGCCGACAAGACTTCGGATTTCCTCTCGACTACAACAAAGCCCTTGATTGAGCCTTTTCTTTCAACGCTATAAATCGTCGGCAACCTTGCACCCGGATCTCTGCAATAGAAGCCCTTAAAACTCGTGGCGCAAGGTTCACTCCAGCGCTCCCCGAAGCAAATCCCTTAAACATGGGATTTTCGGCATAAAAACTAACGTCATGTCGCGTGTAACATGGCTACTTATATTCAGTGGCTCGATTGCGACAGATCTCATGATAGCGCCGCTTCTAGAAGATTGGCCGTTTGCGCAGCCGGATGCAAGGCTCAACTGGCATAGCAGCCGTCAAGACTCTGGGTTATCCTCCCGACCCCCTAAAACTCGCAATGTTAGGTTCACTTCATCGCTCCCCGAAGCAAATCCCTTAAACATGGGCTTTTCGGCATATAAACTAACGTCGTGTCGCTTGTAACACGGCTAATTGTATTCAGTGGCTTGATAGCGACAAATCCCATGATACAGCCATTTCTAGAAATCGGTCGTTTCCTCGACTGGATGCCATGGCTCAATTGGCATAGCGACTGTGAAGTCTCAGGGGCATAGCTTTGGGTATACTCCCGACTACGATAAATCCCTTGATTGAGCCTTTCCTTTCAATGCTATAAATCGTTGACAGCCTTGTGCGCCGGATTACTGCAATAGAAACCCTAAAAACTCGCAATGCAAGGTTCACTCCAGCGCTCCCTAAAACAAATCCCTTAAACATGGGATTTTCGGAATAAAAACTAACGTCATGTCGCGTGTAATATGGCTACTTATATTCAGTGGCAGGATTGAGACAGATCCCATGATACCGCCATTTCTAGAAAATCAGCCGTTTGATTTGCTGAATACATGCCAAGGCTCACTTGGCGTTACAGTCGACAAGACTTCGGATTTCCTCCCTACTCCAACAAAGCCCTTGATTGAGCCTTTTCTTTCAATGCTATAAATCGTTGACAGCCTTGTGCGCCGGATTTCTGCAATAAAAGCCCTAAAAACTCGCATTGCAAGGTTCACTCCATCGCTCCCCGAAGCAAATCCCTTAAACATGGGCTTTTCGGCGTAAAAACTAACGTCGTGTTGCCTATTGCCCGGTTACTTGTATTCAGTGGCTCGATTGCGACAGATCCGATGAGACCGCCACTTCTAGAAAATCAGCCGTTTGATTTGCTGAATACATGCCAAGGCTCACTTGGCGTTACAGTCGACAAGACTTCGGATTTCCTCCCTACTCCAGCAAAGCCCTTGATTGAGCCTTTTCTTTCAATGCTATAAATCGTTGACAGCCTTGTGCGCCGGATTTCTGCAATAGAAGCCCTTAAAACTCGCAATGCTAGGTTCACTTCAGCTCTCCCCTAAGCAAATCCCTTAAACATGGGATTTTCGGCATAAAAACTAACGTCATGTCGCGTATAATATGGCTACTTATATTCAGTGGCTGGATTGAGACAGATCCCATGATACCGCCATTTCTAGAAAATTGGCCGTTTGCGCATCCGGATGCCAAGGTTCAACTGGTTTAACAGCCGTCAAGACCCCGGGTTATCCTCCCAACCCCTAAAAACTCGCAATGTTAGGTTCGTTTCATCGCACCCCGAAGCAAATCCCTTAAACATGGGCTTATCGGCATAATAACTAACGTCATGTCGCTTGTAACACGGCTATTTGTATTCAGTGGCTTGATTGCGACTGATCCCATGATACCGCCACTTCTAGAAAATCGGCCGTTTGCGCGGTCGGATGCCAAGGTTCAACTGACTTAACAGCCGTCAAGACTCCGGGTTATCCTCCCGACCCCAAAAAACTCGCAATGTTAGGTTCACTACAGCGCTCCCCGAAGAAAATCCCTTAAACATGGGCTTTTCGGCACAGAAACTAACGGCGTGTTGCCTGTAGCCCAGCTACTCGCATTCAGTAGCTTGATTGCATTAACCCCATGATACCGCCACTTCTAGAAAATTGGCCGTTTGCGTGGCCGGATGCCAAGGTTCAACTGGCTAAACAACCGTCAAAACTCTATAACAGTCGTGAAGACTCAGGACGCCCGACCGACTATGAAAAATCCCTTTATTGAGCCTTTTTTTGAACGCTATAAATCGTTGGTATCCTTGCACCCTAATACCTGCAATAGAGCCCCTTAAAGCGCTCTACGCATGGTACACGCCAGAGTCCCCAAAACAAACTAAAACATGAGCTCTCAGTATATAACTAACGGTATGTTGTATCCGATGCGACCAGATACTTATAGCGCAAATGTCTGTTTTACGGTCTTTTGCAGACACCTATGACCGCATCCAAAGTTGGATGCGGTCATAGTATTCGCCAGGGCTTTTGCGATTCGCCCTTGAACAAATGAGCACTATCCGAACGCTCGTCACATATGTACATCTCGGCCTCGAGAAACTTTCAATTCCCATAAACTTACGGCGTCTTTCTCAGCCTAGCGTTCATCCTTGACAACCTAAGCGCCCTGAGATTTTCCACTGAATCACTCCCCCCTCCCATCTGCCCAAGCAAGGCCGCATCCACTTCCATCACAAGCTCTTCTGTAACCCCGTTTAACGCCATGCGCTCGCCTAGCGGCGAAAGCGCCGCTTCCAGCTCAATGCTCAGCTCTGGCAACAAAAGCTTGGCGAAATGAGACGCTTCCACTTTGAGAGCCCCTCCGCCCATGACGCTTGCGATGGACTCAAGGCTGGCTTGAGTCCATGAAGAGTTGAGAATGGCCAGAAACGCGTAAATCCGTTTCAAGTCTTTGGCGTCTGTCCAGAAAGTCGTGAAGTTGGCGTCCACTACGATTCCGTCTTCCACAAGAAGCCCCCTTGCCGACTTATGGTTTACCCTTGGCACACAAAACTTGGGCAGATGCCTTTTGGCAAGCGGAGGAAGCATGTACCACTGCCTGATGATTTTGCCGTCTTTGCTCAGCTTGATATTCGGCTTCACTGCCGAAAAGTCTTGAATGTGGATCATCCTTGAGCCGCTTTCGAAAAGCATGCTCTCGGCTTTTGCTATGTGGCGCAGGAGCTCCAGATCTCTGGGCATGCTTTGCATGCTCTGCATATTTGTCTGGCTCAAATCCTCCTTTATGCAAAGAACCCGGCCTGAAAGCAGGCCTTTAGTGACAGCGCAAGCGCTTCCCGCTTCAGACAAGTGCCTGAGAACAGGCTGGATGTGCCTAGATGAAATTGGGAAAGGTGGTTCTTGAAAGATATCATCTGCACGCACGCTACTGAGTAAAGATGACGAGTCGATTATGTCTACGTAGAAAAACTTGTTGAAGCCAGTTCTAAGCCCCTGCCCCGCCTCGATACCCCAGCCAGCCAGGTTTGAGAGCTTTAGATCCGAGATTTCTATGGCTTCGCAGACATCTCTTGGCGGCATTGCCTTGGCGGATCCAGTGTCAAGCCCAAAGCTTGCAGCCAGCTTTGACAAGGCCTTTGACGGCCAGGATTCCTCTTCCATAGCCGCAACTGAGAGGTCAAAGTTATGGGATTTTTCGGTTTCTCCTGCCTGCATCATCGCTTCAAGCGCTTCTTCAGCCTTTAGCCCATGGTAGCTGATGTTTCCGACCAGGCTTTTGCTTGACTTGGATCCCGCGTACAGCCTCAAGCGGCAGTGCGACCGATTTTCCATACCGCTTTGCAGGGGTATGCGCTTTGCAACCATAAGGCATGTCTTTACCTGCGCTTCCGGAAACCAGACCGCTCCAGCGTCTTCGACCACACACTTGATCTCAAAGAGCTTTCGCAGAAGGATCCTGATTGCCGCCGCGTAATCGCGGCTCATCCAAGCCTCCGGCACAACCATGGCAAGCGTTCCGCCTGGCGCAGTTAGGGCGGCGCAAAGTATCCAAGAGGGCACTGCCAGATCAGCCAAGCCTGAGTACGCTCTCGCGGCCTTTTCAAAAAGGGGGCGATCCTGGCTATCCAGGTGGGGGATCGCTTTTATTGCCTCTATTAAGCCTTCTCTGATCTGGGTCGAATTCTTTAGGACGATCTCACTGGATTTCGATTCCGTCGCTGACTGGTAGCGCACATAAGGCGGATTTGTGATCACCAGATCCCAAGACATTCTGTGAAACGGCTGATAGGAGCTCAAGGAAAAGGCGTCCCCAAGAACAATGGAAGGATGATCGCCAATAACATCCGGATCAATCTCAATCCCATGGACATCCTTGAGCCCAAGGGCTTCTAGCGATGCAAGCATGTCCCCAGACCCAGCCATAGGATCAAGGGCTGAAGCGTTTTTGTCCGGCTTGCACAGGAACGTGAGGAGGTTTGCCACTTTGCTCCCGGAAAAGTATTGGCCAAGCCGTTTCTTGAGTTCTCTCATTAGTCCTCCGATCTTTTGCTATTATCCGTCTTTTTGCTTTTATCCGGATTTTTTGCTTTTATCCGTCTTTTTGCTTTTATCCGCTTTTTGCTTTTATCCGATTTTTCTGCTTTTATCCGTCTTTTATTGTCTTACCCGTCTTTTTTAATCTCTTTCTTTTTCTTGATATAGTCATACGCAACTTTTGAGTCCATCTCAATGAGCGCCCCTCGCTCCAGGCATCGGCTGATGTAGGCGGCATAGATTTTGCGGTCGGTCTCATTCGGGTTTTCCTGGATTGCCTCGTCAAGGATCCCTATGGAGCCTGGAGAAGCTTCTTTTGCGTCGCCAATCGCCAGCAGCAGGAGCGGATCCCCCTGGACTGAGCTGTCAGATACCACCTGCTTGAAGCTGGCTTGGGACTTTTCCAGGGAAGACGCGGCAACAACATGGAATCCGGCGCTAGCAAAGGCAGATCTCAAGGCGTTCCAGATCGCCGCCTTTGACGAGTGAAAGACCAGAGTAGCAAACGCCCCGTCTTTCATCACCCGCTTCATCTCGGCAAAAACTTGGGACATCATCTCTTGGTACTGCTTCACTTCCTTGCCCTGGGAAGGGCTTACGATTATCTCGCTACCTCTATCGGTAGGCTCACCCAGCCACAGCTCATTGATCTGGTTCACTTCAGCGTAGGGGATGAAGTCCCCGAATGGCGGATCCGTGAAAACATAGTCAACTGACTTGTCCGGCAGCGGTATGCTCTGGCTGGACTGGTTCAAGACCGTGATATGCCCATTGCACTTGCCCAGGTAGGAGAACGCGTCCACAAACCCCGGAAGCTTCCGCCTGAGGCCTGTGAATATGTTTTTTTCCACGGGAAGGCTGCTGATGTAGAGAACCCCGCTCTGCGCTCCTGTTAAAACAAAGTCCTTTGAGCCCTTCTTTGCCACAACCCTGGTCATTAGCGTTGAGTGCGCGGCGTTATAGCTCAGAATCAAGAGCTTGGCGGCGTCTCCAAGCCTTCCCGAAAGCTGCTCAGCCCTCTCCCAAAGCCATGACATGGCCAGGAAGTTTCTCTTTGTGTAGAAATGGTGCAAATGAGTTATCCCCGCATGGCATCCTCTATGAAGCTCTCCCCATTGGATTAGCTTTGGCTTCATGTCCGGGTACGGGATCCGATCTATCTCAGCCAGCTTTTGTATGTCAGAATCGTTTGCTTCCCTCGACCAGTTCTTGTTGCCTGTCTTCCCATAGACCTTTGCAGGAACCCGCTTTCGGCGTGTTACGCTAACTCCAAGGAGCGTGTCGAAGCAGGTTTCCATCTGATACGAGAAGCATGACGCTGGCCCTTCCAGCTGGCAGTGGGGGCACTTGCCACTTTTGCTTATAGCAAATGGGTTTTGGCTGACCATGCCTTGGCAATACGAAAACTCGTTTCCACAAGACGGGCACTTCAACATGTCCGAGTGAATCATGTGCCGCATGACCCCTGCCCCGCCAAAGGGATCAATGGATTCATAAATGTCGGATAAACAGGCCTCACGCAGCAATTCATCCATCGCCGCATAAAACTCCTGCGGATCAGGCGGGTTTGCCATAACTTCTGATGCGAACGCGCCAAACTTTCCGATTTCTATGAGAATCGCGCTTCTGGCGCCCCATTCCACGCTTAGTTCAAGTTTGTCTGCACGCGTCTTAATTTCTTCCTCCGGATGCTCGCACATCAGCGCCGCAATCCCTGTAGTGCCGCTTCCCCCAAACACGTCAAGCGCAACGTCCCCTAGCTTCGTGTGCGCAGCTATGCACAGCGCCACCGACTCAGGTGAAATCTTTGCCGGATAGGCAAAGGTGTTGTAAAACAGCCCAGCCCTTGACGACGGCAAAGGTTTCTTGTAAAGGTTCTCATTCATAGCTTTTTTATGGGAATTCAGGCATTTGAATTAGCGAGCGGCAAGTTTGGAATTTGCTTGCTCCTGTCCGCCTTTGAAGCCAGTCAGACTCGCTTTTAAAACATGCTGTCCAGATCCGAAACGCCCTATCCTGTCCTTTCTAAAAGATGCCTTAAATTTCAAATTGCATATTGACAGTGCGCACTGCATTGTAGTATTGTACTTTCAGATATATGCTTTAAAGCCACAGTTCGAGCAATGGCGCGTTTGGGTTCAATTGTTACATAGCGCGCATCCGAAATGAATTTGAGGCTTGAAAAAGCCTTTTTGGCAATTTCGGGATATGCGCGCGTTGGCGACTGTACTGACGATCAGTACGATTTAGGATTTCTTTATAGTAGCGGGAGCGGCCCGACTGAGTTCTGGCAGGCTATTAGAAGAAATTGCTAGATTTGAGTGATCATCAGTATAGCATTTATAGAAACAGCGCCATGGGGGCAGCACGTTATTGCTTGAGCGTTTTTCAGCAAGATGAACAGCAAGAGCTAAAATCTTTTAAAGCATATCCCAATTTTGGGATATGCACTTAATTGCTTGCGGTCGTGTTTTCGCTTGCGAGCAGAGCATGCAAGAAAGGAGTTTGCTTTGTCTTGGATGGTTTTGTCGTCAAGTTCACTCGCCGTGAGATCTACGAGGAAATATGGCGAGGCTCAGTTTATGCCATGGCAAAAAAATATAACCTAGCTTACGCGCCTTTTGTGAAACAGCTTAAAGAGGCGCAAATACCTATGCCCTCCATGGGCTACAAGGTGAAGATCATTAGCGGCAAGCCCGTTGGCAGGCCAAGTCTGTCTGGGCAGCATAACGCTATCATTTCAGCGATAAAAGCCGACGCCTATGCCCTGTCCGCGCCAGATCCAATAAAGCCCGATTCTTTGGAGCCTCCGGATTCTTCGGATCCTTCGGTCCCATCAGATCCACAGGATCAGCCTCCGGCTCAAAAGTTCGTCTTGTGCAAGCGCGAGGAGCTTTTTACCGCTCTTTGGAATGTGCCGCTAGAGGAAGTCATCAGCTACTCAGGCTTGTCCGCCCGATCCATTCTAAAGCTCTGCTGGGCGCTGGACATACCCAGGCCGCCTCAAGACTACATCAAGACCGGCGCCATGAGCCTGCCGAAGCTTTCGGAAAGAGACAGCGCCTCCCAAAAGAACAATATCCAGCACATAGCCTCTAATGAACCTGAAGTTTGCAGAAGCATGCTGCACTTCCTAAACGACGAGGAATGCTCTCTTGTCATATCCATAGCGTCGCAAATCGCGTTTGTGGACTCGCAGGCAAACCTCCACAGGAAAATCAAGGCGTACCAACTCTCCGTGCAGGAGTGGAAAGCAAGCGCGGATCATGGCTCAAGCGACGGCCAAGATCCCTCGCCTCCGCACCTGGCCCAGTCTATATCAGAGAAATCCCTTCCAAGAATTTTCCGGATCATCAACTCCCTGTACAGAGCGATGTCCCCCTTGGATTGCAGGCTTACCAATGACCTGAACTTTGAAGTCATGGGCGAAACGATTACAATTAGCTTCTTCGAAGCGAAAGGCCAGACCGTCCACGTCATCACAGAAGAAGAAGCCCAACTTTTGGAGCAGTACAAGCGCATGCATGAGATAGACCCAAAGATCCCAAAGCCCAAGATCCCAAAGTACGACTACCATTACAACGGCAAGCTCACCCTTGTAGTCGATCACTTGAAGAAGTTCAAAGACCGTTCCTCCAGCCTCCTCGAAGAGCGGCTGGGAGACATCATGATCGACCTGTTCATAGCCGCCCACGAGCGCCAAAAGGCGTATGCCGCGTACGAAAGCGAAGAGCGCGAGCGCCGGGAAACGAGGCGGGTTGAGCTGGAGCTCAACAAGCGCTGCGTGGATATGCTGCGTGAATCGATTGCCCTTGACTCCCTGGATAGCCAGTCGATGTAGGCTTTTTGCTGCTGGAGGCCTTGGCCTCCAGCAGTTTTGCCTTGATTTTTAATATCTAAAACTAGCGTGCGTGCCCATGAGTCATTATAGCATATGAGGCTTAAGAGAAGCAACCATATTTTCCGCCATTTCATGCCATACGGATCCCGCAAGCGGTTCCAGGAACATCTATTAAACACCCCAATGGGCTTCGCTTTCAGCGCCCCGAACCAGCATTTTCCTATAACCAGCACCTTTCTCGACCTCAGTCTTTCCGCAAAACAAAAAGAGCGTAAGCGAGCCCCCTGGAAACCAGAAGACGTCGCTCGCGCCCTAAATAATCAAAGCTTATTTTAAAGCCCTATTAATTAAAGCTTATTTATAGCCCTACTTCATCAGCAGCATACTCAGCTTCCTCTTGCGTAAAGCCTTCGTTCTGCAGTTCTTCCACCATTTCATCCCATGTGAATTCAGAATATTCCAAATCAGTCCTGGCGGTTTCAACAGCTGACTTCATCCAGTCTGCGCCGCAGTTGTCAGCGGCGTAAATGGCGTCGTCTTGCGAGTATCCATCGAACCCGGAAAGCTGCTCAATCATTTTTTGCTTTGAGAAATATGAGTGCTCAACGTATGCCTTGGCGGTGCTAAGCGCGTTCTCCCTGCTTGCCGCTTCGTCGTTAAGCCCTGCGGCGTCCGCGCCGTACGCGGCCTCATCAGGCGTGAACCCGTCAAACTCAAGCTGGGAAGCCATTTTGGGGCCTGAGTATGTTGAAATGCTCTTGTACACCTCGGCGGTTTGCCTGGCTTGATCCATCCAGTCAGCGCCGCAGCTGTCTGCGCCATATGTTGCGTTTTCAGTTGAAAACCCTTCGTTTTCAAGCCACTCTATCAACCTTGTCCTAGATGCCGGGCCAGCTTGGAGGTATTCCAGCGCCGCGTCCAGCGCTTCTTCCTGGGTGCCTGTCCCGCCTGTCCTTGGTTCAGAGGTCTCGAAAAGATCATCTTCATATGCGGGGGTATCGGACCAGTCATCTGGGTATTCTGTGTACTCGTCTTCGTATTCGTCCGGGGAGTCAGGGTATGGCGCTTCTTCGGTCACTGTCGGGTAATCTTCTTCCACGCTAGGCGTGGATCCGCTGCCGCAGCCGGACAGCGCCAGCAAGAGGCAAAGGGCCAAGCAAAGGGCCGCAAGCGGCGAAAGCAATCCGTGCGAGGGTTTCTGTGCGTAATTGTTCATCATAAGCTCCTTTCGGTTGGGCGCTGGATTAGCGGGGGCTACGCTTCCTCGACTATAGATCCAGCGCGAAGAACAGTTCTGCGTGGTAATTGTCATTGTACCTTGGAACTTCGGCAAAGCCATGGGATCTCATCAGATGCTGGGAGGCCTTGCGATCAAGCCTGGTGTCAGCGCACACTTTCTTGAACCCGCTATCCTTGGCGAAATTCAGCGCCACCTCGAAGAGCTTCTTTCCAAGGCCCTCCCCCTGGCGGGAAGGGGACACGTACAAGCGCTTGATCTCTGCTGTCTTGCTGCTTTCGTCAATCGTGCGAACCGCTACAGTGCCTATGAGCTTCCCCTCATCATAGAGGCACCAGAACTGGCCGCCCTTTTGGTATGAATCAGGTATGCTCGCCATGTCGCGCTCATGCCCCAAGACATTAAAGGTCATGAAATAGACATTGAAGCATTCAATGAAAAATGGCTCTATATCCCGCTCCATGGCCGGATCGTATGTTTTCAGCTCCAAACTTTCCCTCTCCTTATGGCATATTTAAGAGCGCTATCTAAATTTCAGGATATGCGCTAAGCGCTGCCCAAAATTCGAGATATGCGCTAAGCGCTAAAAATCACTCATCTGTATGCCCAAAAATAATGGATATCAAAAAGGCCCGCATAGCGGGCCTTTTCTAGGATGGAGATGAAGGGATTCGAACCCTCGGCCTTGCGGATGCGAACCGCACGCTCTCCCACTGAGCCACATCCCCGTAAGGAGCAAGCCACGCGAATGCATGGCTCGTTCCTACCTCAAGCATTATAAAACAAATCTCTGGAGAATGCAATTGTTTTTTTTGAAAAATCAAAGAAATTTTGCTGCCATTTTATGGCTATAGGCGCTGAGGGTTAGAACTGCCCCAGATTTCAAGGAATCAAGGATATCTTACCTGTAGCTCTCCAGGAGCTCAACAAAGCACTTGAGCCCGTCTATGGCGTCGAAATAGGCGTACTCGCCGCCGCCATCACCGTACTTGCCCCTCTGGACCAAGGGGTATCCGGCAAGCTCCATGTCTTTTATCTTTCCGTCCATGCCCTTCACCTGGAAAGCTATGTGGTGGATGCCCTCGCCGTGACGGTCGAGGAACTCGCGCCAGACGCTCTTTTCCGTGTTGGGCTGGATCAGCTCTATCTGGAGCCCAGGCCCTGCGTCGAAGAACGCCAGGAGCGCGTTGGCGTTAGGGGCTGGCTGCCCGTACACCTCGGTCTTGGTGATCTCGTAGTTCCCGCCGCCTACTGTCGGTGGCGCATCAACCCCCAAGAATTCCGCGAACTTGACCTTTGTTGCTTCAATGTCTCTCACTATGAAAGCTACTTGCGCCACTGTGCTTGTTCCAAGAACACCGGCCACTTCAATCCCCCCAATTTAAATATTTTTTTCGTGAACACGTTTTTATGGACAGGCCCAAAATTTGCGAGGCCGAAAGCTTCGCCCTGAATTTTGGGGTTTATGCTACTTTCTCAAATCCAAAACCGAGCCACGCTCGACTAGTACGCTGTCAATGAATTCCGTGGTGTCATATCCGTCTTTTCCCTCTATGGCCGAAATGGTGCGCGTCACCAGGGATCGGAAAAATTTCTTGAAGTTGAACTCAAAGGTAGTAAGGGGAGGATTCATAAGCTGTCCCCTGAAGTGGCCGTCAATGCCTATGATGGATATCTGCCCTGGAATGGAGATCCCCTTTTCCCTAAGCGCCTTGTAGGCGCCAAAGGCTACGGAGTCGTTCTGGCAGCAGATGCACGTCGGAAGCTCCTGCGCGTTTGACAGGAAATCAAGCGCGGCCTTGTACCCATGCTCTTCTGTAATGTCGGCGTTTGCTATCCATTCTTTCCGGATCGGGATGTTATGCTTCTCCAGGCCAGCGAGAAATCCTTCGTGTCTCGTCAGGCAGGAGTAGCGCTCCGGATTTCCGTCTAGGATCGCGATCTTGGTGTGCCCCATGCTGACGGCGTAGTCAATCGCCTTTATTCCCGTGCTTGTCTCGAAGTTCACGCTGATCCTGTTGGGCTCAGCGCACTCGGGCCTATGGTAGTCGAATACCCCTGCGATCTTGTTCTTTGAAACCAGCTCGTCGATAAGCGGCTCATGGTTGTCGATCCCTATGAATATCCCGCCGTCAATCCTCTCTTGCATGTAGATCTTCTTCACATGCTCGATGTTGTCCTTGTCCGACAGGTTTTTCAGGATGCAAGCCAGCACCAGGTATCCCATCTCTGTCGCGGCCTCGGTGACGTGGACAAAGAAGGAGCTGCTTTGGATGTCGTTCGCAATAGGGGAGTCGGATATCCAGAAAAAGCCTATCGTCCCAGTCCGCTTTCCTGCAAGCAGCTGCCCGCACAGCAACGGGTAGTACTCATTCTCATTGATCACTTTCATGACACGATCCCTTGTGTCAGATGGCACGTTGGAATAGCTGTTCACGACACGGCTGACAGTGCTGCGTGAAACACCTGCTTGCCTGGCTATCTCAGCGCTGTTTATCTTTTTCATGATTTGGCGCACACCCTCTGCGCACGTCCACTGGACATGCGTTATGCTAGCGAGCAAAAAGAAATATGTTCATGTTTTCGCTCGGGAGTAAAAACCGCGAGCAGCCGGCGTCGGGACAGGCGCTTTCTCACACCCCTTTCTTTGGGTAGGCCAGCGCAGGCGCATGGCCTGCCTCTTTTGCTCAAGCGCGTTTCTCGCTTGGCGATGCTCATCTATAGCCAAAGACGCGCCTGGGTTTGCTTAAGGTTTGCTCAAGGCAACGCCAGGGACACGTCTGCTGTTCAATCCCAATAGTATCATAAACCGTGATTTATTGTCAAGATTTATAAGGCATCGAAAGCTTTGCGTTACGGCGCTCAAACACTTGCCCGCCTTTGGAGACAGGGGCTGTTTCCACCAATGATAAACCAATTCAAACCCTAAGAATAAATGGCCCGACCCTCGTATATATCTTTGAGGCAGATATCCTTTCCAAAAATTGCGATATTGCTGTTTAACGATTGCAATCTTGCAGCGGTTATGATATACTGCAGTCGGCTTGGACAAGAAAGCCAGGCGAACCTTTCGCGAGCATGCTCGCAAGAAACCGGAGGTGGTTTCATGTACTGCCCTAAATGCGGCGAGGCCATATCGGACAACGCCCGCTTCTGCAAGTTCTGCGGAGCGATCTTGGTTGATTCGGTTGACGAGGGAATAGCCGCGCCCGCAGCCATCAAGCGCAACATCAGGGCCGTCAATGGCGAAAGCTCAAGGCGGTTCAAGCGGGAAAAGAAGCGAGGGAGCCCTTGGCCGATTTTCCTTGTTGTCATCCTGCTCTTGGCTGGAGCAGGCGCGTTCGCCTTTTACTGGCAGCAAAAGGCGCTGAAAGCCGAGCAGCAAGAGCAGATAGACAGAGCCAACATAACCGCGTTGCTGCGGCAGTTTGAATCAAGCGTTACATCGTTGGACGCGCATAAAGCAATTTCTTTATGCACTTCTGATTTCCAGTCCCAGCTGGCGGGATTGGAGGGCTCTGACGCAGTTTTGGAAATGCTCCCTGACTCGAGCCTGATGTCAACCCCCGCCAGGAGCATAGTCAACCTCAACTTTTCCTTCTCCATGGACTTCGGCCCTGACGGCATGGACATAGGGCAAGAATCAGCCACTGTCAAGGCTAGCACCTTCTGGTCGGTCAAATTTATTGTAGGCGTGGACTCCAGATCCTCGTCTGTCGTATTTGACCTGCAGAGGGAGGACGGCGAGTTCAAGATCAATTCTATCTCAAGAGAAACGCCATGAAGACGGCAAGATAAGAATGGCAAGATCAAGACAGCAAGATCAAGAAACACCATGAAAGGAGTAGCCATGGATTCATCATGGCGCAAAGGCTATGTATTGCAAGAATTGCGGAGCTCAATTGGATGATGACAGCTCGTTTTGCGAACATTGCGGGACCAGCTTGAACGGCAAAGGGCCTGACAGAGGCTATTTGCCAGCTCACAGTGAGGCGGCGCACGACCCGGGGCACTACTCCCCTCTTCCCATCGCAGGCATCCTGGCCGCGATTTTATTGATTGCAGCCTTCGCTATCACCTTCTACAACTTCAGCATCATATCCGGGCTGCAGAAAAATCTTTCGTTATACGGCGACCAGCTTGAGGGCACCACTACATTTGAAAAGTTCGGAGGCCAGGTCATAGACTTCTTTAGCGGCGGGGCCAGGACAAGAAGGCTTGAAGAAGTTGCGCAGATGAACAAGGATCTCCAGCTGGGCGCTTCCATCTTGACAGTGGCTGTAGGATTTTCTGGGCTCGCTCTCTTGATGAGCCTGCTCGGGGTTTTCCGAAACGCCAAGAAAGCTGTGGCTGGCCGGGCGGCGTTCGCTACGTCAGCGGCTGCGTCCCTGGTCTTTCCAGTGCTCCTTTTCAGCGCTTCAATCATCCTTTACACATTCACTACGCTTATGCTCATATGCCTATTCTGCGCCTTTATTGCCGCATTCCTTCTTTTCACGGAGACAAGAAGGATAAGAAAGCTCAAAATGGCTCACTATGCGCCCAGGCACCGAAACTAGATTTTATGGCTTGTAAAGCTTGGCTGGCTTGAAAAAGCTTGGCTATGAATTTAAAAGAAATTTAATGACACAACCTTGCCCCGCCATGGAAGGCTCTTCCTGGCGGGGTTTTTATATTGGGCAGATGGAGGGCTGGAGGACAGATAGAAGGCAGCCGAAAGAGCGAACAAGGAACCGTTGTGACGCCAAAACGGGGCTGGATGGTTAGGTTCAAAAAAATTTTGTTAAATATAAAAAGGTACCTTGCATTGTGTTGTAGCTTGTGATATACTGATCTGGAACGAGATGATGCATGGCTCGGGCTTGACTGC
The DNA here is from genome assembly GCA_031270945.1 of Clostridiales bacterium. GTDB lineage: Bacteria > Bacillota > Clostridia > Lachnospirales > WQUN01 > JAISWZ01. Next base: position 4,665 of record JAISWZ010000194.1, on the reverse strand, counting down.
GGCATGAGAAGCGGCAGCGCCCAGGGGGCGCTAAAAGCCAGAACGAGCTACCTTGCATTGCAGGGTAGCGGGCTCTGTCATAGCCAGGTACCATGCATTGCACTATAGAATTGAGCCTTTTGCTCAAATTTACAAAAAAGCAAGCAGCAAGGAGGGGCATACCCCCATGAACGTTCAACTCAAGAAAGGTGTCCTTGATCTCTGCGTCTTGTCATTGCTGTCCCAAAGAGACATGTACGGCTATGAACTGGTGACGGCAGTGTCCAAAGGCATCGAGATCTCAGAGGGCACGATCTACCCTCTTCTAAAGAGGATAAAGGATGAGGGCTACGTAACCACATACTTGGTGGAATCGCCAGAGGGGCCGTCCAGGAAGTATTACGCCATTACTGGGGCGGGGCTTTCCGTGACAACGGACTTGGAGCGGGAATGGCGCAAAGTCGTGGATGGCGTCGAGAAAGTTTTGAGGGGGGAGTATCTATGACATGCGAGCAGTTCCTTGAAGAGCTGGACAAAGCCCTGGGGAACATGAGAAAGCAGCAGAAAGACGAGATCCTGGAGGATTTCTCGGATCACATCCGGCTGGCCCGGATAGAGGGGAAGTCGGATTCCGAGATCTTGGAGGCGCTGGGGGATCCTGTGGCGATAGCTAGCCAGTTCTTGCAGGATAGCAGGGGGAAGAACGATAATTTCAACGAGAGCCGCTCAAACGGCCCGGATCCAAGGAAGAGCCATGAAGAGAGAAGCTCGGACGGCTGGATTAGCATATCCAGATCCTTTGACGCTTCGATCTCGGCTATCAAGGCTGACTTCAAGCGCTGCAACATGGTCTTTGAGTCTGGTTCTCGGTCGGGGATTCAAGTCAGCATAGTAGGAAAGACAAAGGGGCCAATCAAGTTTCTTGAGAGCGAAACCTCTTTGAGCGTCCTGGAAGACACGCCATTCAATCCTCTGTCTTTCATGCTTTGGGGCAAGATTTCCCTTGATGTGAAGATAACTGTGCCGCAAGGCTGGGCTGGAAGCTTTGTTGGCCACGTCAACACCGGAAGCGCTTCCGCTTCTGGAGCGAAGGCCAAAAGCGTAAGCCTGAAAGTCGAGGTTGGAGACTTGTCAGCAAAGAACTGCGCTGTGGACGAACTGGCGCTGACAAACAACGTGGGAAACATCGAGATCGACAGGTGCGCGTTCGGCGAGTGCGAGGCCAAGCTTTCAGTGGGAAACCTGAAGTCTAGCGACTGCAAGGGGCTGCTTAAGGCTACGAACCAGACTGGCGACGTGACCATAAAGAGGCATGTTGGAAACATCTCAGCCTTCAACTCAATCGGCGAAGTTCACGCCACCGACATCGCTGGCGCCGCTGCTATCCAAACCTCTACAGGCGACATCCACGTAAAAGCCGAAAGGCTTGAAGCAACGATCAAAACCTCAATCGGAGAAATCGACGCTGAGGCTGGCGAAGCCGCAGATCTGAAAGTCGAAACCAACACTGGCGACATCCATGCCCGCATATCCAGGCTTACAGGGGACTGCAGGATTTCTTCAGGCATTGGCGAGGTGAAGCTTGAAACTGACTTTGTTCAGGGAAGCATCTCAATAAAAACTGGTTCCGGCGACATCAAGGCTTATTTGCCCCGCGACGCTCAGCTAAAGATCCGCGCGGAATCAGGCATGGGCAACATCAAGAACGAGTTCATAAGCAACCCGGACGCGGCATGCTCGATTTCGGCAAACACTCGCATGGGCAATATTGCGATAAAGAAGCGGTAGGGGCTGACGGGGCTTGAGAGGCTGACGGGGCTTGATGCGCTATAAGTGCTAGAGGCGTTAGAGGTGTTAGAGGTGTTAGAGGCGCTAGAGGCGTTAGAGGCGCTAGAGGCGCTAAATTGCGCGTTCTTGAAACCTCAAATAAGTCGGAATCTATGTTTTAGGCGCGAGGCAGGCATTTCAGGGGGCGGGGGTTCCCGCCCCCTTCATGCGCATATTTTATAATTTTCATGAATTTTATCTTGACATTTTAGGGAAATGGGTTTATGCTAGTCGTATCATGGATCGAAGCTCTTTAGTGTTTGGCTTTCCGGGTTGATAACTAGGGGCGCAGCTCCAGAAATGGATTTGAAATAATATCATGTCCCTCAGATAGAAGTCAATTGTCGGCTACTTCCCGAAAGGGAATATTGGACATGTTTTATAAAGCGGCAGGATGCAGCGCTCCTAAAAGGGGCGTTACGCGATTATTTTAAAAATCCTGTAGCTTGCATCTTGACATTTCTGGCGAACAGGCTTATACTTAGCGCATGTCCTTGTCCATAAAGAAAGGCGGGGCTTTTCGAGTCAAATAGCAAAGGCGTCGATTCCAGAAATGGATTTGAAAAATTTCGGCTAAAACTGGCAAAAAAGTATCTCATCCCAGAAACGGGTTTGAAATTTCAGTACGTTTGCTCCAAATGAAAGACTCCTTGATCGAGGCTTTTCGAATCAAGAAGCAAAGGGTGCGATTCCAGAAATGGATTTGAAAACTCAAGTAACCCTTGAAACCATTGTTTTAATCTGCATCCATCCCAGAAATGGGTTTGAAATTGTACAGAAGTCTAGATTAACCTTCATGAAAACGTTCTGGTAAACGTCTTTCGAAGGCACCTTGCCCTCAGCCTCGAAGCTTGGAAAGACCTGCTATTTTGACCTGCTTCCATCCCAGAAATGGGTTTGAAATTACAGTTTCCGAGTCGGATTATTGTCGTCCCTAAATCAGGGATGAAAAGCCCTTTATCGCGGGGCTTTTCTAGTCAAGAAACAAAGGGGTCGATTCCAGAAATGGATTTGAAAAGAATTTGCTGTGCCTGCCTCGGGCTTTTAAGGCAAACTTAACGGCGAGGCTTTTCGAGTCATGAAGCAAAGGGGTGCGATTCCAGAAATGGATCTTGAAACTTAAGTAACCCTTGAAACCGTTATTTTGACCTGCGTCCATCCCAGAAATGGGTTTGAAAATTGCTTTTCAGCGCAGACTTTTGAAAGTCGACCCTTGCTTCCTAATGCAATCCCAGAAATGGGTTTGAAAATTTCAGTGCCAATCTTATTGCCTCCCTTTAGGCTCAAAGGGAATTATGCATCAATTTTTTTCGAGCCGAGAAAAGCAATGTTGCTAAAAGGATGCAGGATTGCTGGGTTATTTTAAAAACCTTGCATCTTGACATTTATGGCAAACTGGCTTATAGTGTCCTTGTCCCTAAAACAAGAATGAAAAGTCCTTAACGGCGAGGTTTTTGAGTCAAGAAGCAAGGGGTTCTTCTTCCAGAAATGGATTTGAAAAATTAAGGGCCATTCTTTCCATCTTTGTATCCCAGAAATGGGTTTGAAATTCCAGTTTCACATTGCTTCTCCTCCTTAACATTGCTTTAGACTCAAAGGGAATTATGCTATGCGTCAATTTTTTAGAACGCCGAGAAAAAGCAATGTTGCTGAAAGGATGCAGGATTGCTGGGTTATTAAAAAACCTTGCATCTTGACATTTCTGGCAAACAGGCTTATACTTGGCGCATGTCCTTGTCCCTATAGCAAGAATGATAAGTCCTTAACGTCGAGGCTTTTCGATTCAAGGAGCAAAGGGTTGCAGTTCCAGAAATGGATTTGAAAAATTAAGGGCCATTCTTTCCATCTTTGTATTCCAGAAATGGGTTTGAAATTTCCAGTTTCATTTTTTCTTCCTCCCTTAATCATTGCTTTAGACTCAAAGGGAATTATGCTATGCGTCAATTTTTTTAGAACGCCGAGAAAAAGCAATGTTGCTGAAAGGATGCAGGATTGCTGGGTTATTAAAAAACCTTGCATCTTGACATTTCTGGCGAACAGACTTATACTTGGCGCATGTCCTTGTCCCTATAGCAAGAATGATAAGTCCTTAACGTCGAGGCTTTTCGATTCAAGGAACAAAGGGTTGCAGTTCCAGAAATGGATTTGAAAAATTAAGTGTCATTCTTTCTTTTCTGGAAGTGGATTTGAGATTTCCATTTTCATGTTTTCCCTCCTGGAGTTTATGACCGCCGATATCAGTGATGAAAAGCCCTTTACGCGAGGCTTTTTTCGAGTCAAGAAGCAGAGGGCGCGATTCCAGAAATGGATTTGAAAAATTAAGGTCTTTGATTTCCCCTGAAATGGGTTGAAATTTCCAGTTGCATGGGATTTTTTTCCTGGAGTTAATGGAATTATGCGTCACGTTCTTTTAGAACGCCGAGAAAAAGCATGTTGCTGAAACGGACGCAGGATTGCTGGGTTATTAAAAAACCTTGCATCTTGACATTTCTGGCAAACAGGCTTATAGACATGTCCTTGTCCCTAAAACAAGAATGAAAAGTCCTTAACGGCGAGGTTTTTGAGTCAAGAAGCAAACGGGCGCTTTTTCCAGAAATGGATTTGAAAAATCAAGCCCCTTGCTTTCTATCCATCCATCCATCCATCCATCCATCCCAGAAATGGGTTTGAAATTTCCAGTTGCTACATTATACCTCTCCTTTTGCGCCGAGAAAAAGCAATGTTGCTAAAATGACGCAGGATCACCCAATTATATCTTGCCACACTTTCGAACAGGCTTATGCTTAGCGCATTGATGCAGTTCCAGAAATGGATTCTGAAAAATTACCACCCAATTCCGATTTTCCCGAAAGGGATTTG
>JAISWZ010000521.1 GCA_031270945.1 Clostridiales bacterium | reverse complement strand
GTTCCAAGGTAAGCCGCCTTGACATGGGGATTGTTCAAGAGCTCTTCTCCCGTGCCTTGCGCTGTGATCTTTCCGGTTTCTAGAACGTAGCCTTTGTCTGCGATCTTCAAAGCCATGTTGGCGTTTTGCTCGATTAAGAGAATCGTCACCCCGTTGGAGCGGATCTTTTTGATGATTGAAAAGATGCTGCTGACAACTATGGGAGCTAGGCCCAGTGAGGGCTCATCCATCATAAGGAGCTTGGGCTTGGACATGAGGGATCTGGCTACTGCCAGCATTTGCTGCTCTCCGCCTGAGAGGGTGCCGGCTTTTTGCCAGCTTCTTTTCTCGAGTATAGGAAAGAGCTCAAAGATCCAGTCTTGGTCTTTTTTGATCTCGGCGTCTTTCCTGAGATACGCGCCTATTTTGATGTTTTCAAGCACAGTTAGGTTTGCGAAGACCCTTCTGCCCTCAGGAGTGAGAGTTATGCCCTTTGCGACGATCTTTTGGGAGTCTTGGCCATATATGCTTTCCCCGTTCCAAGAGATGGATCCGCTTTTGGGCTTGGTCAGGCCTATTATGGCTCTTAGAGCAGTGCTTTTGCCAGCGCCGTTGGCGCCTATCAACGCTACGATCTGGTTGTCCGGCACGTCGAAAGACACGCTGCTCAAGGCGGTTATGCCGCCATAGGCGACTACTAGGTTTTCTACCTTAAGCATTTAATCACCGCTCCCCAGGTAAGCTTCTATGACCTTCTTGTTCCCCTGGATCTCAGAGGGCGTGCCTGTGGCTATGTTCAGGCCGAAGTCCATGACATATATGGTTTTCGAGATGTCCATCACCAAGTCCATGTGATGCTCGATAAGAAGGACTGAGAGCTTGAACTCGTCCCTGATCCTTTCGATGAATCTGGCCAGCTCTATGGTTTCTTGGGGGTTCATTCCTGCCGCTGGCTCATCCAGCAGGAGGAGCTTGGGATCGGTGGCCAGCGCTCTGGCGATTTCGAGGCGTCTCTGCTTGCCATAGGGGAGAGAGGTGGAAACCGCGTCCTTCAAGTCAATGAGCCCCAGCTTTTCGAGAAGATCGTTAGTCTCGTCTATCATTCTCTTTTCTTCCTCGGGATAGCTGGAAAGCCCTTTTATCCTGAAGATAGCTTGAAAGAGGTTGCTTTTTAGGTGCAGGTGCTTGGCTGTAATAACGTTTTCAAAGACAGAGAGCCCTTTGAAGAGCCTGATGTTCTGGAATGTGCGGCCGATGCCCTGCTTGGCGATGAAGCTGGGGTTTTTCGCGGTTATGTCAGAGCCTTGAAAAATCACTTTGCCGGATGTTGGGGCATAGGCGCCGGTGATCATGTTGAAGACAGTGGTTTTTCCGGCTCCGTTGGGGCCGATCAGCGCTATGATCTCGCCTTGGGGGACTTCCAGTGAAAGCGAGTCCACAGCGGTAACACCGCCAAACCGCATGGTCAGGCTTTTGGCTTCAAGCATCATTTGCCATCACCCCTCTTTTTACCCAGTCCCTTGACGCGTGAGACCAGGCCCTTGACCATGTCGACGCTCAGCTCCTTCTGGCCCATCAGGCCTTTCTGGAAGAACAGGACTATGACCATGAGAAGGATGGAAAAGACGACCATGCGCAATCCGGGCCGGAATATCGGGATCTCGGTCCCAAAAAGTATGAGTGTGTCATCAAAGAACCTGAGCCATTCCATCCCTATTGTTATGATGAACGAGGCTATGACTGTCCCGGACATGCTCCCAAGCCCGCCAAGGACTATGATCAGGACGAAGTTGTAGGTCAGGGTGAACATGAAGTTCTTGGGGTCTACTGTGCCCAGGAGGGCGCCGTAGAGCCCTCCGCCGATTCCGGCGAAGAAGGCGCTTATCACAAAGGATGCTATCTTGTGCTTAAATAGGTTTATGCCCATAGCTTCGGCAACTATCTCGTCTTCCCTTATGGCCTTGAAGGCCCTTCCGAAAGAGGATGACAGCAGGAGCCGCATCAGCACAAAGACTATGATCGCCGCCAGGTATATGAAGAACATGTTAGACAAAGAAGGCACGTTCTTGATGCCAAGCGCCCCATTTGTAATGCTCTGGGTATTAGTGAAAATGATCCTGATTATCTCTGAAAAGCCAAGCGTGGCAATAGCCAGGTAGTCGCCTCTTAGCCTCAGGACAGGAAACCCTATGACAAAGGCGAAAGCGCCCGCGAGAACTCCGCCTAGGAGAAGCGCCACTATAAGCGGAAGCTCGATGTTGGCTATGGCCGGGTGCATCGGCTCGAGGTAGAATCCCTGTGCCCTAAGCTCAACCGGAACAGTGAATATGGCGACAGCGTACGCGCCTATGGCCATGAACCCAGCCTGGCCTAGCGAAAACATGCCTGTGAAGCCGTTTACCAGGTTGAGGGAAAGCGCGATTATGGCGTATATGGCGCAAAGGTTTAAAACTCTCTTGGAGTAGCTGTCCAAGACGCTGTTGAGAACCAGGGCCAAAAGCAGAATGGCGCCGATTGCCGCGATAGAAAAAGCTGTCTTTTTGCTCATCTCACACCTTCTCCCTGGCTTTGGAGCCTAGAATGCCGGTTGGCTTCACCAGCAGTATGACAATGAGCAAGACGAAGGCGAAAGCGTCCCTGTAGCCGGATATGCCTGGGAACAAGGCGACTATCATAATCTCGCCAAGGCCAAGGATAAAGCCTCCAACCACTGCGCCTTTGATGTCTCCGATTCCTCCGACAACAGCGGCGACGAAGCACTTGAGGCCTGGCATGACGCCCATGGTAGGTGTGATGCCAGGGTAGCGGACCCCCCACATGAAGCCGCCTACGGCGGCCAGCGCGGATCCTATGATGAAAGTCAGGGATATGATCCAGTTAATGTTCACGCCCATAACCCGGGCGATCTCGTAGTCCTGGGCTACCGCCCGCATTGCGATGCCGGTCTTGGTCCGGTTTATAAAGTTCAAAAGCACTGCCAAAAGAACAAAGGTGATAATCGGAATGACAATTGAAACCACTTGGAAGTTGACCGACTGTATCGTAATGACGCGGGTCAGCACCGGAATGTCAGGCAAAGCCTTCGGCCTGCCTCCAAAAAGGTAGGTGGCGGCGTTTTCCAGAAGGAATGACGCGCCGATTGCTGAGATGAGCACGGAGTTCTTTGGCGCGTCCCTAAGCGGCCTGTAGGCGAATCGCTCAATCAAGGCCCCTATCACAGGAGTCGTGGCGATGACGCAAAAGAGCGCCAAAACCCAAGGCATGTGAAACGACGACACCGCAAAGAACGCGAAGTATATGCTCATCATGAAAATGTCGCCATGGGCGAAGTTTATCATGCTTAGAATCGTGTAAACCATGGTGTAGCCTATGGCAACCAGGGCAAACAAGCTTCCAAGGGACAGCCCGTTGACCATGTGCTGCACAAATACCGCTGTTTCCATTTTGATAGCCGCCGCTGAATATATGTATATAAGGATGATAGCCAGCATTATGGCCATGATGGCGGCGGCCAGGTTGCTTTTCAAGACTTTTGCCATAGCGCGTGTCTGCGCCGTATATGAGGCGCGCTCCTTTTTTGCTTGCTTTCGCGCGTTAAACCGCGATCAATATTTGGGATATGCCTTTGCCCCTGCGGGGCAAAGGCATATCCCAAAGGCCTTGGGGAACCCAAGGCCTTTGGCTGTTTTTCATCTTTATTATTGGGCCTTTACGTAATCCAGGTAAGTGAACTTTCCGCCTGTGACAGACTTTATCACAGCGTCTTTCACTGCGTCGCCGTTGGCGTCAAGGGTTGTTGAGCCTGTAACTGCCTGGAAGCCGCTGGTGCTGGCCAGGGCGTCCCTGATAGCAGGGCCGTCTGTGGAGTTGGCGCGCTTTATGGCGTCAAGGATAAGGATGTACGCGTCATAGCCAAGAGCTGTAACAGCGGCTGGCTCTACGCCTGGGTTCTTCTTTTCGAACTCTGCCAGGAATTTCGTGGCTTCGGACGTGGTTACCATGGCTTTGTCAAAGAAGGTTGAAAATACCGCCCCTTCAACCTCCGCGCCGCCAACGGACAAGAAGTCCGGGGTTTCCCAGGTGTCTCCGCCAAGGAACGGGGTGGTTATCCCAAGCTGCCTTGCCTGCTTTATGATAAGAGCGCTCTCGGTAAAATTTCCAGGAGCGAAGATGACGTCGGGGTTTTTCTGCTTGATGTTTGTAAGAATAGCCGTAAAGTCCTTGTCGCCTGTCTGGTAGTTGCCTTTCTCTACAATGGAGCTCGCGTCGCCTGTTGTCTTTGTGAAAGAATCCTCGAAGAAGCTCGCCAAGCCCACGGAGTAGTCGTTTGAAACTTCCTGGATGATAGCGGCGGTCTTCGCGCCAAGCTTGCTTGTGGCATAGTTGGCCATGACTGTGCCTTGGAACGGATCGATGAAGCAGACACGGAAGTAGTAGTCATTGTTCAAGGTCACCAGGGGGTTGGTGCAAGAAGCTCCAACTGCCGGGATCTTGGCGTCCATTACGATGTTTCCGGCAGCCATGGAGAGAGATGATCCCCAGGAGCCAATGATTGCCTGAACCTTGTTCTGCTCAACCAAGCGGGCAGCCGCTGTTGCCGCTTCCGCTTTGTCGGACTTGTTGTCGACTTTCACAAGAACTACCTTTTTGCCCAGCACTTCTGGGTAAAGCTCGTTGGCAAGCTCTATGCCCGCAACCTCAAGCTCTCCGCCAGCGGCGTTGTCGCCTGTAAGAGGCTCAAAAACACCGATTGTGATGACATCGCTGGATCCGCTAGAAGCGCAACCGGATAGTGCGGACATTGCAAGAAGCGCTGCCAGCAGCAAAGCTGACGCCTTTTTCATAAAACCCCTCCTAAATTTGAGAAACATAGGGCGTCGCCGCCTTGGGACAGAATGCAGACAGCCTGGCGCTAGGTTCTCTTCGCCGTGTGGATCAGTCGGCATAATCCTATCCTTTAGGGACACGCTCAAAACTTCTTTGTAAGTTTAACATAAAGAGAGGGTTAAAACAACATAAATCTTGATCATTTTTTCAAACGCGGATGCCCGGTTTGGGCTGGCAAACCGGGCTTGGCGCTTTTTCTCGCTCTAGCAAATATTTGAAATGGCGCATGCATGCTAGGTGTAATTAAGTCGTTATTGGGAGATTTATGCTCAAAAACGAAAAGATTTGGCAATATTTATGGATTGTTTAAGAGAGAAATTGACCTTTTAAAGAATATTTAATAGGGCATTAATTCTGTCGCGGCTGACGCCACGCGGTTTGGGATGCGCGGCCCGCGCCCAAAACCAGACTTTTGAAAGCCCCGATTTCAATTTGGCTGTACGCCCTTAATTCGCATAAGTATAGCTATCCCTTCTAGTGACGTCAGTGTCAATCCCAAGAACCTCTTCAAGGCTGGGCAAGCTGTGGTTTTCAAACGAGACTATCCTGTAGCGCTTTGAGGATCTGGGCTTTGTTGTCGGGCCCAAGTCGCAGCTGATTGCGCGGCTTCCAAGCGCTTTTGTCATAAATGAGAGAGGGGCGTAGAGCTTGCTGCCATGCAGCTCAGCCGGGGCTTCCATGCGTATCGCCTCGCTGTTTACCGAAGCTAGGGTGCTTCCGGCTGAAATCTTCGATGTCCCATGGTAGGATCTGATCACTGCTGAGCTTGTTTCAGCGTCCCAGGTTAGGTAAGCGCCCATGGCCATGCATACCTCCCTTACAGGAACCAGCCCGCTGTCAGGCAGGAGCGAGGATTGCGGCAGAAGTATGCCGTTTACCATTAGAAGCGTCGTCGCCTCGCCATGATCTTTTAGCGCCGCCTCAGCGGCCGCCCCATTTGAGCTCATGCCGCGAAACTCTGTAACTGAGCTGAACGTGGCGACAGAGCTTATGGCTTTTGTTGAAAGCTTTTTGCTCTCTGGCGCATGGGCGCTTAGCAGCAAGGCCGCCAGGCACAAAGCTGCTGTGATTGCGGTAATCGTCTTCTTCATATACAAGGATCCTCTCCTGCCCGGATTAGTCGGTTGGGCCGCCCGTTAATATAGAACATGATTTTTGATTTACAAGATATTTGTCCTTGCTTTTTGATAGAGTTTGAAGCTGATACAGTAATCATACTATGTATTTGTCAATTAGTCAATATACTTTGATGAAATTTATTAAATGTTTGTCGAAAAAGCACTAAATATCATGCAGTGTTATGGCCAACTATGATTCGATAAAAACTGATATCGTTCGCCACGCATTGCGGGAGTTAAATTCGGCAAAACCAAATTTGAGGATCGAAGCGAGGATGCAGGTGGGGGATTAGGGAAGATCCGCGCGTATGACTTGATTGGAACGCTTGTGGAAAGACGGGATTTGGCAGCGTTTTACGTGGAAGGGCATGGATGATATGAGAGAAAGCATGAGAAAGTTTAGCATGGAAACGATAAGTGCGCTCGGAGCGCATGAGGCGCTGGGGCTATTGAGGGCGCTGGGGTGAGACGATATAGAAGGGTCTGGATTGCTTGGAATGAGTGATACGAGATAAGAT
>JAISWZ010000099.1 GCA_031270945.1 Clostridiales bacterium | reverse complement strand
CTAAAGCGGGCAGGGGAGAGCTATATCGTAGCCTACCGGTATTCACAGGCGCTAGGGGCTATGATGGCAAGCTTCACCACGGAAACCAGCGCCTTTCAGGGCCTTGAGTTCTACCGCCGCTGGCTCATGGCCTTTATCGTAATAGTCATCCTCGTTATCCTGATGTTCTCCTATATACTTTACGTGATAGTCCATAGGCCCTTGAAGAAGCTGTGCGACGCCTTCGGAGAGATAGCGGGAGGTCGATTGGACATAAGCATAGAGCACAAAGCCTCGGACGAGTTCCAGTACATCTACAGGCAGTTCAATGACACAGTCCAGACGATCAACCGGCTGATCCGCCAGACATACGAGCAGAAGATCCTGGCCCAGGAAGCTGAGCTAAAGCAGCTGCAGTCCAAGATAAACCCCCACTTCTTGTATAACACCTTCTTCTCCATCTCGACCATGGCCAAGGCCGAGGGCGGAGACATGACTTTCGAGCTGGCGTCAAAGACAGGCAAGTACTTCAGATATGTCATGAAGAGCGGATCCGAGCGGGTCACTCTTGAAAACGAGCTGGAGTACGCCAGGCTGTACGCTGAGATCCAGCAGATCAGGTTTTCAAGCAGGCTGGACATCATAATAGATCCGCCTCCAAGCACTGACGCGCTCTTGCCAGCCTTCTGCATACAGCCCCTCATAGAGAACGCGATAGAGCATGGCCTGGCTCAAAAGGCCTGCGGAGGGGTCATTCATGTAGGATTCCTGGAGAAGCCAGACGGCCTTGCCATATTTGTTGAAGACAACGGAGGCGGCGTCACAGAGGAATCCATCAGCCGCATAACTGGAACCCTTGCCAAGTCTGACGAAGCCCTTTCCAACATTTCAAGACGGCTTGAGATATGCTTCGGCCGCCCGGATTGCCTGAGGCTGTTTGTAGGAAAGGAGAATGGGCTCAGGGTTGAGGTGTTTATCCCGAAAAAATAAAAAACCAAAACCAAAAACAAAAAACCAAAAACCAAAAAACCAAAAAATCAAAAAACAAAGGGGGCATCCCGTGTACCGGCTTATGGTTGTAGATGACGAGCCCATGATAGTTGACGGCTTGTGCCTGATAATAGAAGAGAACGACAAGTGGGGGCTGGATGTCCACCGGGCTTGCAGGAGCAGGGACGCGCTAGCCGCGATCCAGGAGGCAAGCATAGACATCGTCATAACAGACATTAGCATGCCTGAGCTCTCGGGCCTTGAGCTCTTAGGTGAAATTCGCAAGCGCCGCCCTTCCTGCAAAGTGGTTCTCTTAACCGCCCACGACTTGTTCGAGTACGCCTACGAAGCCTTGAAGATCCAAGGCGTCAGGTTTCTGCTTAAAACCGAGGACTACGCCGCAGTGCTTGGCGCGATAGATGGATGCGTCAAAGACATCGAAGAGGATAGGAGAATGCGTGAGCTGGCGGCTAGATCCGACGAGCAGATGAGGCTCATAAAAGTCATGCAAAGAAGAGAGTATCTCAGAAAGTGCCTCAGGGGCCAAGAAAAAGCCTCTCAGGCTATGATGGAAGAGCTGGGCTCAAGCCTTGACGCCAGATCTCCAATCAGGCTGATCCTGGGCAGAAAGGTTCCGGTTGAACAGACCGAGCTAATCCCCTCTCTCTTGGCCGCCACAGACGAGCGCATAAGGTGCGAGATGGTGGAGCTGGACTTTGGCGACGCATGCTTCGCTGCCCAGCTAGCGCCAGAAGCCGCATCAGTCCTCATGCATGCCCTTGAAGAGGTCCAGGACTCAGGCCTGTCCTTCGCCCTCTCCATGAACCCAGTCCCTTGGGAGTCCTCCCACTTTGAATACAAAAGGCTAAAAACCGTGCTTGCGCGAGCGCCAGAGGAAGGCGGAATAGTCTGTTCAGGGCCTGAAGAGCCAGAATCCATAAAAAAGCCTGGAGACTACCTAATGCATGCCGCTGAGAGATGCAGGAAAGAGATCGAAGGGCTTCAAGCCTATATCGAGGCAGGAAATCCAGAAGAGTTCAGGACAGCCCTCTCTGGGGCCTTGGATCAGCTAAGAGCCCTATGCGAAACCCGCCAGCGTCTTGGAAGCGAATTGACCATGCGAATGAACCTCTTCTTTCTAGCCTTCGCCAACAGAACCGAGGATAGCGCAATCAAAACCAAAAGAAAGCTTCGTGAATTCGCCAAAAGCCTAGAGCCTGACATTTTGCTTCCCAAGTCCGACTACATGGAGTTTGGCGAAGAAGTGCTTGAAATCCTCTCCGAGTCAAAGCAGATGCTGAAAAACGCCTCTGTGGAAAGGGTAAAGGCCTATGTTGACTCGCATCTAGGAGACGACATTTCCCTGTCCAGGCTAGCCGAAGTCGCCCATTTCAACCCCAAGTACTTGTCCAAGCTCTTCAGCAGCGAGACCGGAATCAACCTATCCGAGTATATCGCAGGCAAGCGGCTTGAAGAGGCAAAGCGGCTTATCGCTCTGGGTTCTATGAGAATGCAGGACATCAGCTCTGCTGTTGGCTTTTTCTCTCCCGCTTACTTCACCCGGTTCTTTAAAAAGGCTACCGGGATGTCGCCGCAACAGTATAAGGAACGGCTGTAGGGGCTTGTGAGAGGATGTTTGGGGCTTAAAATCGAGTTGGCAAGAAAAAGCTTGGAAAGGCTTATCGCCTTGGGTTAGGATGTCGCCATAGCGGTAATATGCGGCTGTTTGAAGCTTAAAATCGGGTTGGTAAGAAAAGCTTGAAAAGGCTTGTCGACTTGGGAGAATGCCGCCATAGCGTTAATATGTGGCTGTTTGGGGCCTAAAATCGGGTTGGTAAGAAAAGCTTGAAGTTGTACAAGGTTACCAGTCTTGTCGAATACTGCCGACTATTTAGACATTTAATGCTCGTTTAGAGTGACGTATTAGGGAGTAATACGCCATCTCGCGACGCTCTAAGAAGCGCTGAATGTACGCAAGCAACCTTTTCGGGCTTTCTGGATGCGATTTTGCGGCGAGCTTCGACGTTAAATGCAATATTATTCGACAAATCTAATAACCCTGTACAACCTGAAAAGCTTTGAAAGGCTTGTCGCTTTGGGAGAATTCCGCCATAGCGTTAATATGTGGCTGTTTGGGGCTTAAAATCGGGTTGGTAAGAAAAGCTTGAAAAGGCTTATCGCCTTGCGAGAATGTCGCTACGGCGATGATGGCGGCTTCGAGAACAAGAAAGAGTCGGCCTGTAAGAAAAAAACGCCTTGATGAGGCCTCTGAATGCCTCGCAGGGCGTTTTTCTGTTGATGATCCAAGTTTTAAATACGCGAGGTGTTCTCTTGACTTGCGACCATTAGCATCCTGCTCACGCCATTTTTCAGATATAGGATCTACTTCAAAATGCAACTCATGGATAAAGGATAAGAAAGTAGAAATAGGAATATTGCCTAATTAAGCGTCCCGATGCCATAATGGTATTGTAAGTATTGTTGCGGCGAACAAGCCGCCGCCACTACAAGCATATCCTAAATCACCAGCTTCGCCCTATTTAAGGGCGCGCGCCTGCATTCCAATAAGGCGCTTGAGGCTTAGCGCATATCCCTTTTATGAATCTGGAAATATGCATTCAAGGGGGCTTAATGCGCATCCCAGATACAGATCGGCATATGCGCTGCATTCTCAGGCTGGCTGTTTTAGGACTGCATGCATCCTGCAGAGGAGGATAACATGAAAATCTCAAAGAGGCTTTGTTGCATTCTAGCAATTGTGTCATTGGCTGCATTATTGTCGGCTTGCGCCAGCGGCGCAAGCGCGAACACGCCTCAAAGCGAGGCGCCTCAGAGCGGCGGCGCTGCCGCCCAGCCAGCGGCCCCAGCTGATCCCAAAGGCAAGTACGATCCGCCTGTAACCATCTCTTCGGTTCTTATAGTAGACGACACAATCAAGTACAAAGACGGGGAAAGCTATGAGAGCAACGACTACATCAAGGCCTATGCAGAAGAGCTTGGAATAAACATCGAGTACAAGTGGTCCATACCAGATCAGCAGAAGGTTGAAAAGATCAACGCCATGATAGCGACAAACGATCTGCCTGACATATTCCTGGTGGACATGAAGCAGCTTCAATTGCTGGTTGACTCTCCGGTCGAGACGATAATCGAGCTTGGAGGCCTGTTTGACACTTACGCCACAGATCTGACCAAGCAAATTAGGCCGGTTTCTGACATCGCCTTTGGATCTGCCACATTTGGCGGAAAGCTCATGGCTCTTCCCTACAACGCGGTTACTGGATTGGATAAAACAGCTGTCATATGGATTCGCAAAGACTGGATGGATAAGCTGAACCTTTCAGCGCCAAAGTCGGTAGATGACCTTATGGCCATTGCTGACGCCTTTGTGAACAAGGATCCGGACGGAAACGGCTCAGCTGATACATACGGAATAGCGGTCACAAACAAGATCATAGACACCTTTGGCGGGCTTGACGGCTTGTTCTTCGCATATCACGCCTATCCTGGCACCTGGATCGAGCAGGCGGACGGATCCTTGGCATACGGATCCATACAGCCGGAAACCAAAGTCGCTCTGGCCAAGCTCCAGGAATTCTTCGCAAAAGGCTACTTTGATCCAGAGTTCGGAACCAAGGACGGCGGCAAAGTCGCGGAGTATACCAGCGCCGGACGCATAGGCATTGAAATGGGAATGATGTGGAACCCCGCATGGCCTCTCAACGGCAGCAAAGACAACGATCCTAACGCCAATTGGGTAGCGTATCCCCTGGTTTCCGGAGATGGCCAGCCAGCCCTTTGCGCGGTAGACATACCTGTAAGCCAATACCTGGTTGTCAACAAGAACTGCAAAAACCCCGAAGCCGCGATTAAGATGCTAAACCTGTTCTACGATAAAGTCTATGGCCCGAACGCCGATCCAGGCCGGTTCTGGGAGTCTAGCGATGGCATCCAGTTCTTCAAGTACGCGACGATCATGAGTGAGAAGCTGTACCAAAACCTGGATATGCATTTGAACATAATAGCATCCCTGGATTCAGGCGACACCTCCAAGCTCACTCCTATGGAAAAGGCCAACTTTGAAAAGGTGTCTAACGTAGTAAACGGAAGCACCGAAAGCGGAGACTGGTCAATGTCCGCGATCTATGGCCGCGAAAGCTCCTTTGCAGTCCTTAATGGCTACGAGAAGAACAACCTATACTTCTATAACGGCTTTTATGGAGCGCCTACCGAGACCATGGCAAGCAAAGGCTCAAACCTGGTCAAAGGCGCAACAGATCTGAGCAAAATGGAAAACGAGCTTTTCACAAAGATCATCATGGGTGCCCCTCTAGAGTCCTTTGATACTTTCGTAACAGAGTGGAAGCGCCTGGGCGGAGATCAGATCACGGATGAGGTAAACCAGTGGTCAAAAGCGGTAAGCGGTGAATAGCCGTGAGGGCGAGAAAGGCAGCTCTTCTCAAAAGGGAAGCGCCATTTTACCTAATGCTGCTTCCCTGCGTCATAATAGTCTTTATCTATAGCTACATCCCTTTGGGCGGCATAGTCATGGCCTTCCAAAACTTCATACCAAGCCTGGGCGTCTTCAAGTCCCCTTGGATAGGGCTGGACAACTTCAAGTATGTGCTGTCAATGCCTGATACCATGCAGGTGCTCTATAATACCCTGACCATAGCGCTTATGAAGATCGTGGCAGGCTTGATTGTCCCGATCACCGTATCCCTGATGCTAAATGAGGTCAGGGCCAAGACTCCGAAACGCCTTATCCAGACGATCATCTATTTGCCCCATTTCTTGTCCTGGGTCATCCTCTCCGGCGTCTTAATCGACATACTTTCCCCGTCTGAAGGAATCGTAGGCATGCTCTTCAGAACCCTAGGCCTCAAGCCCATCTATTTCTTGGGAGACGAGAAATGGTTCCCCTATACAATGGTCATCTCGGATGTCTGGAAGGAGTTCGGGTTTGGCACTGTCATATACCTGGCCGCGCTCACAGGCATTGATCCTGAGCTGTATGAGGCCGCGCTTATGGATGGCGCCAGCAGATGGAAGCAGACGCTTCATGTCACCCTCCCAGGCATATTGCCTATCATAGTTCTTATGACAGTCCTAGCCCTGGGAAACGTCTTGAACGCCGGTTTTGACCAAATCTACAACATGCTGTCCGCCCAAGTCTACTCCACAGGAGACATCATAGATACAATGGTATACCGGATGGGGCTCCAGCAAGTCCAGTATAGCGTAGCCACAGCTG
>JAISWZ010000007.1 GCA_031270945.1 Clostridiales bacterium | reverse complement strand
AAAACGCTCACGCGTTTTGCGCCTTTGGTTTTTTGCCCCCAGGCGGGCGGCTACGCCGCCCGCCTGGGGGGGTAAACCTTAAGTTTTATTCGAAAGTGACAGAACGCTAATCGCGTCCCCAATTTTCTTCTCTAATGCTTCCCTTCCATACTTGTCGACCTCGCGCCTATTTTTCTCTCCATGGGTCAGGCACCCCGCGCCGCCTATGCAGCCGCCGACGCAGGCCATACCTTCGATAAAGTTGGCGGGGAGGATATTTCTTGCGGCCTTCATGCAGGCCGTGCGGCATTCTTCTATGCCATCGCAGGGGATAGGCTTTAGGTCAAAGTCTATGTTTCTTTCTTTCAGCGCTTGGGCCACGGCTTCGGAAAGCCCTCCGCTTCTGGCGAATATGCGGCCAAAGTAGGAGGCGTTGTCAAGGGCTTCCGGCTCAAGAGTAGCTATGTCAACGCTTTTGCTGTCAAAGAGGGCCTGGAGCTCTTCGAAGGTCAAGACGCAATCAATGAATGGCCTGACTTGCTCTTTCTGAAACTCCATCTTCTTGGCTGTGCAAGGGCCTATGAAGATGACCTTGGCTTCCGGATCCGAATTTTTGATAAATTTGGCGATGGTGGCGGCGGGGGAAAGGGTTTTTGAAACGCTCTTGAGCAAGGCTGGATGCTCTTTAGTTACATGATCAACGAAGGCGGGGCAACATGAGCTTAGAAGAAACTTTTTTTCAGCCAATTCAGCCGCCTCCATGTGCGCAACCATGTCAGCGCCAAGCGCCGCTTCCACTACAGCGTGAAAGCCTAAGTTTCGTATTCCGGCGATGACCTGGCCTAGCTTGGCGTACGTGAACTGGCTTGAGATAGAAGGGGCTACGACGGCATAGGCTTTCGCCCCTTTTTTCAAGATGTCTATAGCGTTGAGGATAAACGACTTATCCATGATGGCGCCCCATGGGCACTGGTACACACACGCGCCACAGGAAACGCACTTGCTATTGTCGATCTGGGCGGAAAAAGAGTCGCTCATGCTAATCGCCTTTACTTTGCATGAAAGCTCGCATGGGCGCTTATGGTTTATGATGGCGCTATAGGGGCAAACCTTTGAGCAAAGCCCGCATTCCACGCACTTGTCCTTGTCGATGACGGCTGAGTGGCTTTTGTCAAAGGATATGGCGCCACGTCTGCAGACATCCTCGCATCTATGGGCAAGGCAGCCACGGCAAGCGCCTGTGACCTCATATCCGCCCATCGGGCACTCATCGCACGCGATATCGATGACCTCGATTACGTTGGGGTTGTTCTTGTCCCCGCCCATAGCCAGCTTCAGCCTTTCTGAAACGATGGCTCTTTCCTTGTAGACGCAGCACCGCATGGTCGGGGTGTTTCCTGGCACTATGGTTTCCGGTATGCCAAGGAGGCTTTCCAGGAGCTTGCCGCTCCATTCTAGCCTGGCCATTTCGGTTAAGATCTTGTATTTCAAATGCTGGACTTTTGTGTCAAATTTTCGCATTCAAGCTCCTTTTTATTCAAGATCATTACAGAACTCTATATTCAATTAAAAATAGCTGACCTTGATCCTTTTCCCCATCTTTCTCAAGCAATCCGACAGCTCCGCCACCAGGTTCATCTTTATGCTGAAGCTTATGGGCAAGTCCGGGCTTTGGTGCGCCGGGTTCACGGCTCTGCCCACAAAGAAGTTGATGTCGGTGGCTTCTTCGAACAGGAGGCGGCATATTAGGGACGCGCCGTCCCGATTCAGGCCCCAGTCCAGGTAGCGGTCATTGTTTGACAGGTAGTTCCTGGCATGCAGGATCACTTTGTTCAGGGTTATGACGCCTTCGGTAACCAGGTCAACGCCCTCAATTTGTGCGATTGGAGGGATGTCCTGATCCACGTACTCTAGGGACGTGATCAGCTTCTTGTTTAGATGCTTGGCCGCTATGGTTGAAGTGGTGCCGCCGCAAATGATCTTTTTGCCTTCTTTTGAGAAGAAGAGGGACATCATCCGGCCACAGTCATCCCGGTTTGAGGGAGGGCCAAGGAGCAGGTTTACTGGGACCCGTTCCCTTATGTGTATGGCGCAGACGCTGGCGTCATCGCCTGGCTTGCTTCCGTAGAGCCTATCGATCTCTTCTATCAGGATGGTTGAGATGGTCTTTGCGGTATAGCCGCCTAGGCTCACCGCTTCCAGAAACTCTATCATCTCTTCCCTTTTCCAGCCCCAGTTATAGGAAAGCCCTATCCCTGCGTGGGAGCAGCCGTCTGAGATGGCGACAAATATGTCATTGATCTGGAGGCTAATCCTGGACTTGAAGATCCGCTTGCCTCCGATGGTCACCTCTTGGATGGGATACTCGCAGTTGTTAAAATTTCGCAAGAGGATCACTTTTGGGTTGTCGTACTGAATGATCTCGGCTGTCCTGTTCCCGTCTATCTTTATTATGGTGAAAGTGGAGTAGGCAACACCCCTGACGGAGCAGACCGGGAGGGTGGCCGCCATTGTCTCAACGCAGTCTTCGATTGACATGCCGGAGGCTATCATGGTTGAGATGATCTTGGATGTGAGGGTTGAAAGTATGCAAGCCTTCACTCCGCTTCCAAGCCCGTCGGCCAGGACCGCCACGGAGCTTTCGCCTTGCTCTGCCACGTCTATTGTATCTCCGCAGAGCTCTTCGCCAAAGTGGCTTATGGTGCGATACCCGATGTCAGCGCAGAGCTTGGAGCATAGTTTTGCGCTGCGCTCACTCATCCAGCACAGCCCCTTTTAGCCTGGTTAGGGCCACTTTTGTTTCTGCCACTGTCTCTCCAAGGAGCGAGGCTATCTCTTGGACAAGCCGCATTTGCTTGTCGACGACCTTATCCGCCGTCTCCACTGTCCTTCTGGCAAACTCGCTCTTTTTGCCTCTGTCATTCTCTTCATCTGTTACATCCTTCATGAAGCAGATGATTATCCTGTACTCGGCGTCATAAAGGATAGTTTGGTCTACATGCTTTCCGTATTCAGTTAGATAGGCTCTTTTTGCGCTTCCCCCGGAAGATCTTGCTTCCGTGAAGTCAGCTGGATCAAGAATCCGCACAACCGGCTCGCCCAGGACGTCTGTTTCGCTTCTGGCGTTGATAATCGCAAGGGCGGCACGGTTTATTCTTTGGACTTCCAGGCTGTCGTTAAGCACAAGAATCCCGTTTGGCGAGTTGTTGATGATGTTGTCAGAGAAGTTTTCGGCCCGATCCTTCAAAAAGGGCAGGCACATGGACAGATCCGCCTTTCCCTGAAATATGGCCAGGGCTTTGTCCCTGCAGGTGTCATAGCCGCATGAGCCGCAGTTGAGCTCATCTGAGGCCTTGAACTTTCCCATTTGGCGGAGGACTTCGGAGATCTCGCTTTTTGAGGCTGGCCGTAGCTTCTTCGCTATAGGAGTCATGCTCTTCTGGGTAAACCCGTCAGGCAAAGGCTCAACGTCAAAGTCGCGATCTCCTGCGTAAGCGGAGACGGCTATGAAATCCTTGACGGGAAGCCTTCGCTTGCTCATTGCCGGGCCTCCTATGCAACTTCCTGAACAGGCCGACATCTCTATAAAGCAGCGCCCCAGCTTTCCTGACTCGATATCCCTAAGCGCCGCTATGCAATTTTCCACTCCGTCAATAAAAAGATAAGAGTGGATAGGGCTGTCGCAATTCATGGTTTTCAGGATCCCTCCGGCTACGGGAAACATGCGGGCCCTGGAGCGGTCATCTGAGTCGGCGGATTTCTCCAAGAATATTTTCTTTTCAAGAAGCCAAGCGGCCAGCTCTTCGAAGGTCAGCGCCGCGTCAACTATCCCGTAATATTCCGCCTCATCCTTCTTCGCGACGCAGGGGCCAATAAAGACAACCTTTGAGTCCGCCTTGCGTTTCTTGATGTCCAGAGCATGGGCCTGCATGGGTGAAACCACGTCAGCCAGATATGGCAGGGCATGAGGGAAGTGCTTTTGGATCAACAGGTTTACGCTGTGGCAGCAAGAAGAGATCAGGATCTTTCTGCCTTTCCTCAATAGCTCTTCGTACTCTCTCTTCACTATCGTAGCGCCTATGGCTGTCTCCTCAGCGTCCGCAAACCCCAGCTTCATCAAGGCCTCCCTCATTGGCTGTATCCCCGCGCCGAAGTTGGCGATGAAAGATGGCGCCAGGCTTGCCACAACAGGCGCTCCGCTTTGGATCAAGACTTTGGCCTTCTCGGTGCTGTCTACGATCTGCTTCGCGTTTTGCGGGCAAACCACAAAGCAGTTGCCGCACAGGATGCATTCGTTGCTTACTATGTGCGCCTGGTTTCCCGAAAACCTGATGGACTTCACCGGGCAATGCCTTATGCATTTATAGCAATTTTTGCAGTTGGACTTTTTCAGCTGCAGGCATTCAGACATATGTGCCTCCTAATGCTTAAGCTCCCAGTATTTCCTTGTTAAAGAAGTCCTTTGTTGTCCCAGGCGAAACCGAAAAGAACTTGTCGCCAACCTTAACGCAAACCCCTTCCTGGCATCTGCCCAGGCAGAACGTGCCAGACAGCTCCACTTTTTCCTTGAGCTTGTTAACAGAAACAAGCTCCTGCAATTCCTCGACTACTTGCCTTGATCCTTTGAGGTGGCATGAGCT
>JAISWZ010000699.1 GCA_031270945.1 Clostridiales bacterium | reverse complement strand
AATCACTGGGACGTTAAGCAGGGGCTCTCCGCCAAAGAATTTAATGTCTGTTATTTTGCCGCGTTGGCGCATGAAGAAATCCACAGCCAACCTTGCGGTTTCCTTGCTCATAAGACGCTTGGGAGAGTGATAGGTGCCTCCCTCGGCATAGCAATATCGGCATGCCATGTTGCACATATTGCTGACGTTTAGCGTAAGCCCTAAGTATTCTCCAACAGTTCGCTGCCTGGCTGGCGAGACAGAGGATAGGGCAGCGGCGGCGTGGCTGCCTTGGAATTGGATTCGCCCCGGATTGCTTCGCAGCTCCCTGATATCATCTTCTGAAGCCAGGCCCTCAATGATGCGCTTAGTATCTTTGCTTACTCGATACATGCGCAATGCATCGCATTGGAAAAGAACAAAATCGTCACCTGCTTTTATGAAGTGAATTCTCATGCGTTCTCCCTTGAACATATTTAAGATCCAGCGCTGTCAACCATCTTCAAGATCACTTGCTCGGCACAAACGCGAATCAAGTCGCAAAGAAATGGATCAGGGCGATATGCGTCGCCAGTCCTGTATAGGTTGGCGCCAATGCATCCAACGCAAAGCCTTCTTGCAAAACAATCGGAGCATGGAGCCGTTTTGAATCGATCACGCTGCGCCAAGCGCTTCCGGGCATCCAGAAACCTAGGGTTGTCAAACAAAGGCTCATCGATGCGTCCCATCAAGAAATCAGCGTTGCCTGCGAACATCTGGCAAGGGTAAACTCCACCGTCAGCGGCAACAGCAAACTTCGCTACTCCCGCCTCGCAAAAAAGAGGGCTGGATCTGATTTTTTTCGTGATTTTCTTTTTCAAGGCATCCAATATCCAAAAACGGCTATGATCATCATCTGAATGCAACCTCTCCGATAAAGCTTCCGCGAAGCATTCGGTGCCTGAAAGCTGCAAATCCGGGGCTGATCCTGCGTCCACTGGAACAATGTGAGAATCTCGAATTCCTAAATCATCTGATATGTATTTCAGCAATCCGGATACTGTCAAGCCTGTGCGCTCATGGATTGATGAATAAGCTGCGTTGATGCTTTCTGGCTGCTTTCCCTTTGTTTTTTTCTGCAGATAGCGCAGGTTTTTGATTACGCGTTCTGCTGATCCGGCTCCATTGGGATAGATTCTCGCCGCGTCGTTGACAGGCGGCGGCCCATCCAGGCTGAACACCACATGAACATCATATCTAACGAGGAAGTCGGCTATTCTTTCATCCATTATTGTTCCGTTTGTCACGACTATAAACTCTGGCATGCAAGCAATGCATGAGCTGCGGTAAAGGGTTTCCGCGTGGGCGCAAACTTGCTCGATGACCTTTGGATAAAGCAATGGCTCACCGCCAAAGAACTTGATGAAACGGATGCGCGGAAATCGCGCAAAAAACAGATCCACTACCTTGCAAGCCATTTCTGGGCTTAAGGCTAGGCTCCTAAGCCCTTTATCCGCTGAGCCTCGCTCAAAGCAATAGCGGCAGGCCATATTGCAGTTTGAGGATATATAAAGAATCAGCTGGTTGAGGCTGCTGTCGCAGTCAAAGTTGGCGCTGCTTCCAGGTTGTTCTGGCAGTTCTTCCAAAAGCTTGAACGCTTCACGAAATGATTCGGGGAGGATGCCCTCTTTCGCGGCTTGCCCAGCATCTTTTCCTGCGGCTATGGCTTCAATGGCCTGCTTCAAGCCGCTATCAGCCTTACGAATGTCAAGCGTGTCTGGAAAGAAAAGAGCGTAGTGCGCCTCCTTTTTGAAAAAGCAAGCATCGCGCGTAGATAATCACCTCTATCGTTTTGCGGCCTCGAGAGCATCGTCCATTATGTGATCTTGTATGATGCTCACTGCTTTCAAAACCATTTGCTCGTCATCGGAGAATGCGGCGCCCTTTTTCATGAGGCGGGCAAACTGTATTTTGGCGCTTGCCAAAATGCACAGGCGATTGATTAGGCACATCTCGTGGCCATTCATCTCAAGATCATTAGTTTCCATGAAATTGGCGGCATAGCAGGTACGGCAAAGCCGAACCCATCGGCACAGCCGGCAAGGGTTCTTTTCAGAAAGGGTGAAGTCCTTGAAGTCCCGGTTCAGGTAGTCGCTTGCCTTCGCGCCTATCGTCAGTGGGGAAAGGCCTTGGCATGGGTATGCGTTGCCGTTTCTGTCATAGCATTTTTTTGTTACGCCAGCTCCGCAATATCGAAAATCATTATCGAATGGATAGAACAGGTACCTAAGATCCAAGTCGAGCATTCTGCAAATCTTTAGGCTGGGATCATCACTGTAACGCTTGGCTAAACCACTTAGGTTTCGGACTAGGTCATCCAGGTTTTCTGATAAGTTCCATTTGACTCCAGAAGCGAAAGTTGCCATGCAGTCAAAGCCCAGCTCTTCCGTGAATACTACGCTTTCAAATAAATTTGAGATAGAGTCTGGAGAAATTGTCATTTTTACTGAACAGCCTGGCCAGGTTTCGCGAAAGAAGGAGAAATCGATGGAATTGAAGCTTCCGGTCCCATCATGGAAGACGCGGTTTTTGTCGTGCACTTGTTCTGGGCCATCCAAGCTCAGGGTGCACAAAAATTTCTTTCGTCTTTCATATAGCCAATCTTGCAGGTCACTGTGGATTAATGTGCCGTTTGTTGTGGTTGAAAATGTTATGTTTGGATATGTACTGTCAACATAATCATAAATCTCTTTTATCAAATCAAAGTTAAGAAAAGCTTCTCCTCCGAAAAGCTCGATCTCTCCATTTCTGTAAGTCGAATCATCAGCGAATTCCTTGTCAATGACAGATTTGGCAGTCTTGAAATCCATCATTCTAAAAGTCTTGTTTTCCTCGTAACAATAAGAGCAACGCAAATTACAGTTTTCTGTGACAATCAGCATAATGGTTTTGTTTTCATTTTGATAATCCAAATTTAGCCTCCAAAAAAAGATGTATGCGCACATACACTGGTTTTGTTTAGCGATCATAAACCGACGCAATCCATATTCAGGGAAATGGGAAAACACATGGCATATTCTCAAAAGCTGAAATACATTGCCTCGCTTATGCAAGCGCTTGGATGTTGGCAAGTCTTTCAATATCAATCAAGGACGCCTAAATGTGTTTTCCCCATAAGTTTTTGAAGCTGAGAAGAGCCATCTCTTTGGCCGTATAACTATGGCGCTGCTCGATAAGGCAACAGCCTTCGCAAACAGGCTCTTGGCCTTTGAGGATTTGGTTCGTCTCGCTCTGCGGTGGCATTCTAATCTCTCGAACGTCGAGACAGGGCAAGCCACGCGCAGTTCATTAAGCATGTTTGCGCTCTGTAAGGCTTATGCGAAGCTAAAGCCTCAGAGTCGAGCGGCAAAGACAGACATCGATGTCAGAGCGCAAGAGGGGTGCTTCCTGGCAAGAAGCTAAGGGGTGCCACCAAGCCTTTGGGGCTTGATGAGCTAAAGGCTCAACCCCATGTGCAGCCGCCGTTGCTTGTTCTGCCGTCACAGGTGCCTTGGCAAGTGCAGGCTTCGAAGCTAATTGCCGGCAAGAAAGCATAGTTCTTGGAATCTTTGCTCTCGAAGGCGGCAATGGCATTCGCCAGCAGGCTTTTTTCAGAGGAGCTTAAGTAAAGAGATGACATCTAGGCATAGGCCTCCTTTCGGTTTAGAGCATGTCTTAAAAATCCGCATGAAAGCCAGACGCGTTTGCCGAATCCAGGCCACGGATTTATCAGGGATATGCTCTTGGCTATATAAACGCCTTCAAGGCCGCCGCATGGCAGCAGGCGCTATATATCGATTCCGCCAAGTTCGTCTACCAATTTCTTGCCGCATATGCCGCCTAGATAGTCAGAGCGCGACTCTTGGCAAAGTCTGCATGTTTCGCTTGACTTGGCGCGCTCTTTGCTCAGCTTGATCTCATCTAGTGACATTTTGCGGATGTCTCCCAAAACATACGTTTCAGCGGCATAACGAGAGTGGGAGTCCGCGCAGCAGCCGAGGAGCAACATTCCGAATTCGTCCACAGCAAGAAAGCGGCTTTGATTGCAGACGTAATCTGCTGGACGCTGCCGCAGCAAGTCCTTGATGTAAAAAAGCATCAGATCGCGACTGAACGCGTCAAGCATCGAGGCTGGCAGACGCCCGAGGTTGTAATCAATGCAAGTGTCCAGTTCCGCAGGGATGGCAAAGAACGGGTAAAACCCCAGATCCAATGTTTCGGCGAAGGCCTTTGCTGGCTTGATTTCACCAATGTTGAACTGATAAACATGAAAAGCGATTTTAGCCTCGCCCTTGAAGCCGTGCATCCTAAAATTGCTTAGCATTGACTTGATGTTGTCCAGCACAGATGGGAATGACAAGCCATGCACACGATCATAAGAGTCTTGGCTGAATCCTGGCATTGAAAATATCAGGGCAGTCAAGCCGCGAAGATCATCAGCTTCATGGAATGCCCTGGCTAGTGAGGCGTTCGTGCTTACAGTATACTCAAAATCGCTTCGCGAGAGATATTGGGCTATTGCAACAAAATGCGGACTCATCAAAGGCTCATGCCAGTTGTATAGATCAATTATGCTGCAAGGCTCTAGTATTTTGCGGCGCGTGAGATCATCCAGCAGAGAGGTGAACTCATGAAGCGTCATGTGGCGGCCTGGCACAGGGGAGCCTTGGCGGCGATTGAGGCGGCCAGTTGAGCAGTAGGGGCACATGCCATTGCAGGAGCCAGAAATATCTATAGCCATTCTGGTGTATGAGCGC
>JAISWZ010000698.1 GCA_031270945.1 Clostridiales bacterium | reverse complement strand
ATGATATTTGGGCGTAGCCACCAATAGATGTCGGTAATTAGCAAATAAATATTATGCAGACCTATCATTAAATGGATAATTAGGTGGTCTGATTTCGACCGATAAGCGGGCCTTTGCGATATGCTCAGGCGCCACCAACTGGAACATGATAGGGACTTTCATGAAAAAGAGGCTAGCTGACTTCAAGGAGCATTATCAGAGCTTTGCGGACAGTGCGGCCTCGCACGACACCTTTCAGAGGGCTTTCAGCGAGGAAGACTGCGCAGCCATCGAATTGTTTTCAGACCTCATCTCAGGCTGCGTCAAGCGCATGTGCATTAAGCGCGGGTTGGACATAAGCAACCGGGTAGGCAAGAAGATCGGCATTTTGGACGGCAAGGTCTCGCGCGGCTCAGGAAGAACACTCAAGGACGGAACCACCGTTGAGAAATTTTCCACAATGAGCTTTCTCGATTGGGACGATCAGCGCTTCCGCTTTCACGAATTCATAAAGGAGAAGTCAAACGAGATCAGCTCGTTTGCGCACATCATTGCCAAGCTGGACGGCGAGGAGCGTTATGTTGTCACGGCTGACTCCCTCAACTTCCAGGAGCTTTCGATAAAAGCCCTTGTCAGCCGCGGCATCGACTTCGTTATCGGCACAAAGGGGGACAACCGCGACATCTTAAAGAGGCTGCGTGAATACTTCAGCTGGGAAATGAAGCAGAGCGTCCGCCTGGCCCACCGTCCGGGAGCTCAGCCCGACATCAAGGAAAAGAAGAAAGAGGACGGAAGCGACGGGCTTGATGACGCCGAGGAACAGGCTGGCGTGAAAATCAAGTACGACCCAGACATTCACAAGTATCACTGCTATGTTGAGCCTGGCCACGGAGAAGACGCCGTATACGAGCATTTTTCAACAACTGAAGTTTCCAAGCTGGATCTTGAAAACAAATGGACGGGCACCAAGACCTTCGTGTGCGAGGTTAAAAGGAAAATCCCGCACAACAAGGCGCTTAGGATGTCTCAAGAAATCTGGTTTTTCATAAGCTCGCTGGAAGGCATTGCCGATAACGCCGAAGTATGCGTAATTTGCATCCGCCCGCCAAAATCGATGTTTAGTTAATTTAGTACGAAATGAATTCGATACACGCGCCAAGCTCTGGCGTAAATAAATAATACTCAGTTAGTTTTGAAACTTAATATTGGAATATGCCAAGAATAAACTTTGTCGCAAAAAAATTCTTATCGCTTCTATGGTAAATGCATGTTTATGACAATTTATGAATTATATGCATTACGATTTACTGATTCGCGGATAGTATTAATTTTTCCATCGGCAGATTCCGACCGTGCGCGCGTGTCTTGGGTGGACGGATTGTTAATTGCCGCTTTCGAGTCGGGGGACAAAAAAATGCTTCTGAAGCACGCTCAAGCTGTTTCTGTAGCTTGACGGCTTGTCGATATCTATGAACAACTCGATAAAGTGCCCGGAAACAAGGCTGCTCTGTGTATGGACTTTGGGAAGAACTCCTTGGCCGTATCGTAAAGGACAACATGTTTATGGTTGCGAACCTGGTAATGCTTAGTATCCGCCCTTCCGCTTGACAGTATTACGTTGTACGGACGTGGTGTTATTTCTATGGTAATCCGCTCGCCCGGATGATCCAACCTGTACTTTTCCGCGAATGCGCTCCAGAGTGTGTTTTCCTGTGCCTGATTTAGCCATGGCAAACCACATTCCTTAAATTTGAGTTCTTGTAGGCTCCTACAGTTCTTCTATATTGTACACTTATCCGCTTGAAAAAGCAACCAGTTTTTTTGGGGCAGCCAGGAGCGCCAAGATCGATTCGACAAAATCCGCAACGCATTAAATTGGTGTTAAATATATAAAGTTTGAGTGCAACATGGATTTTATAATGGCAAATTTTCTTTCAAATTATTTTATACTAATCGATAATCACTTGAGATTAATAGAATAGATGATTTCGAGAAAAAAGCACCTCAAATAGGTGATGATTGTATACTTTGTGTAGGTTGTACCATTTTAGGCAACATACACTTAGTGGATAATACTATTGTCGCTGCAGGGGCAGTATTATTGCAAAGCACAGAGTCGTATTCAATTTATGGCGGAGTACCAGCACATCGCATAAAATCATATATTAAACAATAAACCAGGTTGGAATATAGAATGTCACCTTCACCATGGTCTGATGAATTGTTCTAACGTTTTTAGGGAATTGTCGAATTTTAGAGAAGTCCGAATTTAAGGAATCTGGCAAAATGTAAATATATGCATCATAAATTTAGCTAAGCTGTTAATTTCTATATTTTAATTTCCATATTTCCCCAAAATAATTACTCACCCCTAAGTGCTGAATGAGGAGTTACTGGGTGTATGGGCATTAAGGATTTCAGCTCATCTTGCCTCTTTTTCATCTGAAACCGCACTTAATCAAACGGATCCTTGTGATTCCCGTAGGTGGTTGTAGAAGCCTCGTATACGTCTTCAATGTTGATCACCTTGTACATGTTCAGGTGGAGCTAAGTGTGCCCCGTTCGGCACTGCTGCATCCGCATTCGGGGCGCTGGGGGTCTGACGTGAAGTACTAATCCATATTGTGGCCTGACAATAAACACATATATTACTCAAGGTTAAAAATCTAGATTTCTAGACTGCCATTTGCTCCCGTTTTTAGCCGATCAGCGAGGTAGATGCAATGGATTATGAATAACAAGAAGACATCTGATTTTCATTCGAATCTATTAAGAGTTGTGTCAGTAAAAGAACTGACACAACTGATCCATAAGAACTGTTTTTGTTCACATATGGGATGATGAGCAAAAAGCGATTGAGCCCTGCCAGTTTGAAAGTCTTAGCTAATAAAAAATTATATCTCAAATACATACATGGGATTCATCCGTAACAAACACCAAACAGATAAACTCAAATGGCTTAAACTACTTTGATTCAAACTCGCACCAATCCTTGAGTAGCTGGAGATCCTCTTCCATCCTTGCCACTACGCCTAGCGAGGTTTCAGCTTTCCTGTGATTCATTCCAACCAGTTTGTCCGTGAAGTTGCCCTCTTCAGCTTTCTTGCGATTTGAGCAACCATCGCGTTTACTCAGGTTTTTCCAAGCATTTTGGCGCTAAACCATATTTCCTCAATATGGCTGATTGCGTGATCCTTTCTTATAAATATTCCAAGTCCCCCATTGAAGTCTTCACTGAGCGTCGCCGTTCTTTCAGTTTCATTCTTTACGCAAGAATTTGACTTCAAGATCTCAGTTTCTTCATCTTTGAAGCATTTTTGGTTTCTCATGCAAGCACCTCCCCCAAGCGTCGCGCACAGCCATGTCGGACATAATCCCTAGCATGCATCTGTTGTGCTCTTCGTTAAAATACGCTCTAAGGCCAGCGTCCAGATCCATGATTACAGAGTGCATGCTTGCGGTGTGCCCTTCTTGGTTCAGGCTGTCAAGCACGCTGTCGCTCAGGATGCCTCTGACATACTTGCTAAAGCCCTTGGTGATTGCCACGATATCCATTAGCCTTTTCCTTTCCTGTTCACTTCGTTCATATACAGGAATTATACCCTAAGTGGCTATGGCAAGTCAACTACCAGTGGGTTAATTGGGGCAGCTCCACGAAGTTCAGACTAGAAGCAGACGCTGGGCAACTGTTGGCGGTCTCGCCAAGTGCCGCAGGAAAAAGCGAGAAGGAGCAGGATTCAAGAATCCCCAGAAATCAACCTTTTTCAGGCTCTTCATAAAAACGGGGTACCTATCTAGCCGTCCAGGCCAGCAACGGCCTGTGCTATACTAATTATTCAAGAATTTCGCACGATAATCTATCGCTGAATTGCAGAAATCGCAACGTCGAAAGTTTTAGCAGGATCCGACAAGAGCAGTAACCCTGTACAGCTCCATTAATTTTGAGATATGCTCTTAATCTCCATATAGAATTAATTCTATAATATTTTCCAAAGAACCGAACTGCTTATTGCTTATGTGTTCTATTCTTTCTTTCATTTGAACCTTAAGTCCTGCCACAATGCTTTTATCAAAGCTTTGCATAACACGTATTATCATCTCATCAATATCAAATGCGTTGAAATAAAGAACTGCATTGCCACATATTTCAA